>CAIOVI010000001.1 GCA_903861715.1 uncultured bacterium
CAGCAGGATTCACATCCAGAGTGATGAGAACGCCCATTTCATCGATTTTTCTTTCAACTCGAACATCTTCAGGAGTGTCCACGAGTGCCTTAACAGCGAACTCTAGAAATTCCTGGTCTGTGGGTCTTACTTGCGTCATAATTGTGTTTCATTAATTACTGATTAGTTATTGAGAAATAGTCCTAAATGGTTGACCAGACAATTCATCAGCCTATTTCCTTCTTTTTTAATTATGGTCTTTTTTGTCATTTTTGTCAAATCGATCAAAATAACTATATTTATAAATATTTTATAAATATGTCTTTGCGAGGATGTACTCATCCGAAGTAATCCAGGGCAATGCCTAGCTCTGGATCGCCACGCATTTCCGATTACAGAAATGCTCGCGATGACAGCTCTTTTTTTGTATATTAGTATATTCGCCTGCCTGCCAGTAGACAGGTAGCCAATTTGCAGATTTGTGGGATTTTCGTACATTCGTACAAATTCGTAATTCGTAGAGAAATACTTAGTTTCGCCGTCTCTTGAACAGCACCAGCACAGTCTTAAGGCAAATCTGGATATCTTGCCAAAGTGACCAATTTTCGATGTAGTAAACATCCAATTTGTATTCGTCTTCAAATTCCAAATCACTGCGCCCAGAAACTTGCGCCAGTCCCGTCACGCCTGGCTTGATGGTCAGCAGGCGGCGGTGATATTCACTATACTTCTCCACTTCCCGTTGTTGATGCGGACGCGGCCCAACCAAACTCATTTCGCCTTTCAAAACATTGAAAAATTGCGGCAGCTCATCGATGGAATATCTTTCAATGAATGCTCCAATGCGAGTCTTTCTTGGATCATTTTTGATTTTGTAAAGCGGTCCCTGCTTTAAACTTCTTTTCTCAATCAGTTTCTTTTCGAATTCAATCGCCTGGCGTCCTTCAGGTGTGTTTGGGTCAGTGCACATGTCCCATTTCATGTAGCGAAATTTGAGCACCTCAAATTTTTTGCCAGCCCCACCGATGCGTTCATTTTTATAAATAATCGGACCACCTTTTTTCTTTTCAAAGAAAGATTCGATTTTGATCAGCAGCGCCACCAAAGCCATCAACAGCGAAAAAAGCCCAATCAAAAAAATTGAACCGACGATGTCAAAAGTTCTTTTGAGAATTTTGCCCCAGCCTTCCAAAGGCGTGTTGCGCACTTCAATGATTGGCTCGCCACTGAAAATTCCTGCTTCCAAACGAGCAGTTTGCAAAGTAGTCGGAATAAATTTATACGCCACGTTGTTGATGGCGCAATAGTCAATCAGTTTTTCTTGTTCTGAATCAGTGAGCATTGAATCACAAACAATGATTTCATCCAAGCCCATTTGTTTTTTGATTTGGCGAATCATTTGCAAGCTGCCGGAGTTGATGTGATCAACAATACGATAACCCAAGCCGGGGTCTTTTTCGATAATTTTTTTGATCTTGTCCATTTTTCCATTGCTCCCAATCAGCAACACTTGATGCACGCCCATCCCGCGAGAAATCAAAAAATGTTTTTGAATTTTTCGCAACAGAAACCTGCCCACTGCCACGAAAATCACCGTCAGCCCCCAGCCCGCCAAAATAATGAAACGTGAAGAAAAAAATTCTCTGCGCAAAAAAATGGCGACAATGATTGCCACCAAGGCAATGGAAGTGGCTGAAAAAACTTTCAAAGCTTCGTGCCAAAATTTGCGCGTCACCTGCAAGTTATACAAACCCTCAATTGCATAAATCACCAGCACCAAAGGAGTCAACATAAAAATCACCGTCAAATAGGTTTTGAGTGGAAAATGATAGAGCTTCGGCTTGAGCAACAAAATCTCTGGCAGGTTGCGAATTGAAAACGCACTCAAAGAGGCCAAGATTATCATCAGTCCATCCACTGGCACCTGCACCGCACTAAAAAATAATTCGGATCTTTTTTTCATAGTCCTACGAAATTACAAAATAAATACAAAATTACGTAAACCGATACGAAACTACGAAAAGATATTCTGTCTTTGCGAGTCAGCCAGCAGGATGACGAAGCAATCCAGGACGTTGCATAGCGCTGGATCGCCACAGATTTTCGATTACAAAAATCTTCGCGATGACAATCTTATTTCTACATTATTTCTATTTTATCTCTATTACGTTTCTAAAATTTTTTCCTTCAAAAACAAAATGTATCAAACCAACCGATAAGCCGGATTCTGTCTGAGGCAATCATTTATCTAGGCGCATTATTGCTAATACGCTCAAGCGGCACCCCGCCATTGCGCAGCAATGGAAATTACAAATTACAAGAAACAAACACCAAACAAAATGCAATTCGCCAGCTGGCGAATCAACTGCCAAAATTTCCGCCAAAGGCGGATCAGCCTATGACTAACAAACATCTCTGTTTTGTGATTTGGAAATTTATTATTGGATATTGTTTGCCTGCCTGCCGGTAGGCAGGGAATTTATATCTTGGTTATTGAAATTTCCAGTGCTACGCACTGGCGATACGGCCTTGCATCCAAGTAAGGATTTAGCCGTTTCACCTCCTAGGTTTTAACCTAGAAGCTCGCCCTATCATCCGATAGGGCGCTTTGATGTTTTCACATCAAAGCGTCTCTGCTCGCACCTCTGCCAAAGCTTGCGCCTTGGCGATGGGCGTTACCCACTACCCTTGCTCCGATAAATCGGAGCTGAATGTCCGGACTTTCCTCCCTTATATGCCTCGCTTCGCTCGACATAAACTGATTTACACAAATTTTTAACAAATTTTCACTAATCACTGATTTATCCGTGATCTTGTTTTATCCGTTTTTTATCTGTTCATATCAGCTGTGTTGAACAAAGTGAGACACACAACGGCGATTGCCTGATTGACTTGATACATTTTATTTTCAAAGAGCCTATCGAAAATTATACCACAATTGGTAAAGTATAGGTAATTTTTGAAGAAATGTCAACCGAAATACATTGCTAACTTACTCTATTGCTATATTGTTAAAAATTATCCAAATATCCAAGGAGCTAAGCTCCTGTATTCAGGAGCTTAGCTCCTTGAAGTCCACCTAGATTGCCACGCCTGATTACAGGCTCGCAATGACAAAAAATATCGATATTTTGCCTTATTTAAGCTGTTTTATCTAATTTCGTTTGACAAAAACATTTTTCTGTGCTAAGATTAACAGTTAGTAATTGGACATTAAAAAGTGAATAAATTTTCAGATTTTTTAAGAAGTCAACAATCAACGCTCCGATTTGGGGCATAAATAAAAAGGGGTTTATTATGACAGATTTAATTCTCAAGGGGTTAGCTTTAGTGTTAATTGGTGTCCTAACATCAATGCATTTGTTTAAAAAGCAACGAGAAGCTGAGTCGGAATCTATAATTCTTCTCAAGATATGCTTCCTTTGCCTTTTTCTCCTTAGCATGGCTTGCTGGGGAAATATTGCAGAAGTAGCTACGCATGGACCCAAGGAAATGACTTGGGGATTGTTAGTTGGTCCGCCAGCAATGTTCACAACATTTCTTTCAATGTTGCCTATTGCCAGAAAAAGCACTCGTAAATTAAATCACGCTAAAGTTAAAACTATTTTAGGACTTTTGTTTGCGGCTACGATCTTCGACTTTCTTTCTTGTTCTTTTTCAGAAATATGGGTTTTGGCTTCTGCTTTCGCTAAAGGCTATTCACTCTATGCATCTTTTCAGCTTATGAATGATAAGGCCTAAAACTAAACCTCCCAGCGCCTTGCAAAAAGATTCTCATATCTTTTTTGCAAGGCGCTGGGGAAAAAATTATTTCAAAAACCGTCTACTCAAAAAAAGGCTTATTATGATTCAGAATCCACTTTATTACATGACTTTTTCATTTCGTCGCTGGTTTGCAGGATTATTGGTTGATTCAAAGTTAAGTTCTACTTTTAAAAAAATTGAAAAACGCTATGCCACCAGTGATGAAGCTCAACACATGCTTTCGGCTTGGAAATTGGATTATTTGAGAGCTGATGTATATCGCTTTTCGCAAAGATTCCCCAAGCTAAATCTCCAGCTTGAAGTAAACGACACTACAAGTCGTGATCCTGAGTACATCGAGAAATGGCATTTTGAAAAAATACGCGCTAGGATTAACTCTAAACTTACTAGCGCACTCTTAAAAGGTATAATTATTTCTCAAAAATAGCAAAATTCTATTCACGGGTAGTAGCTAATTTCATAGCTACTACCCACAAACATTTTCTCAAGCACGAAATTATCGTGTTTTTTATTTGCCAAAAATATTAAAAGTTTTGTCTTTGCGAGGAGGTAATCCTCCGAAGCAATCCAGGACGCTACATGGCTCTGGATCGCCACTCCACTCAGGGCGAACGCGATGACACAATAATAGATTTAGCAATGTAACAATTCAGCAATTTAAATCCACATCCACCATTTTAATTTTGGCGGTTTTGCCGCCGACGATGGTGATGGCGCTTTTGGAAACACCAAAAAACTTGGCGAGCAATTTGATGAGCGCTTCGTTGGCCTGGCCATCTACTGGCGCAGCTGTGAGTTTCGCCTTGTATTCCCCCTCAGAAACTTTAACAATTTCATTTTTGGAAGAGCGCGGCGAAACTTTAATGTAAATTCGCATATTAAAAAATATCTTACAAAATTTTAAGCTTTCAATTAAAACCCTTCTTTATAAACTATCACAAGAAAAGCAACCCTGCATCATCAATCCACGGCCGACGCCAGATGACACATTATTTTTAAACAAGAAAAGCAACCCTGCGTCACCAATCCACGGCCGACTCCAGATGACACATTATTTTTAAGTTAGCTTAGGAAAATATTTTTTCAACGAGGCTTCATTGTC
>CAIOVI010000002.1 GCA_903861715.1 uncultured bacterium
GGCATAATAGGTATGATCAGTGGCATCCCAAGTTGCAGTCGCAGGACCACGTGTAATAGCAGCACCATCGGGATATTTGGTTGTCATCATGTTTTCTTTCAACCAACATTGCGAACCAATGGTAACGGTGCTGTAAAGATTGACATCAATATCTTGCACGGTCGACGTTCCGCACGTGAAATTGGACGTGTTGGCTCCGCAAACAGCCGTGGAACCTCCACCCAAACCAAGACATGACCAGGACCAAGCACCAGCGCCAGTGACAGCCGAAGCCGTGCCAGTAGCGCAAAGATTTGAGGCTGGAGCCGAAGAAACCGTGGTGCCATTGGCAGAGCCGCAAGAACCATTAACTAAAAGTGGAGTGTTATAAACGCAACGGACAGAAAAAGCGTTTAGCTTATAAGCGGGAATACGTTCGACTTTCTGTTGTTCAGCACTAAGAGATCGAGCCCATCCAAAAGAAGACATAAATTCAGAAGATGACCAGAATGTGGCGACGGATGAATGATTAAAAAACCCCCCAGTAATATCACGATAGCCAGCCAAGTGTCCCGTAAACCCAGTAGAATTGGTGCCACCAGAAGTTTCGGTGGAAAGTTTAGAACCCTCATTAGTGCCTCGCCAACCAGTAGCAGTTGTATCAAAAGGAAAATCGGTGGCGCAAGTGCCAGAGGTGCAAACTGCTCTTTCAAGGGTGGTGAATTCATCGTGAGTTGGCACGTGCCAACCACTTGGACAAACACCTTGAACACCTGGAGTGGTCGAGCCATGCATGGCTGCGTTCCATTGATATAGAAAACCGAGGTTACCAGTTTTAATGTTGGCTAGCGTTTCTTCAGCGTTGTTGGAGGTGTTAGGCGGATAAACATAATAGCTATGGTCAGTCCCATCCCACGTTGCCGTCACTGGCCCGCGCGCGATGGCAGTGCCATCTGGATATTTGGTCGTCATCAGATTGGACTTCATCCAACATTGAGAACCAACCGCAACGGTGCTGTAAAGATTACTATCAGCATCCATTACGCTGGACATTCCACAAGCAAAACCCATGGCTGCCCTGGCCTCGGGAACAAAGAAAACAATTTCAAAAACAAAAGCAAACAAGGCAATCAAAACGAAACTCAAATTCGTCAAACTTGAAACGAATATTTTGCTGCGCATATTTTTTTGATTATTTTTTTGGAAAAACTAGTTAAGGTTTTTATTATTAAGCATAGTGAGTGCTTGCCTTGAAAGGAAGCGTCGCAGGAGGGTTAATACTTTTTTATTATACCATAAAAATAAAGAAGCAAGCAAAGTTATCCACAGAAAAATAACCTTCTTGCGAAAAATACAATCATTGAATTTTGCTGAAATTAAACTCCTTTGAGATGGTATTAAATATGCAAGGTCGAAATGAAAATATTAATTCCCCTTAAGCACAACAAACATATGTACGATCAAGAAGCTGGTGAAGAAATGGAACTTTTTTGTTGCGAAGGAAAATTCAAGAAGGAATTCAAGTTGGCTCACCTCAAAAAGAAAGAAGGCATTTTGGAAGCTAAATTGGGATTCGTTCGTGAAATAAAGGAACTGGTGGAAAAATCTCACACAGAAACCAAAGCCTAGCAACAAACAACAAAAAATATTCCCTTAAAAAGGAGTATTTTTTGCTGAAAAATTTTTATCATTTTTTCTGTTTCAAAAAACTTTTTGACATTGGGTTTGAAATAGCCAGTACCCTTAATCATTTTGTAGGGGCTATAGTCTTTGCTCATGTGCGAATTGTGAACTTCCCAAAAAATATCTTCAATTTTGTCTTGCAAGCCATGCTCCAAAATCGTCCCATAAACGCCATACAAAATATCGCACAACTCTTTGGCGATGTTTTCCAGGTCGCCCTTTTCTGCACCCTTCCAGATATTCTCTGACTTCCTCTTCCATTAAAGCATATCTTAAATTATATCTGTCCTTAGGAATCAACCCAGGTGTATTTAAAATTGGGGCCTTGAATTTTTCATGAAAAATTTTGACCAACTCGAGTTCTTCTTTCATATTACCCTGTTAAATAAGCTCTGAATTTCTCACGGCGAGAAACAGTTTATTTTTCTAATTATTATAATTGTGCTAAAAATCATATCTCCCAGGAAACTTATTCTGCCTTTATTATCTAGCGAAGTGAGCGAAATGAATTCGCCGGCTGGCGAATTCATTTCGCAGCAGCCTGTCCGCCTTTGGAGGAAGCGACGATAACAAAAGGTTTTTGCCTACGAGGCTTGTCCACCTCGGCGAGCCTAAGGCGAGACGGGCCTCGTGAGCCTGAAGGGTCCAGGGCTTGCCCTGGTGTATTAATACCCTTTTATTTTATCACTAAGCTAAATATTGCTCAAATTAAAAACATCTCTTTTTCCTTATTTAAGCCCAATAATGGCAACCATAGCTTCAACTGTTGCAGGCTTGTCGCGTCTGAAAGAAAAATAGTTTTCATTTTCGAATATACAAGTGTTGTCACTTGTAATACTTTGAATCTCAACTCCAAGCGCAAGCAACTGTTTTCGTAAAATGCTTTTCAAGTCGACAAAAATTTTTCCACCTCTATTGCTAATCGCTTCCGGATGCTTTGAAAATTCGCCCAGCACATCTTCCTTGATTTCAAAATGGCAAGCGTTGAGTCCTGGGCCAAGTGCGACTTTCAACTTTTCTGGCTGGCCACCCAGGGCCACAATTTTGACCAAAGCATTTTCAATCACTCCACTCAGAATTCCCCGCCAACCGCAATGAACAACCGCCACAATTTTTTGCGCTGGCTCCCAAAAATAAACCGGGATGCAATCAGCAACCGTAACCGTCAGAAAAACTTTTTTGTCCTTGGTGACCAGTCCGTCGGCGCCAAAAATCAACTCAGGACTTTTTCCATTGACAATTTCAACTGCCTTGCCGTGCACAATTTCAGCTGACACAATTTTGCTTCCAATGAGGTTAATTTTTTGAAAAAAGTTTTTTCGATTTTCCAAATTCAAATCACTGTTTTGCAACAGTTTCATTGAGCCGTCTCTTCGCTCCGACATAACCGCCAAAATTTCCGGCTGGTCTTTGAAAAATTCAAGCATAAATTTTAACCCAAAAAATATTCCCCAAAAATCGCTCACATCCATATATCGATTTATGGATGTAAAAAATATTAGGTTTTTTAGGCTTTTAAGTTATTTTCATTCTAACATCGAATAACTTCTTGCTCAAGCCAAGCCAAGAACTTTTTTTCTTGAAAAGTTTATTTTATTTCCTGAAATTTGACTTGAAATTTTAATTTTGTTACAGTAGATTCATGACAATGAAAAACTACAAAAAATCTTCAGCTTGTTGCTGCTGCGCCCTTCTTGGCGGCAGGCTGTTTTTGCATGTTTGATAGCGATTTTTCCAAAATCAAAATCAAGAAAATGCAAATCGGCTCCGCAGCCGGTTTTTTTGTTGTCCAAAATAGTTCTTTGGGTTTTAGCTCTTTTCAAAAACAATTTAAAATCGAAAAACCATGTGCAGCTGCAAAGTTATTATCAAATTAGAGGAAGGCGTGGTCATCCAAATTGACCCACGAGATTTTCAAGACTTTCAGTCTGAGCCAAAAAAAGAAACACCGTGCTTAACACTGGAAACATGTGCATCCTAAAAATCCCCTGGCAAGTCTATGAACCCATAGACTTGCCAATCCAAACATCAAGTAATTTTAAATATATTTTTCATTCAAGCGTCGATGAATGAAAAGAAAAAAACCATCGTCGTGGTTTTGCCCGACACCGGCGAACGCTATCTCTCCACTTGGCTTTTTCAAGAAGCCGAAGGCGAAGTGCAAATCTAAAAAAATAATTTCAACAAAAAAGCTACCAAGAAAATGGCAGCTTTTTTATGTTATTGCTGAGGATTTCCCCACTCCGGGAATACCTGTTAGGCAAAATTTACGCATAGTGAAAAAACTTGCTTATTAATAGTTTCTTTATTAATGCTCACATTATACCACCAATTTTAGCAACAACGAAAAAGAGGGGGTCATAATAATTTAATGACCTCCCTCCTTCGCCTTTGTTTAGGCGGCTTTAGAAAGAACTTTTTTGAAACGCTTCTTTTTTAGCTTTAACTTTGCATAACAGTCGTCTATGGACAAAAAAGTAGCCCAAGTACGTGGATGCCTGTTAACATTACCCTCTGCAATAAGAGTTATGCAGATGTGTCCACCAACACTGTTTCCAAGACCGAAAGGTTCGAAAAATCCCTGGACTAAGAAAATTGATGAAATTCTTTGTTCTTTCCAGGTACAAACATTTCCTTCAAGAAAAACTTCATCAATTGAAATACGCAGCTCAGGAAAATTTCTTTTTATTGCTACAACAAAAGCTTTTTTAGCTTTTGTTGGATCAATGACTATTTTTCTCATTTTGCAGCTACCATTTTTAGTTATGGAATATTATAGTGGAAAGAACTTAAATAAATTGTATAACGTAATAGCCTAGCACAAAAACCAAGCCGTGTCAAACCCAAAAATCCAGAAGATGCCTTTTTGAGGGATTTTTAGTCAAAAAACCCCAATATTTGAGGTAACGGTGAACAATAAAAAAACTGGTAGGGCTATCTAGGATAGCCCTACCGTTAAAAGAATTGCCGTTTTGAAAAGTTAGCCACATTTCCTGCTTTTGAACTTGTCCGCGTGGTGCATTATGTAAATAAAAATATCACCATCGGTAAACATCGCAGGAACTCCAGGAAGAACTTGATAAAAAATAATTTCATCGCAATCACCACTTTCCTGACATTTGATTGGATGCCTGCTCAAAGGAAGGCAACGCCCAAGCTCCCCGGAAAAAGGACCCTCCACCTCGCCGGCCTTATCAGGCTCTATTTCAATTGTCTTTCCGAGACCACGCACTTTGTGCCAAGCAACGGCCTTAATCTTGAAAGAGCAGATGTTATCAATTTTAATCCCCATGTTTCTATCCCCCTTTTATTTTTCAATTATTCTGAAAAAGGAATCATCAGCTTCATAAAAATAGAAATCAAAAAAATCTTTTCAAGCTAGAAGTGCAAAGAACTTCCAGGCAGTTTAAACCAAAAAATCTTCACTGTCAAGCCTGGTTACAAATAACTCCCAAAGCGAATGAAATGGCAAGTGTAGCCCTGGGGATTTTTTTGCAAATAATCCTGATGATAATCTTCCGCCAGATGGAATTTTTCCAAGGGCTCCAGCGTTGTGACCACTGGTTTTTTCCAGCGTCCAGATTTTTCCACAATTTCAATCATTTTTTCCGCTTCACTTTTTTCTGCTTGGTTTGCATAAAAGATAGCCGAACGATATGAAGAACCTCGGTCATTCCCTTGTTGATTCAAAGTTGTGGGATCGTGGATTTGAAAGAAAAAATCCAGAATTTTTTGAAGCGAGGTTTTGTCCTGGTCATATTCAATTTCCACCGCCTCCGCGTGGCCCGCATGATTTTCATAGGTTGGATTTTCTCCGCCAGCTGGCGGATTGCCACCAGCATAGCCAACTCGAGTGCTCACCACGCCCAACTGCTTTCTGCTAAGTTCTTGCAAACCCCAGAAACAACCGCCCGCTAAAACTATTTTTGTATTCATACCTTTTTTCCCGGAACAAACTTCATTGAAATTGAATTCACGCAATGACGAATGTTTTTGGCTGTTAGATTTTCTCCTCCAAAAATATGTCCGAGATGCGCCCCGCAATTGGCGCAAGTGATTTCTGTACGCTGACCATCACCATCCAGCGTTCTTTTGACCGAGCCTGGGATTTCTTCGTCAAAACTTGGCCAGCCGCAAAAAGATTCGAATTTATCTTTTGAGTCATAAAGCGATTTTCCGCATTGCTTGCAGACATAAACGCCAGCTTCTTTGTTATTAACATACTCACCCGAAAAAGGAGCCTCTGTGCCTTTGTCGAGAATGACTCTTTTTTCCGCTGGAGTTAACTTGTTCATCTTAATGGTTTTTAATTTTTAGCAGAGATTAACCACCAGCAATTATATTTTTGGTTTAATGTCGGATTGCCCCTTGGTGTCATTGAAAACATTTTGGAAAAGATTGCGAATTTGATCATAGTTGTCCCCTCGTGGCAACAGGATGTAGCCTGTCTCAGGCGTGGGATCTGGAGCATAAAGCAAACCTTCTTTTGAATCTTCCAAAACTCTTTGATAAATTTTTGGATTTTTCATGCCATTATACAAATCCAGAAGTCTTCTCATTTCCCAGAGTTGCATGTCAGTCTGAACATTGTCGCCCAAGGTGTCCAAAATGGAATTTACCTTTCCAAATTCATCAAAACCAATTTGGACAATCTTCTGTTTCAATTGTTGCAAAACAAGTTGCTGCCTTTTGGCGCGTTCAAAATCACTGGTGAGATATCTGGAACGAACAAAGCAGAGTGATTGCTGACCCGTGAGGATGTTTTTTCCAGCTGGCAAATGAAAATCTCCACCACATTCCGGATTGCTATTTTTGCAAAGAGGATATTGAGCAACGACCCTGCCTCTCTTTTTCTTGATTTGAAACTCTCCCGTTGGAACATTGTAATTGCCTGCATCGCAGACATTAACATCGGCAAATTGCGCACCTTCGTCAAATGGCTTGGGAAGATCAACTTCCACTCCGCCCACAATGTCCACCAATTGTTTGAAACCATCAGTGCTCACGATTGCAGTGTAGTCAATTGAAAGTCCCGTGATCTGGCCAATCATATTTTCAACATCTGATATTCCTTGTCCAGCTCCTTTCTCCTGCCCATAAACATAAACTGCATTCAATTTGCTTTTGGTTTCCTTTCCAGGATCAGTGACCCACAAATCGCGCGGAATGGAAACCACGGACAACTTTCCTGCCTTTGGCTTGATGCTGACAACCATAATGCTATCCGTGTTCAAGCCTCCACCTTGATGATTGGCGCCCAGAATTCCCAGCAGCAAAATGTTGATCCGATCTTCGCTTTCTCCTTTCAGCTGACTCTGATTGGGAAGTCCAGCTTGCACAAGGCTGCCCACTGATTCGCCTTTCACTGAAATTTTGTTCAAAGTTTTTTCAACTTTCCAAAAAACAAGTGCCAGCAAAGCAAACAAGATTGCGAAAATCACGCCAACCGTTATCCACCACTTCCTGCTTTTATTTCTGAGTTTTTTGACATGATGTTTGGCATGCGCATGAACACGATGTAATTTTATTTTTCTCCCAAAAGCCAAAAGCACTTCCCAATATTTTTTTGAAGAAAAAAAGTTTCCTATTGCTTTGAAATATCTCCACAGCAAAATTATTGCCACAACAAAGAAAAATATCGCCGCCAAAAATGTTTCCTGCACTTTACGATTCGTTTTCAATTTCAGCCAAAAAGTCTGTTGAGCCACAACTTTTTTTTGAACGATTCCCTTGGGAAAAGAAAGCACTGTGGTTATTCCTTCTCCGGCAACCACGCCTTTGTAGGAATAGTCAGCCTCCATGTCTCTTCTGCCACCAAGCCGATTGATACACTGCACGGTGGCAACATGTTGGCCGATAAAACATTCTTTGATTATCTTGCTGATCTCAACTTTTTGAGGCAAGGCTATGGTGACTTCTGGATATTTGACATAAATTGGCCATTTGTCGCCGGTGGCATTCCAAAAAATTTCGTCGCTGACACCGCCAAATTTAACCGCGCCCTCAACCGTATAGCGAATCACATAGGTTTTCGAACCCGAAAAAGGTTGATCCGCATAGTCAATGGCCAGTGCCAGATAGTTTGCTTTTTTGTCGCCGCTTTGGAAATTGGCTTGTTGGAAAACGTATGGATTGTTGTCTTGGTCGGTCACTGTGACATTGCTGACACTAATTGCAATTTTCGCACCGCCAAGATCCCGATAATTCAAAGGAATATACCGCGTCCAACCAAGCTTAGCCTGATTTCCATAGTTATAACTGACAGTTTCCGTCACCGCAATCGTGGCATCACTGCTGACGTTCAAGTCTGCAGCATACGAGTCTACATGGGTGACTCCCTCGGGCACGATGGTTTCAGCCTTAACCTGAAAAGCAAAAAAAGCCCCAAACAAAAAAACAGTCATGGATAACCGGGATATTTTTTTCATGCAACGTCTTTGATTATTAAAAAGAATAATATCTTTTTTGAATTAGCTTTAATATTGACAGTTGATCCAGTTTAACACATCTTATAATGCGTAGCACGTCCCTTGCCAACTTTGACAATTATTCCAAGGGCAATAAGCTTTCGAAAGTCCAAATTCCTTGTCGGCTTGGCACGCTTTGTCAATCCTGTATAATCCTTGTCAGTGATGAAACCGTTATCTTTAATAAAATCAATTATTTTCTGATGATACGTTTTCAAAACATCCTCGGGATTGATAGCTTCTTTTTCCAATTCTTTTGTCACCCGCAAAAGTTCATCTATGATCCCATCGGTGAAATATTCCAACCAACTTGTGAAATCAATTTGACTGACAAGGTCATAATAGTTCCCCAGCAGTCCGACTTCTGCAAAATATTTGGTTACATTGCTATTGTAATAATTTTCAAAGCTGAACAAATTGAAAGTGTCCAACCCCATTTTTGCCAGCAAAATCTTGGTGGCAAGCCTGGCTGTGCGACCATTGCCATCCACAAAAGGATGGACGATCACAAATTGTCTGTGAAATATTCCAGCCAAAACCAAGGGATCAATTGTTCGATTGTTTTTCTTCAAAAATTCAAACAACTCCTTGAGCATCGGAATCACTTCTTGATGATCTGGTGGCCAATAAATGGTTTTTCCAGCCCTTGGATCATTAACGAAAACTGGCTCTTGCCTAATGTGTCCACAATTATGCTTTGCGACAAGTCCCTCAACAACCAGTTTCTGAATCTTCTCGAGCCAATCAAGATCCAAAGAAATTTTTTCCGCTTTTATCAGCCCATCCAATTCGACTAAGGCTTTATTATAGTTCAATACTTCTTTCTCACTGTCACGAACAAACTCCGACTTATTTTTGAGAATTCTTTTGACATCAGTCAACGGCAAAGGATTGCCCTCAATACTAGTCGAAGAATAAGCTGAAACTGCGCGAGCACGACGCTCCATTTCCAAAAGCACAACTCTTGGAAAACTGCGACTATTGAGATCGGTAACGATTTCCGCTATGCGTTTTATGTTGCCTAAAAGCCTATTGGTTATGGTATATTTTGGATTGAACATAAAGTTTTTCAACTAACACTTATAGACGTATTTTAGACGATAATTAGACGATTGTCAATGGCCCATTTTCTAATTCTTATTTTTTTCAAAAACGTAAAAAACGCTTTAAATAAGCGTTTTTAGGCTACTTGCATGGGGCTAGAGCTTGTCTGCCGATGAAGCAGGAAACTAATATGCTGGAAAATTGGGACAGGATTGATGTCAGATTACAGCGCGCTCAAGCCTTATTACAGCAAATTTAGTTCTTATTCATATCACTAAATGATAAATATAAATTAGCGAGTGAATCCAACCATTCATCAGCCGTTTCACTTAATACATCCAAGGCGTGATTTGCCTTGAAATAAGCGATTAATCTAGTTCTTAATTCTTCCGAGAATTTATATTGCATACACTTTAAAGATTTTCCGGGTTAGCATCACTTTTTAAATTATCGCTAATGACATTCACTAATTCTAAAAAGTTTCCACCAACTTGAATATGTTCTATTGGCAAACCTATCGCATCGTACAATTCATCCACGAATTGATCACGATTTTTTCGTCTTGGGTCATTGTGTGATTTTCCATCCAACTCAATTGCAAGCAATGGTTTTGTTGTGGCATGATTGCACACAAGAAAATCCACATGACGCGATTTGATTTTGCCACGAAGACCCCAATGGCTATTGTTGGATATGTTTTTCTTATCCACATCCACAAAGTCCTCAATGCGCACCTTGGACAAGACAATATAAGCGTCGCCCAAAGCTTTCTGCAGATTGATGAATAATGCTTGTTCTGATTCATTCATCACTCTTTCTTTCTTTTGATATGAAGACAAGCTCGTCAGTCTTTCCTTCTTCTCAATGAATACCTTAGCAAGAGCAACAGAGACGATGAAGACTATTAAGATAATTGTCCAAAGCATAGTTTTGTTTTTATTGAATTATGATTAATGATACCCGAAAACAAATCAGCCTGCTTGTTTATTTTGCAATAATTGAAGAAAAAAATTTTATTTTTTCTTCAAATTGATATTAACTGAACCACATGAACATCGAAGTGCTTCTGGCTGATTTTGCTTTAAGACCAAATACAAAATACTATTGCAATCATCATTTTGACAAAAAAATGACTTAACAAGTTCTTGATATGCAACAACAACTGGAGCAAACTCCGTGGCTTGAAGATTTTCCCAATTATTAAAATGAATAGCGGGATTTATCTGCCATTGTTCAATACTTGATTTTGCAACACATTCGTCAAATTCTTTTTCTCTAGAAGTGATGCCTTTAATTTCTTCTGTCTGATTCCATGATTGAGCGGCTTCTTTACCCTTTTTTAATATTTTTTTAAAATGAGAAGTCGCACTTGGAAGCAGATCTCCCAATTCGTATTTGGCGTCACTTCGATATTCTACCCTAGCACGAATTTGGTGACATATTTCTGCCGAAATAAATTCCAAATAATACCGAAGCAAACCTGCAGCAGCTCGAACATTATTTTTTTTCAACTCTTCGTTGATTTCATTCCATATATCCTTGTCTTCCCATTCGATAGGGCCCTGGTCCACATTCCAAACTCTAAAATGCATAAAAGATTTTCCGGATATCAATCCCTCAGTTTGCATATGCTTAAGCCAGATAGGATCGTGTGTTGTAAAAATAAATTGCGTATCTGGAAATTCATCTTTCAATAATTTGCATATTTCTCGTCTATGGCCAGAATCAACAGACATTAAAACATCATCTAATACTGCAAATTTGAAAGATTGCCCCAATAAATGTTTCATGAGGCTCAAATAAAGGCAAATTCCCATTCCATCCTGATGTCCTTCGCTGTGGTATGCACCTGGCGGAAAAAAACCGCGACCATAAAAATCCACATCAAATCCAAGTTTACCAAGTGATGGATTCAGACGTGCAGAAAAGCCACCTTCGTCATCATGATTTATCAAACAATAAAGTCTACTAAACTCTTTTTCAACTTCCTTATAAATATTACTAAGCATTTCAGTACTTACTCTCACATAGGTGTCTGAAACTTTTCGTGTGAGATCAGCTCGTTCCTCAGCCCTTTTATGACGAAGCGAAACTCCTCTGTATGCCTCCAACCTTTCTTGCCCAATAATTAAATAGTCTCTGGCAGCATCTTGTTGATTAAGGTCCGGTATTGCGTTTACCGCATCCTCAATTACTGTAATAGCGTCTAAAACAGCAGAAGGAACATCATTAAATTTTTTCAAAGAAGCAATTGTTTGCGATAATGGAATAAATTCTTTTATATCCTTAGATTTAATTTTTATATCAGCAACAAAATCTTTTATGGGTTGAGTATCAACGATAGGATTCAGCAATGCTCCATAACGCCCAATAGATTCCAATATTGATACAGTATCATTCAGCAATAAAGTGATACTCTCAAGCGACGATTCTATCTCTATTCTTTTTGCCTTTACTTCCTCAAAATGTTTAAGCTTGGAATTTATAACCTTTTTTAATTCATCAATTTTCCATGGGGTTTCACATACTGGACATGCCTCTGAATCAATCAGCTCAAGAGCAGACATTAAAAATTGTTCTCGTGTTATGCCAGATTCCGCCAAAGGATCTGCACTTAGGACAGAAATTTTTTCAATAGCTTTTTTGCATATATCGATATTTTCAGGGCTTGAAAAAGACGAAAGTATTTCGTGAACCTTATCAATATCAGCAAGAGCTTGTATTTTTGAAACACGTGATGACTGACTTGCAGAAGTTGCCGTCACAAGTCCATCCTTTAAAGACGTTGCTGCTGTAAGAATTGTAATTGGCTGAAGTCCTATCAATGAGCGCCGCGAATTTACCGCTCCAAGCATTTTACTCTTGCTAAGTTCCGTGATTTCAAGTGATTGCACGAGTTGCTCCTCCGCATTATCCTTTTCCCTTTTAAGTGGGGCAACCTCCTTTTGCGAAGAATTTGCAATTTTTTGAAATATTGTACGCAAATTTTCGATTTCATCTAATCGCAAAAGAGCCTGGACTTCTTTTGCCCTATCTCCTGGTGCTGAAATCACATATCGTATAAGTTCCCTTCGCGAGAGAACGAATTCTGGATGAAGACTGACCTGTTCTAATATTTTTAAAATATCTTGATTAGTAGGAGTAATTTTAGGACTAAGAGGATTTTTTACATTTCTTTCAAGTGTGACATGCTTGTTTAAACTTGGAATAAACATTGTAATTTCAACAGACGCTTTCATTGGATCATTACGACTGTCAACGTGTGGTGCATGTTCTTTCACGGAAACGCCACCAGTTCCCTTTCCAGAAAGACGAGAAATATTTCCAGTAAGTGCAAATTCCAACGCATCAACAATACCACTTTTTCCGGTACCATTTGGACCACATATAGCAAAATTATTTCCCGAAAAATTCATCGTGAGATTACGAATACCTCTAAATTCTTTGATTGTAATTGTTTCAACTTTAATCATTTTCCTGATCAACAGATAATAATGAACCTTTAATTGCGGCTTCGCTTAAATTTTTATCTTCAATAAGAACTTTTTTAAGATTATCTATTACATCATTAGGGACTACTTCTTTAAGCTCAATCAAAAATTTCTCACAGACTAACTGTGGAACCTCAGCTATCTTATTTTTTTCATTGGTATCTTTTTTTGGTGTCATATTTTTTCACAAAGTGCATTAATTCAAATCTAAAAATTTCCAATCTTTCAAATCATTTGGATTATACGAATAGTTTTTATTATCATTAAAGCGCCAGCTGTTATTTTCGCTGATAACAATCCCGCCGAAAAGTTTTTTACTATTTTTATTTTCCTTCTCAATATACTTTGCCAAACCTTCAGCGCGATCTTTCGCTGTTTGTGCGTATATGCCACCTTTTGTATCAAAAAGACCAATCCTGCCATCACTAAACTTAACAATAAAATCCACATAGAAAGGTTTTTCAATATCATTTTCTACATAAGGAACAGCGAAGTATGTTGAATCAGCTTTTCCATTTTTAAACCACCATTCAACTTGTTTTGCACTTTCCAAGAATTGAATAAATGAAACCTCAACATCACTATCTTCTTCAAAAAGCGAAAGATTATTTGCGCCTTTTGTTTTCGCATAATATGGAGCAATAATAGATCTTTTGTAATCCTTTTTTACAAACGTAAGATTGTATTTGATAATTTTTGGCACATTCCACGACTCATCATTCAAAACTAATTCATTCTTTCCCTTGCCAACTTCTTCTTGATAAAGTTCTTTAGCTTTATTTATAGCATTAATGAATGCTTGCTGATTTTCTTGGGCCAGAACTATAGCTTGAATTTTAGTCCAATCATCAACTCCCATTTGAAAAGCTTTATCAAAAAAACGATAGATTGAATCATTAATCCTCTTAATTGATCTTAATTCAGGAGCAAAAGGAGCAAGATTATCACGCACAAAAAAATCGAAAGCATACTGCAACTCAACATCATTTTTTGGAATATTCAATGTTCCCTTTTTCTTAATATTCTTAACTTCTTTATCTACATCCTCAATAATTCCGCTAGCAATAATTTTTGAATCAACTATACTATGCTTCAAACTAACTTTTGATTTTAGATCAAGTTCTTCTGTCGCCTTGAAAAATGATTTTGTAAAATCTGAAGATAGGCGCGTTTCCTCCCTGAATCTTTTTGTGTGATATGAAGGAAGGTCTAGATTTTTAAATATATCATCACGCCTCTTTCCTTCATAAATAGTAAAGTACTCTTTCGCAATATCTTCAGCAATTCCAATGTCGGTCAAACTAGTGTAAACATACCCAACATTAAGATCTTGGTCATTATAGTGCCTATGTTCCGGCATACGCATAATTCTTCCGACAGTTTGTATTGAAAAAACCATGCTTTTCCATTCTCTAAATAAAACAAGAATCGAAGCACGAGGACAGTCCCACCCAACAGCAATTGCCTGTTTAAAAATCATCACTTCAACCTCGTTCTCATTTTTTTCGATATTTTCAAGATTGATTTTATCGTCCTTATCAGAAAGATAAATGGCTAATTTTCCATTTGCAGTAGTTTTTCCATATTTTGCCAAGAGTTGAATTATCCAATTCTTTTTATCAATTAATCCTTTCCTAGAATCTGGAATTTGAATAAGCATCAAAGGATTAACTTCAGATCCTTCAACTTCGAATTTTTTGGCAAGCTCTGCCCTCTTTTTTAATCCAGCTTCAATGACAATTTCATCCGCAGTTTTATCAGCGACTTTTTTATCCAATTTATAGTTTTCAAAATCAGGATTTATACCAATTTCTTTTTTAACCATTCCCTCATCCTTAACATCCTTAAGTTCGATTTCTACACCCCGAAACACACCTTTTAATTGAGGTGTTGCGGAAACTTCAATTGTAATTTTGGGTCCTATTTCTTCAATTAATTCTCTTGATGCTTCCGTATCAGCATTTCTATGACTTTCATCAATAATCAAAACGACCGTGCGCCCATCCTCATTCGTGCGTTTAACAATACTTGTTAAATTATTATCACGCTCATTCGCCCTGACGTAAATATTTTCCTTTCTATTTATACTTGCCCAATTCAAAAAAAGAATCTCGTTTTCCTTTATTTTTCTATCATCCAAATCCTCAAAGTATGAACATCGTAAACCAAGACCCTTGCCTTCATAGTATTTTTTTAAACTATTGCGACTTTGATCATGCAATTTATTAACTGCGATCCAGATAAAAGAAAATTTTCTCCCATCAATCCTGGAATCAACAAGTCGCATCATAAATTCTGCCATCATCAAAGTTTTTCCTGATCCAGTCGGAGATTTAAAAACGCAAACCTTTTTATCATCCATATCTAAAAGTTCATCAACTTTTTGTTTGAGTTTTAATATTGCCTTTTCTTGATAATTTTTGAATTCTATCCACATATTATTTAAATATTTCTCGATAAACTTTTAATATCACTTCGGGAATCGCACAAAGAGAAACACGTTTTTTAATATCCTTAAATTCTTTTTCGTGTGGATCATCACCTAGAGAAAAAACATAGACATTAATATGACCTTCTATTTTTTTAATTGCTTTTTTAAAATCATTAATAGCATCTTCATAAAAAATAATTCCAACGTGTTTTTCGTGATTTTTGAAAATTTTGAAATCATCCTCGTCACAAACTAATTCAAAAGCACTTTCCTTAATGCAAAGCATTTCAGTGGATTTGCTAACTAGTTTTCTTTTATTTTGATCAGTTTCCTTAGCTTCGACAAAATCATATGCTGTAAAATATTTTAGATTACCACCAAGACCTTCAATTTGTTCATTTTTATTGTTCTTATACCCCTTTATTACTTTTTGTAATCTTGGTTGACAAACATCAGTTGCGATATTGTTTTCATTGTTTGTACAAAGAATAAATTTTCTATTTCCACCGTCTTCTTTATTTAAATTTAAAACTGCATGACCAGTCGTTCCTGATCCAGCAAAAAAATCGAGGATTGTTATAGAATTATCATCTAATAACGTCATCAAAAGTTTTAGTAATCCAATATTTTTTGGATTACTAAACGGAAGTTTATCTGTTCCAAAAATATCCTTTAACTCAGTGCCAGCCGAAGTGGTTTTGACATCTATTTGATAATCCTTTTTTTCATTATCTATTACTGCCTCATACTTTCGATTAACAACCAAACTCTTAAGTCTTATTTTTGTACTAAAATTTTTCTCATACAGTTTACCATTCTTAAAATCTAAAGCATTTTCTTCGAAAAGTTCCAATATTTTTGATTTTGTATATGTATTCAAAACAAATTTATCTTCAAAATAAGAACAATACCTCTCATACCCTCTATCCAATAAGCTCTTATTTACATCATTGATAGATCTTTCTTTTTCTATTATTATGTCATTTTCAACTTTATCATAATAAACAATGTAATGCTTTTCCGAATTAAAATCTTTAACAATTGGATTAAATTTATTTTCTCCAACAAGAACTCTTTTACCACTATTGTGCACATAGGATCCATTTTCATCAGGTGTTAAATCAGTTGCCTGCTTAGGAATATTTTCAACAAAATAACTTTCATTCTTATCTTTCACATATATTAAGCAATATTCATTGCTAGTAGATATAAAATTTGAATTTTTTCTACCCTTGGGATTATTTTCAATCGATAGCATAGAAACAAAATTTAATTCCCCAAAAATTTCATCACAAAGCATTTTCAATTGCGCTTGTTCATTATCATCAATACTTATGAAGATTACACCGCTTTTTTTTAAAAGATTTTTTGCAAGTTTTAATCTTTTTTCCATAAAAGCAAGCCACTTACTATGCCTAAATGGATCATCACTTTTCACAAAATCGCTTTTAACTTTATCATTATAAATAAAATCATTTTTTCCAGTATTGTATGGTGGATCAATATAAATAACGTCGATCATTTCCTGATGAGTAAAATTCAAAACAGCAAGCGAATGATAATTATCACCCTCAATCAATAAATTTACTGATCCTTCTTTATCAGTAATAACCTCATTCTTTTTCACTTCTTTTAAAACTGGAAATGGTTTCCCTGAAACTTCATTTGAAAATAATTCGCTTGGTGTTCTTGCGTCTGGATTAATAAGAATATCAATCTTTTCCTCTGGCAAATCTCGATGCCAAACAAGACCATAGGTTGTTTCTTTGATCCGCTTCAATTCTTTGATAAGCTCCTCTTTCGACCAGTTGTCGTAATTTATTCTTTTTACCATAAAATAAAGGATTTTTAGATGTTTTTATGATAGCATTAAGTAAGTCTTTATTCAAGAACTCTCTTTTTATGGACAAATACCCAAAATCAATCAAAAAATGCGTTCAATTTGTCACCATTTCCAATGATTGCCTGCTTTTGTCGCAACAAGAACTGTAAAATTGCCTTTCAATTGTTTTCACTTTATAAAAACCAAAAGAACACCCGACTGGGTGTTATTTTTTATTTTTGCGCGGGCTAGGGTACACGCTTCGTCTATCCGCCTTGGGTGGAAACCAATCTATTGGAAAATTGGAATGTTGTTGAGGCGAGATTGAAGTGCGTGGCAGTATTAATGAAATGAAGAAAAATTAAGATGAATTTTAAATTTTTCTTTAAAATATAATTACTAATCTTTCCTTATTTTAAAAAAAGGGGGGATGAGCAAATTAATACATGCCCTCCCCCATACCAAAACTACCTGATAAAAATGGACTCAATCACATTTGCAATCGCACTGACAAGCGCATTTGCAAGGGCATTGCCCCTGACAAAAACTCTCGTTTCTCGGCGTGAGACCACTTGGCACAGGAGCAATTTTATTTGTGCCCCTGTGATAGGTTTTAAGTAACAACATAAGTCGAAACATAATTCCTCCATGCTTAAAGTTAACAATACTCAATTTTCTAAAACTTTATTTGAATTTTATTTCACCTCCTTTTTGATAAATTTATTAGGATCAAAATACAACCACTCCAGAAAACATCCTCCACCACAATAATCCCAATCCTTACATCCTTCACAGATTTCCGATGGAAAACGCCGGGTCAGGTTTCTAAACTCCTCCATTTCCTTTCCATGCCAAAAATTCATGAATGTTTCGACGTCAGAGAAATCAACTCCAAATTTCCCCAAAGGATGAGCAGGAAAATGATTGCAGGGCAATATCTCTCCCACTTGATCAAAAATCAATCCCTCTCCACCTTGAATATGACAACAAGTCATAATGGCTTGTGAATCCTTCATCTCATTTCGAATATCATCTGGCAATAGGCAAAGTGGAATAGAAATCCGCATATTAAATCTATTGTTTTTTTCTTTAAGAAAACGATAGATGTTAACACAGGAATCCGCAAGTTCTTTGGGATCTGGGATACCTTCACCAGAAATAATATCACCAACTACAACGGGACTGCCCATATCAAAAGTAACTGCTGTAATATCTTCCTCTAAGAGATTATTAAGCAACCTTTCAACATGAGGAATTAATTTTGATACTAATGTAATGGAAAGGCTTGGTTCTACACCAAGTGATTTAATTATCTTGTATCCAGAAATAACATCATTATAGCAATCAACACCAGTAAGCTCCATGTACTGAAGAGAATCAGCGGCTTTTACTGAGATACTAATTTTTTTCAGTCCTGCCTCGATAAGTGCTTCAGAGAATGATGCGTCAGCAAGTTTTTTTCCATTTGTTACTAAATTTGGTGCAATACCAGCCTCTAATAAGCCTTTTATTACTGGCAAAAGATGAGGGTAAATTGTGGGCTCTCCGCCAATTAAAATAGTTTGTTTAACACCAAGCTTTTCTAGAAAGCCAATTAACTGATTCGCTAAGCCCAAAGACATGTCTTGAGGCTTATAATTAGTATCCTTTGCATAACACCATCCACAACGTAAATTACATTTCCTATTCACAGTCAGCCATGATCCCATCGAACATGTCTTTTTCATTTCCTTATCTCCTATTTTGAAAAGTTATTCAAGGTGGCAATATTCAACATTCCAGACAAATAATAAATAAAATTATAAAAGAGCACTATGTCAAAATATACTATCTATAAAAAAACTATCATGTACAAAATTATAAGTCAAATATGTTTTGATATAAATTTAATTCATTAAAACAGCTAACTTTCTAACTGTATTAACATTTCTCGCTGTCATATTTTTATACAGTTCGGAAAGCGTAAACTTACTCATTCCACTTTTACCCCAATCCTTAACATATATATTCCAAACTATAGCACCATTGATATATAACACATTATCAACACCGACAACCTGCTTTATTAAACTAAGTGATTTTTTATTATCAAAATCATCCCACAAGAAAAGAACATCCGTTTTTTGCACACCATCATTCTGCCAATCACTTGGAATTTTTTTTGCTAACTTACCTATATTACTACTATTTCTAATTAATACTTTAATATCAAAATTAAAATTTTCTCTTAATACTTTTTTAATTACTAAAATTAGCGTTTCAACATCTTTTTCATTACTTTCAAAAATAACATTACCACTATTTATATAAGTTAAAACATTATGAAAACCAGCATTCTCAAACACTGATTTTAACTTAATCATTTCCACTTTATTTTTTCCACCCACATTAATTCCTCGGAGTAGTGCTATATATTTAATCATATATATATCGTTTAACCTATTATATCACAGTTCGAACTTCCCACTGCTCCATACAAAAACAAGGCTCTATAAAGCCTTGTTTTTTTCTATGCACGGGTGGAGAGAATCGAACTCCCGCCAACGGTTTTGGAGACCGACGTACTACCACTATACGACACCCGCAATGCCATGCTAGTGCATGAAATTGTTGTTTTGATTTTCTAAAAACAGGTGTAACCCGTCAGTCGTGACTGACGGGTTATTTCATTTCCTTATGATTTGTGTGCTTGCGGCAGAATTTGCAATACTTGCTAAGTTCAAGTTTTTCCTTGATTATTTTCTTGTTACGTGAAGTGTAATAAGTGATGTTCTTGCATTCACTGCATTTCAGTTTCACCAAATTCTCCTTTGTCTTTGTCGCCATATTTGTCTGTGAGGTACGAACAGCTACAAATATGAGCGTCCCGCACCAATTCTTTATTAAAATTTACAATTATTACTAACCTAAGCCGGAGGCGTTTCCGTGAAGAAAATTTTATCCCACCTCAAATTCTTTTCGGAATTTGGTGCTGGGTACGCCATACCTTTTAAATTTCCCTGAGCCGTTGTGCGGAATCGGACCGCAGACCTCATCCCTACCAAGGATGCGCTCTACCAACTGAGCTACAACGGCAACATATTTTGGTAGTGATAAGAACTGGGTTAAGAAATAAGCGTCGCGTCGTTTGTTCGTCGACACTCACAAACTCCTTGCCCTCGGCAGCGCCAAATGCTCATCCGCATTTGTCGGCGTTCGCTGCGAAATTTTCCTACTGAAAAATTTCTAGCTCACTGCTGCCGGTTCGAATCCTTTTCTTTTGTCAATAAATTTAAAAACCAATACCCCTAAGGAGGCATTTGTTTTTAAATTTTGTGGGCAGAGAGGGATTCGAACCCCCGAAGGCGTAAGCCGTCTGGTTTACAGCCAGATCCAGTTGACCACTTTGGTATCTACCCGAGTATTATTCTATAAATTTTTCAAAAACTTTCTTTATCTGTTGTTTCAAAAATCTTTTTCCTTCCGTTGTCTTTAAATATCTCTCCCTTCTTTCTGCATCCTCCTTTATTAAATATGCTTCATAATGAACAAGCTTAACAGGTAATCGTTGACTTGTAAACTTAGCGCCACCTCTTTTATGTTCAGCTATACGTCTTTTCAAATCGTCAGTATAACCAGTATAAAATTGCTTATTATTCAACAATAATATATAAACGTAGAACATACTTTTTTATTACCTTGAGCCATCTGACGGACTCGGACCGACAACCTGCTGTTTACAAAACAGCTGCTCTACCAATTGAGCTAAGATGGCAAAAATTATTTCGAAGCACTAACCGGATTTGCCCTGTCATCCGACAGGGCACCATATCGGATGATATGGCCTGCCATATCGGATGATATGGTGAACCGATAACCTACTGTTTACAAAACAGTAGCTCTACCGTTGCTTGCCATATCGGATGATATGGAGCTAGGGTGGCGCCACCACATTCCATCTATTATAAACAAATTTCAGCAAAAGACAACTGCCCTATTTCACCAAGCCTTCCAGCCTGCGAATTCGGGTTTTGGCTTTGTGATGAGCGGGGCTCAATTTCAAAACTTGCTTGAAACACTCCAACGAATCTTCGTGATTTTCTCTTTCCAAATAATAATCTCCCAATCTTTCATAAGCTTCGATGTCCCGCGGATTGACTGCGATTCGCTTGATGAGCACTTCCTCCAATTTGTTTTTTGATCTTGACTTTGGATTTTGCGAAACTGGACTGAGTAATTCTTGCTGACTTGAAGGCAGCACCATTTCCCTGACTCTCGGTCGATCATCTTCAGCGGCTGGCAGGATTTCACTAGCCGGCTCAATAATTTCAGAAGCCTTTCTTTTGGCTTCTTGTTCGGCCTTCAATTTGTTTTCTCTTTTTTCTTTGATTGAATGAAAAAGCTCATTGCTGGAATTGTGAAATTTCAAAGCCAATAACTTGAGTCTGTGCATCAGTTTTTCCAACAATTTCAAACCAACGTGCACCGCTTTGGATTTGAGCAAATCAAACTTGCCAACTGTTTTCGAATCTGAAGCTGAAGCCACAATTTCGCTTTCTGGAACATCTTCCATTTTGCGAAACAAAAACATGATCAGCGCTCCAGCGCTCAAAATGATAATCAGTGGTGGAAGAATATAATATAACATTTTAGTTGTGGTTTAAAACTTTTTCAAAAATTTAAAGCAAATTTTCTTTTTTCACCAACACGATTGTGCCATCCGCCATACGCACTTTGATGTCGAGCGTCAGGGCGTTGAGTTCAATCACTTCACCCTTGCCATCTTTCAATTTAACCGAGCTATGTAATTCTGGCATGCCTGCCAACATTTGTTGATATTGCCCAGCTTCATAGGAAAGGCAGCACATGAGTCGGCCGCACACCCCTGAAATCCTTTCGCTCCCTCGATTGGCAACTTGCTGAACTCTGGCCATGTCAATTGAAATGCTTGGCAAAGCCCCTGGAAATCGCAAACAACAAAGGTCGCGCCCGCACACCCCACATCCACCCAACTTTCGAGCTTCATCTCGCGAACCAACCTGATGCATGCGCACACTGCGATGAAAAATTTTTGAAAGATTTTTCACCAAATCTCTGAAATCAACTCGCTCATCGGAAGTAAACAGAATGATTGAATTATTGCCATCCAAACTGACGTGCGCATCAACCAATTTCATGTTCAAACCCAAACGCTTGATTTCGCTTTTGCTCAATTTCAAAATTTCAGTTTTCTTTTCCTTGTTCTTTTCAAAAGTTTCCACATCCCGCGCTGAAGCTTTGCGAACAATGTTGGTTTTCCTTTCATCTTTGACAAATTTGTCATTTCTTTCAATCAAACCAATTTCCGTGCCAGCCTCATCCTTGACCACCACCATATCCCCGTCAGAAAGCTCAAGCTCACTCAAGCACTTGCGAACAGGTTCCCAACTATAAACACGCACGGCATATGTATACATATTTTCTTTTGTTCCTGATTTAATTTATAGTTCGAAACGAACCATCTCGCCAACCTGAATATTTTCTCCCATTTTGGCAACATTTTCCACAATCAGATCGCCAACCGTTTTTTGAGGATCTTTCACGAAAGCTTGGGTCAAAAGCGCTGACTCTTCACGGAATTTCTTTTCTTTGCCGGCCATAATCTTTTCAAGCATTTCTGCAGGCTTGCCTTCTTGTGCCAGTTGCGCTGCCCAGATTTCTTTTTCTTTTTCAACCAGTTCAGCTGAAACTTCTTCGGGTTTGATGAACTTTGGAGCAAGCGCCGTCACATGCATGGCAATGTCCTTGGCCAATTGTTGAAAATCTTCATTACGAGCCACAAAATCAGTTTCACAAAGCAATTTGATCAGCGTGCCAACTTTGTTGTTGGAATGGATGTAGGAAACCACCACTCCTTCCTTGGCTTCTTTTTCAGCTCGCTTGAGCGCTTTGCCAGCGCCCTGCTTGCGCAAAATTTCAATGGCTTTTTCTTCATTGCCACCCGCTTCATCAATGGCTTTTTTGACCGCCACCATGCCAGCTCCAGTTTTTTCTCTTATTTTTTTGATCAGTTCCAACATAATTGTTACTTTACAGAATTACACAGAATTAGACAGAGCGACACAGAAAGAACTTCCGTGTATCTGTGTTTATTCTGTTTTTCTCAGTGTTTTTCTGTTTATTATTTATCTATTTATTTTACGCTTCTGTAATCGCCTTAAAGACGTAGGAAAGAATGATTCGCAGTGATGAAATCGCATCATCATTGGCTGGAATTGGAAAGTCAATCTTGGTCGGATCAGTGTTGGTGTCAGCAATGGCAATGACTGGCACGCCCATTTTGCGAGCTTCAGTAATGGCCAAATTGTCTTCTTTGATGCTGGCAGCAAAAATGGCGCCCGGCAGTTCCGTCATAAATTTGATCCCGCCCATCCGTTTTTCCATCTTTTCAAGCTCTTCAATTTTTTTCATTTGTTCAAACTTGGTGTATTTTTTGTATTCATTGCGAGCCAGCTTGTCTTGAGATTCAACCAAATAGCGAGTGCGGCCACGGATAATTTTGAAGTTGGTGAAAGTTCCGCCCAACCAACGTTCAGTCACGAAAGGCATGTTTGAAACCTGGGCCACGTCGCGAATCAAATCTTTGGCTTGAATTTTGGTTCCTACAAAAAGAATATTTTTGCCACTTTTTTTGATGGCTTTGATGAAATCAAGCGCTTCTCGCAGTTTTTCTTGAGTCTTTTGCAAGTCAATAATGTTGATGCCTTTGCGAGTGGTGAAAATATATTCATCCATCTTTGGATTGCGACGCGCCTTCTGATGACCAAAATGAACTCCATTTTTCATCATTTCTTCGAGCGTAAACTCGATCTTGGACACATCAAGAGAAGCGAAATAGTTTTCTCGCTCAACTGCTTTTTTTGCCACAACCGCCTCAGGAGCGACTGTCTGCACATCTTTTTCTGCCATGTTTTTTTTGCCCTGCTGAAATTCTGCCTGAGGCAGCAAACCAAACCGAGCTTTTTCCTTAATTATTACTGTCTGCCCATTAAAGGCAGTGCAATCACCTACTTTTCCCTTTTTTCGGCCTCAATCCCAATGAAATTGGGACAGGAAGAGGTCAGAGAAAGTATGTTTTTGTCAAATAGTGAGTACAAGACCAAGTATAGCACAGCCCACCCCCTTGTCAATTCTGCGCATCCATGCTACGGTAGCTGAGTGCTCAATTTATCTATTTTAATGTTATTTGCCCGCCTCTCACCAGCAAGTGGATTTTTCCGCTATTGAAGACGGCTAAATCCATACGACATCTATGAAAAAAACAATTCACCCAACTTATTATCCGCAGGCAACAATTACTTGTTCATGTGGAGCAGTTTTGACAACCGGCTCAACTCAGGCTGAGATGACCACGGAAATCTGCAGCGCTTGCCACCCTTTCTACACTGGCAAGAAAAAAATGATTGACACCACCGGACGCGTTGATCGCTTCAAAAAACTTTCTGAAAAAGCCGCTGTGAAAAAAGAAGCTATCAAGGCCAAGCCAGCCAAGGTTGTCAAAGCAAAAGCTGAAAAGAAAGTTGAGAAGAAATAGTTTTTCTTTTCTTGATATAAAAAAGCCCGCAGGGGCTTTTTTTGATAACATAAAATGTAAAAAAGTGTCTTTAAAAGAGATTGTACAAATAATGCTAATGTGCTACATTATAAATAAGCTTGTCAAATGACATTTCAAAAAACACCATAACAAAGTAACAGCTTATGCGCACTGAATTACTAAACACAATTCACAATATCGATTGTCTTGATGGGTTTAAAATGATTCCGGAAAACTCAATCGATCTCATTCTGACAGATCCTCCATATGGCCTGAACAAAGCAGGCATAAAGAATGACCAAGATTTGAGTTTGTTTTATGCATCACTCCCAGAAAGTTACCGTGTATTAAAAAAAGATTCTTTTTATATTACCTTTTTTAGTACTAAATTTTTACCAGCTGTTTTTAAAAATAATCCCTTTGAATATTTTTGGAATTTTATTCTTTACTGCCCAAATGCCAGTGTGAATTCGCCTATTGGCTTTACCAAATATATGTCCTGTATTGTCTTTAAAAAAGGAAATCCGAAGATGGTTAACCGAAAAAAAGATATTTTTCTAGATACACCTGGCAAGATGATTGAACCAGATGAGGGCTTCATAAACCACCCAACCCCAAAACCGA
This sequence comes from uncultured bacterium, assembly GCA_903861715.1. GTDB lineage: Bacteria > Patescibacteriota > Minisyncoccia > Moranbacterales > GWC2-37-73 > CAIPMZ01. Next base: position 25,094 of record CAIOVI010000002.1, read on the forward strand.
AAACATTTATCAAGGAACTACTGATGCTTTTTTCAGAAGAAAAAGCCGTCGTCCTGGATCCCTTTCTTGGAAGTGGAAGCACGGCAGTAGCCTGTAAACAACTAAAGAGAAGCTATATTGGATTTGAAATTAGCGAAAACTACTGCAAATTAGCTAATGAACGACTAAAAAAAATAAAATGAAAAGCAAAAAAGAAATACTGGGGCAATACTTTACCAAAGTTGAAATTGTTCATAATCTACTGAACTTATTTTTGTCATACAAAAAATGTGAAAAAAACATTAAAATTCTTGAACCAGCCCTTGGAACCGGAAATTTCATCAAAATCTTAAGAGAAAAAAAGTTTTCCAACGTTGATGGTTGTGAAATTGATGCGGACTTGGCTCCAGAGCCATCAGATTTCTTCGAAATGCCAACAACTCAGAAATATGACTTAGTTATTGGCAACCCTCCCTTCAGTAAATACAATTTGGAAGAAAGTTACTTCAATATCAAAGAGCATCTCTCCTTCAGTCCTCCAACTTCAACATATTTAACAAAAAATGAGGCTGGCAAGAACAAGGAAAAAATTGAAAATATATTTCTGCTTAAAGGATTGCAACACTTAAAAGACAGCACATCTTCAATTGCTTTTATTTTGCCGATTTCTTTTTTCATTAAAAACAAAAACAAATCAGTGAAAAACGAACTTTTGAAAAATTTTTCCACTATCATCATCTACCAGGATGACAAAGTTTGGTTTGATAAGAACATCCCTTGCTGTTTTGCTATTTTTACTAATTTAGAAAAACTCAAGAATAAAATTGTCCTTATCTATGAAAACGGCAAGAAAAATGAGGAAGTTTTTGAAATTGAAAAAATTCACGAGGAGCTTATCCCTCAAGTTGTCTTTCACAAAAATAATGGACACATAAACAATGCCAAGGGTGTGCCACTTTCAGAATTTTTCAAAACAAAAAAAGTTAAAATCAAAAAATCATACAAAGAAAATAACGTCTCAGCAAAAAATATTCTGGAAAAAAGCACCATCCCAGAAAATAAAACAACTGAAAATTACAAAATCGCAATTGTGAGAGTTGGAAATTCAAGTGTTGGGAAATGCGGGCTAATCAATGAGCACGAAGATGTCCTAAATGATATGTTTTACGTTTTTGATTTGAAAGATCAATACACTAAAAATAAAGCAATTAAGGAAAACATCTGCAACCAAATCAATGCTAATCCTGATTATTTCAAAAAAATAACCTGCCGAGTTGGAAGCAAATCAATCAAAAAGGAGGACATTTTAAATTTTAAAGTCATTGTCTAAGAATATTGCCTTTAATTTTCGAAAGCTTACTTGTCATTAAATTTTCTTGGACCATGCTTTATCGCTTGGCCAAAAATATGACCACGAAACTCATTTTTTTCAGATGGTTCTCCAAACAATTCAAGGTAATTTTTAAAATTAAGATTGCATTGCACTCTTCTTTGATTTTTACTATCGATTTTGTGAGTTATAGTTAAAAGTCCCATTTTGTCTTTTCTTTCTTTTTTCCATTTCCTGGCAAATTCGATCCCCTGCTTTTGCCCAATTTTGCCTGCCGGAAAAATTTTTATTTTTTTGTCAAAGCTCCTGAGTTCTTCTAAAGAAATTCCGCCTCTCATTTCTTTTAAGCTTTCCAGGGTTATATCGATTTCATCAACACTTTTGATTATCTTTTTTCCCTTGAGCTGTTGCCACCTGCCAACAACAAGTGTGAACGGTTCCGCAATTTCCCAAATTCTCAAAGCACTTCCGAATTCCAATGCGTTCTTTGCTCCCATGAATTTAACACTAATGGGAATTTCATTTGGAATATCCCATTTTTGAGTATAATTAAAAGCAAGTTTTTCCACGCCAAGAACACATTTGACCCAATTCTCAAAAACAAATCCATGACTTTGAACTTCTGTCATATAAAATAGGTTATTTTTTTATTATAAATCTTGGCCAATATCTTTAATTCCACTGCATCAATTCGCCGCTCTCCTTTTTCAATTTTTGAAACATAGGACTGAGGTTTTCCAATTTTTTGAGCAACTTCAAATTGTTTAAAACCAGCCTCTTTTCTGGCCTTGAGCAATTTTTGGGTTATCTCCTTATATTCTTTTGTGTAAATTGTAGACATCTTAATATTTTTAGCAATAGCTTAAGTTTATATCCTATTGTAGAATATCCCAAAATAGGTTTTAATAAAAAGACACACTACACTATAGCCTTTACAACTGGCCTTAAACCGGCTATAATCAAGTGACTATGCTCGGTAGTGAGAATTCAAAAACAATCGAGTATTTTCAAAAAACAAAAAATACCTGTTCTATATTAAAGTTTTTAGTAGCAAGGAGGTTTAATTGAGCGTAGCTCATTTGAATTTCTACTACCGAGATGAATGAAAAACTAAACCTCATTAAAAAAGAATACGAAGATATCACAGCCGAGCTAAGCGCTCCGGAGATTTTAAATGATTCCAAAAAAATGGCCACCCTTGGCAAAAGACAATCCGAACTTTCCGAAATGGTTGGCAAAATTGATGAGTTGGAAAAGATCAGCAAGAGCATGAAAGAAAATGCTGAAATGATCAACGCAGCCGAAGAAGATCCAGAGATGAAGCAAATGGCCATGGAAGAAAACATCGGGCTAGCTGGGCGCAAAGCTGAGTTGGAAAAAGAAATTGAGTTGATGCTGTTGCCCAAAGATCCCAATGATCACAAAAATGTCATTGTGGAAATTCGCGGTGGCGCCGGTGGCGATGAATCCAGTCTTTTTGCAGCCAGTCTTTTTCGCATGTATGGAAAATTCGCCGAAAAAAATCGTTGGCAGATTTCAGTTTTGAATTCCAACCAAACCGAAGTCGGCGGTTTCAAAGAAATCGTGTTTGAAATCAATGGCAGAGCAGATAATCCAGTTTTTGCCAAAATGAAATTCGAATCCGGCGTGCACCGCGTCCAGCGCATTCCCGAAACTGAAAAGCAAGGCCGCATCCACACTTCCACGGCCACCGTGGCGGTGTTGCCTGAAGCGGAAGAAGTTGATTTGGTCATCAATGACAACGATTTGCGCATCGACACTTTTTGTTCCTCGGGCCCTGGCGGACAATCCGTCAACACCACCAAAAGCGCCGTGCGCATCACCCACATTCCAACTGGCGTGGTTGTTTCTTGCCAAGATGAAAAATCTCAAATGAAAAACAAAGACAAGGCTTTGAAAGTTTTGCGTTCTCGCTTGCTCCAAACGCAAGAAGAAAAAATTGCCAAAGAATTGGGCGATGCTCGCAAAAGCCAAATCGGCACTGGCGATCGCAGTGAAAAAATCCGAACCTACAACTATCCTCAAGACCGCATCACCGATCACCGCATCAAACAATCTTGGAGCAATATCGAAGGAATCTTGGCCGGCGATCTTGACCCAATTATTTCCGCCATCAGCGAAGAAGACACTAGGCTTAAAATGGCTAATTCCTAATGTCTAATATTTAGAATACAAAGTTAATATATTAGGTGTCTTTGCGAGTCAGCCAGCAGGCAGACGAAGCAATCCAGGACGATGCATGGCTCTGGATCGCCACGTATTTTTGATTACAAAAATCCTCGCGATGACGCTCTTATTTATTGTTTAAATGTTTATATATTTAGATGCTTAAATGACCATGACTATCGAGGAAATTATTAAAAAATATTCAAATAAGCTCGACCGACTAGACCTCGAACTTATCCTGGCTCACTCTCTTGGCAAAACAAGGGAGTTTGTTTTAGTGCATCAAGATTATGAAATACAAACAGTTAAAATTGAAAATTTAAAATTTAAAATTTCCCAAAGGATAAAAGGTAAGCCTATTGCGTATATCACGGGGCACAAAGAATTTTATGGCTTGGATTTTATTGTTAATAAGAATACACTGGTGCCGCGGCCGGAAACAGAAATGCTAGTAGAAAATGTTCTGCATTTTATACAAGATACAAGATACAAGATACAAGATACAAGAATAGTGGATGTAGGAACTGGCAGTGGAAACATAATCATATCACTTGCAAAAAATGCTAAAAATTTCAAATTTCAAATTTCAAATTTCAAATTTTACGGAATTGATATTTCAGCTGAGGCGCTCAAAGTTGCCAAGAAAAATGCCAGACTTCATGGCGTTGAGAAAAAAATAAAATTCCTCCAGGGAAATTTGCTTGAACCATTTTTGAGAAATATCAAGCCATCAGTCACCAGTCACCACTCACTAATAATCACCGCAAATTTACCGTATTTATCAAAAGAAATTTATCAGAGTGCGCCAATTGACGTGAAAAAATATGAGCCCAAATCAGCCCTATATAGCGCCGAAGGTGGTCTGGCGCACTATCACGAACTACTTTTGCAACTTAAAACTAGCCATGTTCCATGTTCTATGTTCCATGTTTCATGCTTCCTCGAAATCAGCCCAGAGCAAAAAAATCCCCTTTCCAAAATTATCAAGAATATTTTTCCTACCGCTAAAATCAGTTTCGAAAAAGACCTGGCCGGGAAATGGCGGGTTTGCAAAATCGAAATACAATAACTTATACCAAATCAACTAAAACACTGTTAGTTTCAAGGAGGCTCAACCTCCATTATGGAGGTTGAGCCTCCAACGTCTATCTACAACTAATTAAGTTAATTCCGTATTATTTTTTGTCATACTGAACTCCATAGCGATGCCGCATGGCTGTCGTGTTTCAGCATCTACTTTCTCTGTTTCACAATACTTTCTTAAATACAAGATCCTGAAACAAGTTCAGGATGACAGAGTTTTATTTTCCCCAAATTAAAAGCCCTCCAAATTGGAGGACTTTTAATTTGTTGATGCATTCCAATTTACAATGAAATTGGAAAAAACAACGAAAGTATCAAAAGATAATTTATTTTTTCTTTGAAACTTTTTTAGCAACTTTTTTCTTAGGAGTTGCTTTTTTAACTGCTTTTTTCACAGTTTTTGTTGCTTTTTTTACAGCTTTCTTCACAACCTTTTTGGCTGCTTTCTTAACTGTTTTTTTAGCTGCTTTTTTTGCTACTTTTTTTACTGCCATGTTAAGTCACCTCCTTTTCAATAATTTGTTTTTTCTTCAAACGCAAAGCGAGATTTTTTTTCTCGCACCGCTTCTCTTTTTGCATCCAATTTTGGATGATCTCAAGAAACGGTGCGAGACCAAATCTTCAAAGTATTGCGTTTTATTGCAAACAAATATTTTTAATTTTTATTTTTTTCTGATGCCACAACTGGCATCGAAAAGTTTTCTCTTACTCCCTTAATTATAAAGCATATTTTTTAAAAAGCAATGCAAGAAAGTTATCCACAGGCACGAAAAATTTAAAATTTGTCCGCCAGCTGGCGGATGAAATTTGAAATTATCTTTTTAAGCCCATTATATCTACATTATATTACATTATTTAAATTTTTTGTATTTTTTAAAAAATAAAAAAATTCAAACTAAATTTATTTTATTTTCTAAAAATATTTTTGAAAATTTTCAAACAGAGAGAATTAAAAAAATTTTGTTAAATTAATTTTCAAAAAAACTTAATTTTTTTAAAATTGAATACTTTTAAAATTGATTTCAAATTTTAAATTTCAAATTTCAAATTAATAATTCAGTAAAAAAAAGTTATGTCTAATATTCTAAATTTTATGTTTTGTACTACATGCTCCATTCTCCATAATCCCCGTTTTTATCCCTTTACTACGCCTAAAAATGGGCTTTTTGTCTAGTTGACGCTCAAAAATCACTGAGCTACAATAAATAGACTAAAGGAAGAATTCAGCCATTGGCGGCAGTTAACCCTGTCAAAAATAGCTGAGGCTTCAACGAAAGCGCCCTTTGACAATTATTTTTAAAGCGCTGGCTGATTCGGCCCTCGGCCAATCAAAATCAGAGCAATCTAGAAAGGAAGGTGACAACAAAATGGAAGAATACACCCCCCAATCACAAGAAGAAAAAAATCAGCAGATTAAAAGATGGTTTCAAGATAACCTTCGCATCATCGTCAGTATTGTAATCGTGGTTGCAATCGCCGGTGGCATTTACTCTTATTCAAACAGAGGTGCGTCATCCAAAGTAGCCAATAATTCAAATTCTGACCAAACAGTGCAAGATCAAAGTTCGACTGACACTTCAGCAACTGCTGAAAAGCCAAGCACCACCGACACAACCACCAAGGTTTCTCCGACCACAACAAGTCAAGAAACTGGAAGTTCTTTTGTTGAAACTGCTGGCAAGGGAGACGGATTGACCGTCTTGGCTCGTCAAGCAACTGCGAACTATCTTGAAAAGAATCCTGATTCAGCCCTAACCAAGGAGCATAAAATTTATATTGAAGATTATCTCCGAAAAAGTGTCGCGCATTCAGGAGGAGTTCACGTCGGAACCTCAGTTGAATTTTCAAAAGATTTGATTCAGAAAGCTATCGCTCAGTCCAAGAATCTCAATGATAAGCAACTCAAAAATCTTCAGAAATATTCTGCGAGAGTTTCCACGCTTTAATTTTTCGCAAGAAAAAACTTAGATCAAAAATCGTTCTTTTTCTCAAAAGAAATTCGTTTTCTTTTGAAACATAAAACCCCGCAACTGCGGGGTTTTATGTTGGCTATCTAAAATCTAGAATAATATCAAATCAACTAAAACACTGTTAGTTTCAAGGAGGCTCAACCTCCATAATGGAGGTTGAGCCTCCAACGCCTAGCTACCACTAATTAAGTTAATTCCGTATAATACTCAATTTATGATTCCAATTAAAGACTATTTCTAAATTTTTAAGAGCTTGTTTGCTTTTCAGACCACTGCGACCAACAGCGAACTGCAAGCGATTGGTCATAGTTCCCGACCAAATATGCGCGCCTCAAAAAGTAAACGAGCGAAGTAAAAATTTCTAAATTAGTTTCCCACAACCCTAATTTGCGTATGACCTGGAGCCTGCTCCAGATATTTGATCACCAACTGCAATCCCGAGCTTGTCCACCGTCCCGGCGTTTAGTTCCAAAACTCGATCAGCCTTCTCTGCTGGAAGCATGGTTTGCATAAAAGAAGGCGCGATATTCTTTTTCAGAAAAATCACTCGGCCATCCTTGAGCCACAGCAAGTCCAGCGCAAATTGCATGTCCTTCATCCAAAAACCATATTTGCCGGGCTTGTCGAAAACAAACAACATTCCACAATCGGCACAAATCGATTGCCTGCCCCCAAGCCCTTTTTCTTTGGCACTTTCACTCACAACTGTTTCAATTTTGAAAATATGACCACGAATCACAATCTGGTCAGGTTCAATTTTCAAAGCAGCATTATTTTTCCAAAAAAAATAACCTGCCAGCAGAACCAGCAACGCAGCAACGCCAACTAATTTTAAAATTTTTTTCTTAACCATAATAGTCATGTCAACATGTAATCATTCAATCATACAAACACCAAGCATTTTATTTTAATTTTTACATTTTCATATGTTCACATGTTTATATGTTCACATGTTTATATGATTATATGATTTCTTCTGAATGAAAACATAAAATGCAAGCATCCCACCGACTGCGCCCAGAAAAATTGCCACTTTGCCAAATGCCCCAAAATTCAGAGCCGCAATTGCAATCAAAACTGTGATCAGCCAATAAAGCAAACAAACTTTTTTCTGCGACCAACCCAGCGCCAGCAGGCGGTGATGCAGATGTCGCTGATCGGCCTTGAAAATGCTCTCGCCTGCTCCCAAACGCTCCAAAATGACCCAGGTTGCGTCAATGACTGGAATAGCCAAAACTAGCAGGGTGGTGGCAATTTTAGCCCCCGCAAATAGCGCTAGAATGGCCAATATAAAGCCAAAGAAGACCGCTCCGCTCGTGCCAGCCAAAATTTTGGCTGGATTGAAATTAAAAACCAGAAAAGCCAAGCTCGCTCCCAGCAGAGCCATGGCGATGATAGCCACTGGCGGCTGGTTGACCTGCGGAGCAAGACTCACAAAAAAAATTGCCAAGGCACCAATAACTGAGATTCCCCCAACAACTCCATCGATGCCATCGACCCAATTCATGGCGTTGATAATAAGCAAAATCCAAAAAACAACCAAGCTGAAGTTGAGCAAAAAGCCAAAATTATTTTCAAACAAAAAAATCCCACCGAAAGGATTGGTGACATAGGTCAGTCTGATGCCAAACAAAAAAACAAAACTAGCCAAGCCTGCCTGAAAAAGCAATTGTCTTTGCCAAGTCATTTGCCAGAGATCATCGAAAATTCCAAAAACTAAAATTGCGCCACTGGCCATCAACACGCCCAGCAGCTGACTGGAAATGACCAACTCCTTGTTTAGCAAGAGGGTGGCGACAAAAGCCAAAATAATTCCCACTCCCCCAAAACGAGAAATGCCTGCCTGATGAATGTGTCTGGAAGTTTTTCTTTCCAAAGTGCCCGCAATTTTTTTCTGCCGGAAAAACTTCACTATTAGCAAAAGCAAAACCAGCGCCAAAAAAAATGCAGTCAGAAAAGGTGTCAAAAAAATATTATTATTCATAGAAACGCAGCTTATAGGGACTTTATAGGGACTAAGTCCCCATATGGGGACTTAGTCCCTATAAACCTTCCAAAAAATCCGAGATGTTATTTTTTATTTTTTCCTGATCTTATCCGTCACCCAAAATTCCCCAAAGTATTTTCCAAACAAAAGTCTGGTCTGACTGTCAATGGCTGGCATCGCCCCCAGCGTTGGCGCAATAATTGGCGCCAAAAACCACTGCAAAAACATATAGATATATCTTTTCTTGGAATATTTGGCCGGGCGCGGAGGCAGCAGAAAGAAATTTAAAAACATTGAAATGATCAGCCCGCCCATGGCTAAGGTCATCAAATAGCGAGTCACAAAAGGCAAATTGTGAGCCAGCACACTTTCATTAAAAGCTGCCCCGCCAAAGATAAGCGGCAACCAACCCAAAACTGCCAGAATAAAAGCTGAAGTTGCCCAAGAATGATGACCTTCCAACATTTCAAAAGCAATGGACAATTTTTTGCTGAGTTTGACTTTTTTGTCTGGCCAAAGTGCGCGCATGATGACCGGAAAGTTTTCAATGCCATAAGCCCAGCGCCTTTTTTGCTTGTATTGATTTTTAATCGTCTTCCAATAAGTTTCTGCCAACACCGCATCCAATGAGACAGGCAAATAAATCGGCCGCACCTTGTAGTCCCCGTGATAATAGGCAAAACATTTCCAATAGATAATGGAGTCTTCACTAATCATATTAAGCGGCCAAAAATTGACCCGCACCAGCGTGTCAAAAGGCTCACTGTGTGAGGAAAAAGTCACCATTTGATGACGCGTGCTTTGAAACATGTGCCAAAAAGAAGAGCCCGTCACAATGACCCGCACGAAAGCGTTGGTGTCCCACAAATTATTGTGATACATCGGCAAGGGCTGATAGGAGCGTTGCAACCGCTTGGGATCAGTAATGTAAGCATAGGTCAGCGCCGCAAAATATTGAGCGTGACAAACACTATCACAATCAAAATTTGAAAAAATCACGCGCGGATATTCAATGCCGTTTTCATTCAAATAAACCATCAACTTTTTGGCCGCATAGGTTGCATTGGAAGCTTTGCATTTCATTTCATCATCAGAAACTTCATGGGTGGTGACCAAAAATTCACGAAAGACGCCTTTGAATTTGTTTTGGAGGTAATTGACTTTTTCCAAGCGTTGACCCTCTGGCTCTCTTTCTTCCGTGGCTAGCAAAATGATGATTTGTTGCTTGGGAAAATTCGAGTCCATCACAGCCTGAATCGCAAGATCAATAACCTCCGCTGGTTCATTGGCGGTTGGAAATAAAACTACATGCACAATTTTTCGCCAATCCCAAACTTCATACCCAGCCTTGATGATTCGTTGCACATCTTTTTGATATTCCACCAATCTTGCCAACTCTTGCTTGGCTTTTCGGATATCGCCCGCAACTGTCATTTCGCCCAGGGCGTCTTGCAATGAAACGATTCTACCCGTCAAATCTTTTTCATAGGCCACAGGATGCACAATATTTTGACAGCGCTCCCACCAGTTGATTTTTTTGCCAGCTTGAAAACGCCTGTAAGCCACAACCGAATAATAGGTAATAAAAATAGTTCTAAAAATCCAATAAATGTCGAAAAGAATGATGAACACCGCCATCCAAATTGGGAGCGCAAAAGAAAGCACGATCATGCCAATCAAGGTTGCCCAAGTGAGCGTTCCAGGAATGATTTCCATGGTCCTTTGCGCAAAACGCTGTTTGGGATCAGTGGTTTTTGGATTTGGAAATAAAAATTGTTCCATATTAATAGTTTATTAAGAGTAAACCCGCCACAGCGATTGAAATTCCCACTTGCACAATGAGCGTTGCCAACATCAACAAATGAGCCACAATCCGTTCTTTTCGCTGATAAAACAGATAGCCCAAAAAGGCGTTAGCAAAGGCAATCAGCAGCCCAATCAGCGGCATGAGATACATTTGCCACCAAGATCCAATCAAATCGACCCCGAAATACACATTGTAATGCAAGATGATGAGAAAATCAACTGGTCGAATGAAGAAGGCAATGAAAAGCCAATTTCCAAGGTTGATAGCCAGTGAGGCAATCAACACCCATTGAATAAGGCCGCTGTGAAAATATTCTTGCGCAAAAAAGCCCCCTAGCCTTAATTTTAATTCATTTTTTGATTGCATTTCATTTTTCTCACTATTACTTAGCTCAGTTCATGTGGTTTTTCCAGAGCCAAGGGCTCAATGATTTTTTCTTTGTCAGTAATTTTGGCCACATCTTTGTCGATTTTGCCAAGTTCTTTGTAGGCAGTGTTGAAATGATTAACCGTAGTGCCCAAACTGTTGCCAAGCTTTTTGAGATATTCCTCATAGGTCAAAATGTGTTTGCCAAGTTTTTCCACGTTGGCTCTGATTTCTTTCGCATTTTCTTCAATCTGAAAAGCTCGCAAACCCTGGAGCACTGTTTGCAAATAGGCCAGAAAAGAAGTTGGCGAAACGATAATCACTTTTTTGTCTTGGAAAGCATATTCGATCAAATCGCGTGTGTTGATTTGAGCGGTGCCAACCTTGTTCACCAATAGGTCATAGTAAATCGCTTCCGACGGAATAAACATGAACGCAAAATCCATCGTCCCCATTTCCGGCCTGATGTATTTCGAAGTTTCATCAATTCGATTTTTCAAATCTTGTTTGAAAAGTTTTTCAAATTTCTCTCGTTCCAAAGGATCGTTGCAATTCAAAATTCTTTCATAGTTTTCCAGCGAAAATTTTGAATCAATTGGCACAATCTTGTCTTTCACGAAAACCACTGCATCCACAATCAATTCCTGATCATTTTTGTCACTGCGACCAAGTTTATATTGCATTTGATAAGATTTTGGACCCAACACATTCTTGAGCGTTTCTTCCAAAAAATATTCTCCCAACACGCCACGCTGTTTCGGATTTTTCAAAATATCTTGCAAGTTTTGCAGCTGCGCCGAAAAATTCACCACTTGTCGATTGGTTTCATCCAGCTTGGTGAGTTTTTCAGTCACGTTGCTGATGAGCTTGGCTGATTGGTCGGTGATGCCCTGCACAGTGCGAATTGTTTGGCTCATTTGTTCTTGACCAGCGCGATGAGTTTGCGAAAGTTTGGAATCAATCTCTTTACGAAGCTCCCGATTTTCTTCCATGATGTGCTGCAAGGATTGCTGCATGGAAACCATCCGATCCCGCTCCTCTCGCTTGTCAGCTCCCAAGGCCACACTTTTTTTCAAATCAAAAACCAACCACAGCAATGCAGCAAGCAAACCAAGCACAATAAAGAAAATGAAAAATGATGTCATGTATTTTATTTTTATAATTAAACTTCAAATGCCCCACTAATTTACTAATCGCTTACTAATATACTAATGTTTTTATTTTCACCTTCAAGATAAAATCCATAAGATGAATTTAAAAAAATATACTTACAAATCTATTAGATCTGAATTTATTAGTATATTCGCCTGCCTGCCGGTAGGCAGGTACAAGATTAGTATTTTCGTGGGAAATTTAGTATTTTTTCAGTCCCAAAATAAACCGCTTCAATCCTGGAATTTTGTCCACCAGCTCAGTGTGAGGTCCAGCCAAGAAATCCAACAGAAAACGATCCAGCATATCCAGACGATATTTGAATTCATCGCTGTTCATCAAAGCAAAACTCACTTCTTTGCCGATTTCGGCTTCCAGAGTGTTCATCACATTTTTCAGCTTGCTGCGGTTCACATTGTTCACCACCAAAACCAGGTCAACTTTGCTTTTGGGATGATCAAGAAAAATTCCGCTGATCAAAGCGAGCTTGACATCGCCCACAGTTTTGAGTCGCAACAGCGTTTTGCTCTCAGGCGAAGCCGTGGATCTGGAAAACAAACTTCGCAGTTCACTTGAAAAATGAAATTGCTGATTGAGCTGATAAACTTTTTTGCCTTTTTTGTTTTTTTCCCTGATCAAACCTATTTTTTTGAGGGCGTTAATTTCCTTTCGCACAGCAGCCAGCGTCAACATATTTTTTTTGGCAATCTCATCAATGGCATATTCGCTTTCAGCGTTGAGCAGAAAAAAACGCAGCACCCTGACTTTTGATTTTGAACCAAAAAGCACTTCAAGAACTTCGGACATAACCAGTGACAAGATTTCCAATGAGCCTTGCTCAAAAAAATCTTTAAATAAAAATTAGATTTGAAAAATAAGAAATTATAAGGTTAACTTTACCTTTATGGTGGTTCCCTTTGTCAACACAGCTAAATTAGAAAAAGTAGAGGGAAAATTTTTAAAAATTATTAGCTATTGAAAATGCACTTCCCTAGGGGTTGCGTATTCCAAAGATTGATGTCTGCGGGTATTATTGTAGAAA
>CAIOVI010000003.1 GCA_903861715.1 uncultured bacterium
AAAAAACAGAACTTGGGCAGGTTAAGTTTAGCGGCGAAAATATCGTGCAAGAATTTATTGATTCATCCAAAGGTGTGCCAGGTGTTAGCGTTGGTATGCACGACTTGCGGTTAGTTTTTATTGGCGAGAAATTAAATTATGCCTATCTTCGAGAACCTAAGGTGGGAAGTTTTCTGGCTAATTTAGCCCAGGGCGGAAAATTAACTATTGTGCCAGTTGAGAATCTACCAAAAGCCTTGGCGCCAATTGTCGAATTTATCAATGAAACTTTTAGTTCTTTTTCTGACCGGATTTTTGCGATTGATTTTATGTTTGATGAAAATCAAAAACCCTGGATTGTGGAATTAAATTCGATGCCGGGACTTTTTTTCTCACCCGAGGAAAAGCCTCACATGTTGGAAATGTATCAAGAGCTGCTGGACGTTTTCAAAAAACGATTAACCTAGGGCTTAAAATAATTTCAGTAACTGAATTCAATGAAAGCTAATATTTTTGCCAAAGTTGAAAAAAATTATAAAAATAATTTCGACAAACTGGAAGACAAGTGCTTCCATTTTGTTTCGCGGCTTTTTTTGTGGGCCGAGGATGAGTTCTCTAGTCGAAAACTAGCTGAGCTTAAAGTCAAGTATATTGGAAAAAATAAAAATGAATACGCCGAGAGAATAAAAAACATACTGACGGAAAATGTAAAAGAGCAAGGTTTTTTATTTAAACAAGAAAGGGAAAAATATTTTGCAAAATATCCCCTTTTAAAAAAATATAATAAAATTTTGTTTAAAAATCTTTTTTGTGAAAATCTTTATGGGGTTGATTTGCGCGGTGTGATTGGTGAGCAAATTAAAAAAGAACAATTTCTCGCATTGAGGGTTGAGCTTTGGAAAGACCGGGCGGCAATAGCTGCACTTGCGACTCATGCGATAAATTATTTTTACACGCTGGATTATTTTTTGCAGGAAGAAAAAACCTTCCTGGACCCTAGCTTTTTCCTTGCAATAGTCGAGAATGAAAATCTATACAAAGGAGAAGATGCGGCGAGTTTGCAAATTTATTTGCTGACTCATTGCATCATAGGGGAATCTGCTTTTTATGCTAGGCCAATTAAGCGGCAGAAAAAAGTTTACAAACAAATTTTGCTCAAAGCAGAGCAACTCGTGGCTGAAAATTATGAGCAGCTTTCGCTGGACAGCAAAGTTGAATTTTTGGTTTGCGCCGAGCTGTGCGAGCAAAATAGTTTTTTGAGCGAGAAAATTTTAGGGGAGCTCGAAAATTCTTTTGACTGTGAAAACAATTATTTTATTGAAAAAGAAAAAATCAAAAATAAGGTCACTTTCAGAACGAGCGAACATCGAAACGTGTTGGCACTAATGGCTTTTCACTTCAAAAAAACAAAGAGTGAAAAAAGAGGCTTAGCAAAAGGATAATTTCGCATATTGTTAAATATTTAACGAGAATACTCTTTTTAAGAGTGTAAGTTATTGAAAAGCTAAGTGAGGGAGAGTATTATTTAAATCAAATTTGTTATATAATAGAGAGCATGAAACCAATTTTTATTTCGCATAATTTTAGAAAAATTAAAGGAATGCCGGCCAAGGACAAGTGGAAGCTGGCTGGCAAAATTTTGCTGGGACTTTTTGTGGTCGGAATCCTTTTTGTGGTTGGGACTTTTCTTTATTTTTCCAAGGATTTGCCGAGCGCAACTTCTGTGGACGCCAAATTGGTCATTCAGTCGACCAAGATTTATGACCGCAGCGGGCAACATCTTTTGTATGACGTGCATGGCGAAGAAAAAAGAACTATCGTTCCTTTCAGTCAAATTCCAGATAACGTGAAATATGCTGCAATTGCGTTGGAAGATCAGACCTTTTATACGCATCACGGTATAGATTTCAAATCCATTTTGCGTTCAGCTTATAATGACATTCTCAAGCGAGGGGCAGCCCAGGGTGGCAGCACTATCACCCAACAGTTCATCAAAAACTCTTTTTTGACTAATGAAAAAACAGTAACCAGGAAAATCAAGGAGCTTATTCTCACGATGGAATTAGAACAAAAATATTCCAAGGATGATATTTTGGGCATGTATCTTAATCAAATTCCTTATGGTTCTAGTGCCTATGGCGTTGAAGCCGCCTCGCAAACTTTCTTTGGTAAATCTTCTCGGGATTTGACTTTGGCACAAGCGGCTTTGTTGGCGGCGCTGCCAAATGCTCCAACCTATTATTCACCTTTTGGTTTGCATACGAAAGAATTGATAACCAGACAACAGTCAGCACTGCAAAAAATGGCTAATCAGGGCTACATCACTCAA
>CAIOVI010000004.1 GCA_903861715.1 uncultured bacterium
ACCAGAACCTACAACCGAATAAGTTCCGCAAAGCGCTCCCACAGAAATGTTAACTGCTCTGACAGTGTTTTGATATTTGCCAGTAGATTTAAGATTAGTTACCAGCGAAGCCAAATCGCTGCAAGCAGCCTGCGTTCCATCCGCTTTCAAAAAAACCAAATCATAAGAAGTTCCTGTCAGGCCTCCTGCATTCATGTCCGTCAGTCCAACAACATTGCCAGGGGACTGGCAACTAGGAAAAGCAGTTGCAATAGTTTGATTAAGAGCTATCACTGCGTTAATTTTTTTGAGGGCCAATTGCGAACCGCCATCTGCCACTTGATAGGCTTGGACTGAAAATTGAGTGGAGCTGGCATTTTTTTTCTGCACCATCTCAACCGAGGCAATGCCCACTGCAATAGTCAGCATCATGGAAAGAATGATCAAAGAAAAAGCCAGAATGGAACCTTGTTTGGTTGATGGGGTTTTTGTTTTTTGAGTTGGCATTTTGTTTGAAAAGTTTTATTGGGAAACGATTTAGCTATCAAAATTATACCACAAAAAAGTTGATTGAGAAAAGATTGCCGCTGCACTATTTCAAAAAAAGAAAGCCTGGCTTTCTTTTTGAGAAAAAAATTTTTGGGAAAAACTAAAAACCGCGAACTTGAATTTTTTTGATTTTGGTCACATCCGCTTTTGGCAGTCGAATGGTCAAAATGCCATTTTTCAAAGAGGCTTCGGCTTTGTCGGAAATGATGTCAATTGGAAGCACCACGCTGCGAGAAAAAACTCCCCAGTAGCATTCTTGGTAGTAATAGTTTTCGCCACTGACAACTTCTTCATTTTTTCGTTCACCCTTGATGGTGACCATGTCGTTGTTGATGGAAACATCCAAGTCTTCTGGCTTGACTCCAGCGATGGTAGATTTGATGACCACTTCATTTTCAGTTTGATAAACATCAATCGTCAATTGGCCTTCGGCATCATTGGAAAAAGTGGTTTCTTCTTCAAAAACATTGAAATTTCGAGCTGAGCCAGTGTTCATGGTCATCTCAGTTTCTTCCTCTTCGGCAAAAACCGGCATGGAAGATTCTCGAAAATTATTTGACTCAACTGGTGAGGCACCAGTCACTCTTTCAAAAAATGATTTTTTTGTTTTTAGCATGATGATAAGGATAGGTCGCTGATTTTTGAGCCAGAGACTTTTAAATTAAAAATTAGATGCTTGGCTGAAACAGCTTGCTTGAAAGCGGATTTCAGCAAGATTTTACTACAATTTCATTATATGATGTTTTGTATTCTTGTGCAAGCATTTTGCGAGAGCGGGAAAAAAGGAACAAATCAGCCAAAATAAGGACAAACAAAGCTAAAATGGCCAGATAGCTGAAAAACACATTCGCTTGCGAAATGGCCAGGTTGTAGCTTGCGTGAAAACCACTGGCCAGCAACAAGGGCAAAGGGGCCAAACTGATTTTGCTTGCGCCATTGGTTTGAATCAGCAGACCTAGCAGCAAGGTGGTTGCCAAATGAAGCACAACGATGCCTGCGGTGGGCAACAATTGAAAGGCGCCGCCGCTGTTTGAAATCAAAAAAAATTCAACGGCCAAAAAACCAATTCCCATCAGGAAAGTATTGCTCAAAAAATTTCTGGCCGAAGAAATCCCCAGGATTCTTCTGGTGAGCATGAGATATTTGAAAAATTCTTCAATGAAAGCCGTGACGAGAATGAAAACTGGAATGGAGAAAAAATCCCCGTAGCTCATTTTTCCAGCGGGATCGAGAAAAGTTGAAAATAAAACAAAAAAGAAAATTTGTCCCACCATGGCGCCCAGCGCCGCGATGATGCCCCAAAAAAATGATTCGAATTGTTTCATGGTATTAAATCTCTACGAATTACGAATGAACCTTATTCCTCCCTTTGGAAAAGTGGCAAATGCGAGCAAGTGCAGCATTTGCGGAGGGATTAGAAAGCTTTCTTAACTTATTTAGTCTTTCAAATCCACCTTAATCCTCCTTTTCTAAAGGAGGAAATAAATGCTTAGTATTTTAGTTGGGAATTAGTGATTTCAGATGTTTCTTGAGTTCAGCCAGTTCAGTTTGTTTTTTGGCGAGCGTTTCTTGTTGTTGACTGATGACTTGCGCCGGTGCTTTGGAAACAAATTCTTGATTGGAGAGTCTGCCAGAAAGTCCAGCAATGAAATTTTCCAAATTGGCAATTTCTTTTTCCGCTTTGGCAGTTTCTTTTTCAGTGTCAATGAGGCCTTCGAGTGGAATTTTAATAATACATTCTCCAATGACTCTTTGAATAAATCCACCAATGAGAATTTCGTTGTATTTTATTGAGGAAGAATTTGTAGATTTTTTTATGAATTCTTCATTGGCAACTATTGCAGCTTTTAAAATTTCGGATGAAGTTTCGATGTATAATTCGATTTTTTTAGTTATTTCAATATTTTTTTCTTTTCTCACATTTCTTACTGATTTTATAATTGTTTGTAAAAAAGGGAAATCAGACCAGGTCTCATTTTCTTTTTGGGGTAATGGCGTGGGCCATTTAGAAATTATCAGTAAGTCTTTTTTATCTGCTATTGTCCAAATATGTTCTGTTATGAAAGGCATGAAAGGATGCCACATTCGCAGTAGTTTGTCTAAAACATAGCCAAGGACCTTTTGATTTTTTTCTATCTTACTTACCTCAATATAGCCATCTGCAAATGAATCCCAGGTGAAACTTTTCAAAACATCAGCAGCCACTGAAATTTGCTTAGCTTCAAATAATTTATTTATGCCGCTGATTGTTACGTTTAAATAATCTATAATCCAACGGTCAGCAATAGATTTTATGTCATCTTCTTCAATTTCTTCCACCAATTCAAATCCTTCCTGGGTCAGGCAGTAGCGAGAAATGTTCCAAAGCTTGTTGGCGAAGTTGCGGAAGGTTTCAATTTTTTCGCCGTAGAGGCGTGAGTCTTGACCAGGAGCAGAGTCCATAATGAGGCTCATGCGCAAAGCATCGGCGCCGAATTTGTCGATCATCGTCAGCGGGTCAATGCCGTTGCCACGAGATTTGGAAAATTTGTGACCGTCTTTGTCACGCACCAGGCCGGTGAAGAAAAGATTTCTGAAAGGCACCTGACCAGTGGCATAAAGGCTCATCATAATCATGCGAGATGACCAGAAAAACAAAAGGTCACGTCCCATCACCATCATTGTATGTTTCTTCTTATCATTAGCTGAAGGATAAAAATTTTCAAAATCATTTCCATGTGATTGTAAAGTCGTGTAGGCCCATTGGCCGGAAGTGAACCAGGTGTCAAAAGTGTTTTCATCTTGGGTTAAATTTTTTCCGCCGCAATGGGGGCAAGTTGTTGGTTTTTCGAGCGAGACAACATATTTTTCTTGTCCGCATTTATCACAATACCAAACTGGGAATTGCGGTCCCCACCAGATTTGACGGCTGATGCACCAGTCACGCAAATTATCAAACCAATCGATGAGAATTTTTTTGAAGTTGCCAGGAAAAATTTCAATCTCACCATTTTCAATTGCTTGGATGGCTTGTTTTTTGAGAGAATCAACATTGATGAACCATTGGCTTGAGGTCAGAGGCTCGATGGTGGTTTTGCAGCGTTCGCAAATTGAAACGCTGTGCGGCAGGTCTTCGATTTTTTCGAGCAGGTTCAATTTTTCCAAATCTTTGATAATTTCTTCACGAGCTTCATGAGCAGTCATCCCGGCATATTTTCCGCCCAGCTCCGTGATCAAGGCTTCTTCATTGATGATTTGAATTTCTGCCAGTTGGTGATCTTGGCCAATTTCCCAGTCAAGCGGGTCATGGGCGGGTGTGATTTTCACGGCGCCAGTTCCAAAAGCCAGATCGATGCGGTGGTCAGCAATAATTGGGATGACAGTGTTTTGCAGTGGCAGAATGGCATTTTTGCCAACTAAATTTTTGAAGCGCTCATCTTTGGGATTGATGGCCACGGCGGTGTCACCCAACATGGTTTCCGGACGAGTGGTGGCCACTGTGACAAATTCTTCTGAATTTTCCAGGGGATATTTGATGAAATATAGTTTTCCTGGTGTGTCTTTGTGCAAAACCTCCACTTCTGAAAGGGCAGTGGCGCAGCGCGGACACCAATTGATGATGCGCTTGCCTTTGTAAATCAAACCAGCTTCGTGCATTTTCACAAAGGTTTCCAGGGCACTCTTCAAAACATCGGGATCAAGCGTGAATTTTTCGCGTGACCAATCGGCGCCCAGGCCAATCTTTTTTTCCTGATTGCGCATATAGCCAGCGCGATCCAAACAAAACGCATAAGTTTTTTTGTAAAATTCCTCACGCCCGATTTCTTGACGAGTCTTGCCAGTTTCAGCTTGCAATTTTTTTTCAAAAACCACCTGAGTTTGAATGCCAGCGTGATCTTTGCCTGGCAAAAGCAAAGTTTTTTTGCCATTCATGCGGTTATAGCGACCGAAGATGTCCATCACCGTGTAACCACTGGCGTGTCCAATGTGCAATTCGCCGTTGGCATTGGGCGGCGGCAAAACGTTGCAATAAGTCTCTGAAGAGCTGATGTTGTCAGGATTGAAAAAACCGCTCGCTTCCCAGCGGGCATAAATTTCGGCTTCAACTTCTTGCGGAACATATATTTTGGGAAGTTCTTTCATAAGTCAGAGAGCAATGACCAGTGAGCAATGATCAATAGCTACAAATTGTAATTATAATCTTATCCTAGCAAAGAAGGAGAGAAATTTCAACCGAAGGTTCCTGGCGCTAGGGACTAAGTCCCCAATCAGGGATTTAGTCCCTGGAATCGTTTTTGGTTTGACATGGCAGACTGAGGCAGTAAAATATAGATAGCGTTAATTTTCTGAAAAAAAATGTGATGAATATATTTGAAATGCCAAAGAATGATTTTGAGGATGCTCAAAAAAATCCGAAAGAAGAAATTGCGCCAGCGCAAACAAATGAGCTGGAGGAAACTGCGGAGGATAATTTTAGCGACTTGGTGATGGCAAAAATCAAAGAAGACAGGCAGAAAGAATTACGAGTAGCGGAAGCCACGCAAGCACGGCTAGATGCAGAAGCTTTGGCAGCGCTTCGCTCTGGCCGGCAAGTTGAGACGCCAAAAATTATTAACAGTGAAACTGGCAAAAAAACTGAAAATAAAAAAGAAAATTCACTGGAACAAATCAAGCAGGAGTGGCAAGCTTTTTATCGAAAAGTTTTTGGCATTGAAGTGGATTTTTCGCAAGTGGAAATTCCCGAGCACGAAAAAGATTTCGTGCTGCCAATCTTGATGGCCAAGGGTCTTACCTCGCAGCAAATCATTGAAAAATGGCGAGAATATTGTCCAGTTGCCGACACTATTTCAGGAGCGATGACAGGCGATTTTGAAGGGAAGATCGTTTCAGAGCGGAGTTGCACCCAGGATTCTTATGCAGTTTTGGTCCAGGATCTGGCTGAGGTCAAAGACGGTGAGCTCAAAAATTTTTCGGCCGAAGATGTTTGGGCTGAAAGCCTCGCCACGACAACCTTGAAAGAAAGACTGGTATATGGATTGAAATATTTTCTGGAGACGGGTAAGCATCTTGATCAGGAGAGTGTCACCATTTGCGCTGGCTCACGTCTGCCTAATGGGAAAGTTCCGACGGTCAGCTTTTTGGATGGAAAAGTCTTGGTGATTTTAGAAGCTTCTGACAAGCAAGCTAATAATTATGGCCCTCGGGCGGTCAAGACCAAGGAGGCAGAAAAAAATAAGCAGAAGCTTGAAGCCAACGGCGAAGCTGAGTTCAAGCTAGCCGCCTAAAATATTTAGCAATATGCTAATTCCCGCATATGCCAGGATTAGCATATTAATTTTTTATACCAACTTAATTTAATTTATTCCACCTTGTAAGGGACTAAGTCCCCTTGCGTGGCGAAGTAGCACTAATTTAGTTAATTCTTCATTAGACCCATTTTCATTGGGTTTTCTGCATCTTCAAGTTTGCATTTGGCTCAAGCGTTTTCCAGCTGGAAAACGTTCTTGCTTTTTGAGCGGCGCTCATTTTTTGCCAGCGAAAAGCGGCGACCGCGCCAATCATGGCGGCGTTGTCGCCAGTCAAACCCAATTCTGGGACGCAGTAGGACACATGAGAAATATTTTTTTCAATGGCTTGTCCCAGTTGCTCTCGCAGCTCGGTGTTGGCGCTGACGCCGCCGGCCAACAAGATGGTTTTGGGTTGATATTTTTCAGCCGCTCGCAGCGTTTTTCCGACCAGCACGTCTATGCAAGCTTGTTGAAATTCATGGCAGACCTGCGCAATGTATTCTTTTGGGAGCTCAACTCCCTTTGTGGGAGTTGAGCTCCCATTGGCGGCGACAAATTTTTTTACTTCATACAAAACAGCTGTCTTGAGTCCCGAAAAAGAAAAATTGAAATTCTGTTTGCTCAGCATCGGCCGAGGGAAGACCAGCTTTTCAGACGTTAGCTGCTTAGCTTCGCTAGCTTTTAGCTTGTTCTCTTTTTTATCATTGCAATCCGTCCAGGGCGGAGTGAGAGATTCAGCGCTAAGCACTGCCCTGGATTGCTTCGAGTGATTACACTCTCGCAAAGACGAATTTTTTTCATTTGAAATTTGTTTATGGGAAATTTGAATTTTTGTTCCATGTTCCATATTCCATGCTTTATGCTTCGCTGCCCAAGCAGCTACGGCCGGTCCTCCTGGATAGCCGATGCCCAGGATGCGCGCGACTTTGTCGAAAGCTTCGCCAACGGCATCGTCCACGGTTTGCCCAATGATTTCATATGCCAAATGATTTTCCATCAGCACCAGTTGGGTGTGACCGCCAGAAACAACCAAAGCCAAAACGGGGAAGGTCGTTTCAGAATTTTCAATTTTCAATTTACAATTTTCAACTTTGGAAGGGGAATTCTTTTTTATTCCTCTTGGATTCAAAATTTTGTTCGTAGATTCGCATTCTTTTCGTAGTTTCGTATCGGTATCGCCAACGAAGTTGGCGTAGATGTGTCCCTCAATGTGGTGAATCCCAAGTAAGGGCTTTTCCCAGAGATAGGAGAGGGTTTTGGCATAGCTAACCCCCACTAGCAGTGCTGGAATGAGCCCTGGGCCTTCGGTGACCGAAATGACATCAATATCCGCTGGCAAAATTTGAGCCTCGCTGAGGGCCAATTCAAGGAGCTGGTCGATGTTTTTGACATGCTCACGTGCAGCCAAATTTGGCACCACGCCACCCCATTTGGCGTGGAGTTTGACTTGAGAGGAGATTTGATTGGCCAAAATGCTTGGCACCTTGTCGGCAACCGCAACAACCGCAATGGCGGTTTCATCGCAAGAAGTCTCAATGGACAGAATCAAAAGCCTGGATTTTATTGGGGAAGAAGTTTGCTTGGTTGACATAACTAGTGTATTATTATATTATATAAAGTCTTCTTGAATCGTCTGCCATTCGCTGATTTTTTTCTGAGAATGGTTAATCGATTTTAACATATGCCCGTTAAAATCAAAAGCGTTGCAGCTGACTCAAAGTCAGAAACTGCCAAGTGCGAAATTCTGGAAAGAAACGTTTTGCTCAACGACTGCGAAATCTGTTTTTTTCGGCGTAAAAAAGACGTGGTGGAGAGCTTACTAAATTCCGGGCAGGAGAATGAATATGAAATTTTTTTCATTGGCAACAAAAGATTTTATCGCAAAAAAACCAATTTTGAAAACAAGGAGGACATGAGCGACACGCAGCTGTTGGAAATGGCCCAAAAAGAAAATCGAGAAATTTATAGCGATTTGTTCAAGCGTTATCAGCGCAAACTTTTCGTCTACATTTATCGCTTGACGGGCGACCGCAGTGAGACGGAAGACATCTTGCAGAATGTTTTCATCAAGACTTACAAAAACATTCACAAATTTGATTTGAGTCGGCAGTTTTCCGCTTGGATTTATCGCATTGCGCACAACGAAGCGGTCAATCATTTGAAACGCAAAAGCAAGCGTCACCTGGTGTCCTGGGAAGACATCGCCACCAGCAAAGACAAGTTGAGCACCGCCAGTGGCGAGGAGTCCATGGAAGAACATTGGCTGCATGAAGAAATCACCAAGGAAATTGACGAGGCGCTCAAGAAAATGCCCCAGCAATATCGCCGCATTCTCTACATGCGCTATTTCAAAGATTATTCTTATCTCCAAATCAGCCACGTGCTCGACAAGCCCGTCAACACGGTCGGCACCATCATCAATCGAGCCAAGAAAAAATTGTTCGAGTTGGTCAGGGAAGAAGTGGCAAGAAACAAGGGGAAGTAGGGGCTTACAAAATTACATTTGATTTTTACTTTGTGCAAATTTAAAAACCTCTTGCGAGGTTTTTAAAAATTTGTAGCGCTAAGGAGAATCGCTTCTTCGCTCCGTCTTGAAGCTGGAGCGCTACACACAGAATGCTCGCACTTGCTAACTACGCCTCGCAATCTACTGATTGCTCGTTGCCCTGGACAGAGCTGAATGCTCCCATGGTCGCATTCATCTACGCTCACTTATCTCGCCTTCGCTCAATGTTCGCTTCTGTCCGTCATGTCTCTTTTAACCGACATGACCCGTCCGATCCTCTCTTATCGCTAGACAAATTTAAAAGCCCCACAAAATGGGGCTTTTAAAAATTTGTAGCGCTAAGGAGAATCGGACTCCTGTTACCAGGATGAAAACCTGGTGTCCTAACCACTAGACGATAGCGCCATATACCCATGCTACGCATGGAATTTCCAATTTCTAATTTCCAATTTCCAAAATAAAAAGAGAATATCTATTTTCTTAAAAAAATAGAGAATCAGAGACTGATTCCTTATCAACTAACCACTGATACAATATAACAGAAACAAAAAAATAATCAAGGGGAGGGGCTATAGGCAGTTGAAGCTCGTCCTTGTCCAGGTTTTGTAGTAGCGCTTATTTATGAAAATTAAATGCGGTTGTTTACAAGAGACAACCGCATCATAAATAAAAAATCAGCCAAGGAACTGTAGAAGTTAAACAGACATAGAAAACTCCAGAATGTTATCAATGCAATTGCCATTAGACTTAAACCAGTCAATGCTGTTATTACGACTATGGCTATCTTGTCCAGAGATGACTTCGTTGCTTGTTATAATCTGATATCCAAGATGAATTGCATGTTCCGCTGTGCTTTTGACACAATAATCGGCATTAATCCCCATGAGTAAAAGATTTTCAACCCCAATCGACCTCAAATAAAGATCCAATTTAGTTTTATAAAAACCACTGTTATAACATTTTTCAAATACGCAAAAGTTGGGAGTCTTCTGTGCCTCTTCCAGGAGAACTTCAATGGTGTTGCCATAAAAACAACTACCTAATTCCAAAACTACTACTGGAATCTTAGCTTTCACGCAGTGCTTCAAGACGACAAGTTGTTTCGCTACTATGCGATTAGCCTCTCCGTATCTTAAACTTTTAACAAAAATCTTTTGCATGTCGATTAATACAACTGCAAGATTGCCAGAATCTTCAATAGACTGCTTTTCCACAATACCCCCTTTTTTTAATTTCAAGTTTAGTAAATTGCCTCAAGCTCTCAACAAAAGATCAAAGCAATTTACTAAAAGTGAAACCATAATAATTCAAAGAACAACAAAAAAGGATAGCATTTTATTGACTTTTTGTCAAATCAAAAACCCTTAAATCAAAAACGGTTTTAAATCATTGACATTTCATCATTTTTGTCATACACTTTAATGTCAGTTTTTTGTACTTGAAAAATTAAATAAAGGGAATTTCCTCATGAATAGAAAATTGAATTATTCGCCCAAGCTCAGAGCAATGCTCGAAAGTTTCTTGGAAGGCCGCAAGCATGAGTGTTTTATGAATGTCTTGCATGCGGTTTGCTATACATTCTTTTTCATCTCAATTTTTAAGGAGGTGGCCTCTCTTGTTTATTGGTTTCTGTATGTTTTTATAATGATCGAATGCGTCGCCTTTTTCCGTCTTTATTCCGTCGACAACATCCTCAGGCCAAGATTCGTGTCCGGGGTTATGTTAACCTGGTATTCAGAAAAAAAACTTTTCCTAAGATGGGCAGAGAAAAAGGGGCCACGGGAATTTCGGGAAGCAAACTTTCTGATTTCCGAAGTGTTCGAAAAATCTTTCGGTTCCTATCCAGATAAGGAGGAAGAGGAAGAGTGACCAATTTTAAAAGGAGGTTTTTATTATTTATAACAGACTGTTGCCTAGGCAACAGTCTGTTTTTCTTTTTTCGCATATTTTTTTTACTGAAGAACATTTCTGCCTTGCAGCAGCCTGACGACAATCAGGACCAAGGCGATGACGAGCAGGATATGAATCAGGCCGCCAAGCGTGTAGGAACTGACGAGTCCCAGCAACCAAAGAATCAACAAGACTGCAATTATTGTCCACATATGATTTTGTAAATTAATTATTGTTAACACCGAAAATTGCGTTTAGGATATTTGGCGATTGCCAGAAAGAATCCTGATCAATTTTACGAGGCCCCAAGCTGCAATTGCATAAACGATGATCGCCACCAGGGTTTCAGGTTCAAGCACTGCTTTTGTTTCCATTCCTGGCGCAAAACCGCGGTGAAAAATGCCAACGAAAGGCAGAATGAAAACTCTGCTCAGGCCATAGATGAAGCTCACGAAGTCGCTTGTCAAACTTGCGCCAGCCAATTTGAATGCCAAACGAAAAGCCAACAGCACCTCCAAAATTCCAAACAGGAAATAAACCATGCGTTCCGCCGTCAGCGAATCCGAAGCGTCTCTTTTGGTGGGCGTTTTCGTGATGGCGTTTGCGGTGCCTCCTGGCAGGGTGGTGGTTTCTTTTGTGATTGTTGTCATTATGTTTTTTGTCCCTTCTAGTATAATTATATTATTAATATCGTCTGCGTTTTTCTTGCTTTGCTGGTCGCTTTTGCTCCTTTGGCAAATTCTCGGGTTGCAATTAATGAGGTCATACGCAATTTATAGTTCTTGGAAG
The DNA here is from genome assembly GCA_903861715.1 of uncultured bacterium. Lineage (GTDB taxonomy): Bacteria > Patescibacteriota > Minisyncoccia > Moranbacterales > GWC2-37-73 > CAIPMZ01. The sequence continues at coordinate 10,981 of CAIOVI010000004.1, forward strand.
CTAAGTTAGAAATTTTTACTTCGCTTGTTTACTTTTTAGGACACGCTCTTGGCTAGGAGTTATAGCCAATCGCTCAGAATTCGCTGTCGCTCATAATGGTCTAAAAAGCAAACAAGCTCGTAAAAATTCAGAAATAGTCCTTAGTTGGAACCATGTATTGCGTATGACCCCAATTAAGTCTAGCAATTGTAATACCTTCAAGCAAAGCTTATATTTCAATCAGGAAAAGTCTGCATAAAAGTGGGAACCTTTAATGAGTGTGCTTTCCTAAAATCTTCTCAAAAAACAAAAGCCGACTGAAATGGTAGGCTTTTGTTTTTTGGGGTGGACATTTGCGGAAAAAAATTGTAGTATAATGAATCAGCAGGGGAAAAAAAATTCTATGCAATTTGAACTAGACAATAAATTTACCCCAGCAGGGGATCAGCCGAAGGCCATTGCGGATTTGGTGGATGGGCTCAAGAGTCGAGAGAAATTTCAGACGCTTTTGGGTGTGACTGGCTCTGGCAAAACTTTCACCATTGCCAACGTGATTGAGCAAGTGCAGAAGCCGACTTTGGTGATTGCACCGAACAAAACTTTGGCTGCGCAATTGGTGCAGGAGTTTCGGTTGTTTTTTCCCAAAAATGCGGTGGAATATTTTGTGTCTTACTATGACTATTATCAACCCGAAGCTTACATTGCTTCGACGGACACTTTCATTGAAAAAGAAACGCAAATCAATGAGGAAATTGATCGCTTGCGTCACGCTGCCACCAGCGCACTGCTTTCACGGCGAGATGTGATCATTGTGGCTTCCGTTTCGTGCATCTATGGCTTGGGCTCTCCGGACTATTATCGCGAGGGCACGGTGGAAGTTGAAGTTGGCAAAAAAATGACTCGACAAGAAATTATGCAAGGCATGGTGGATATGCAGTATCAACGCAGTGACGTGTTGGCGCGTGGAAAATTCAGAGTTACTGGTGATACGATTGAAGTGATAACGCCTGGGCGAGAAGTGATTGTCAGAATTGAATTGGGGGAAGGAGAGGTGAAAAAAATAATCGAATTTGATTTTTTGACGGGCGAAAAATTGTCGGAGCTGGAAAAGACTTTGATTTTTCCAGCCAAGCATTTTGTGGTGCCGCAAGTGGTGATGGAAGAAGCGCTGGGAGAAATCCAAACGGAAATGGAAAGCCGCATTGCGGAGCTCAAAAAAAATGGCAAGCTGTTGGAAGCGGAAAGAATTTCGCGGCGCACGCGGCAGGATTTGGAAATGATGCGGGAGGTGGGTTTTTGCAATGGAATTGAAAATTATTCGCGCTTTTTGACGCAGCGCCAAGCGGGCGAAGCGCCTTACACCCTGATTGACTATTTTTCCAAAGATTTTTTGATGGTGGTGGATGAATCGCACGTGACTATTCCGCAAGTCAGGGCCATGTATGCTGGCGATCAAGCTCGGAAAACGGCGCTGATTGAAAATGGTTTTCGTCTGCCAAGTGCGCTGGACAATCGGCCGCTGAAATTTGAAGAATTTGAAGCGCGCATCAATCAAATGATTTTCACTTCGGCCACACCTGCAGTTTTTGAAAAAGAACATTCCACCAAAATCACGCAGCAAATCATTCGCCCAACGGGCTTGCTTGATCCGCAATTGGAAATCAAATCCGCCAAGGGACAAGTCAAGGATGTGTTTTTGGAAATTGAAAAAGTGGTGGCCAAAAAAGAAAGAGTTTTGATCACGACGCTCACCAAAAAAATGGCCGAAGACTTGTCGGAGTTTTTGAAGGAGCAGGGAATTGCGACGGAATATCTGCATTCGGATGTGGACACTCTGGACCGCGTGCGAATTTTGGAAGGACTCCGTCGCGGAGATTTTGACGTGCTGGTGGGCGTCAATCTTTTGCGCGAAGGTTTGGATTTGCCGGAAGTTTCCTTGGTGGCCATTATGGACGCGGACAAAGAAGGATTTTTGCGCAGTGAAACTTCACTAATTCAAACCATTGGACGCGCTGCTCGCAACATCAGCGGACGGGTGATTATGTATGCGGATAACATCACCGGTTCGATGCAAAGGGCGATTGATGAAACCAATCGTCGCCGAGAAATTCAAGCAGCTTACAACAAAAAACATCACATCACGCCAAAGACCATTCAGAAAAACATCAAATCAATTGTCGATCATGAAATCAATCCGCTGCCAACGCCTGATTTTGCCGAGCTGGAATCGCTGGAAGACATTGCCGGCTTCATCAAACTGAAAGAGAAAGAAATGAAAGACGCTGCACGCAATTTGCAATTTGAAAAAGCGGCGCTGATTCGCGACGAGATTTCGCAGCTGCGGAAAATTCAAATGCGGTGAAAGCGTGGAGCGCAAAACGCATAACGTGAAACGTGAAGAGGGGAGTGCGAAAAAATACAATTTTAAAAGTGTGACAGAAGTCTGCGGTCGCAGAGATGTGTCACGCTTTTTTGTTTGTTAAAAACTGTCTGCGAGGTGCATTTTTAAAGGCTGAAATACAAAATTTAGTATCTGTCTTTGCGAGTCATCCGGCAGGCAGACAGGCAACTCCAGGGCGATGCCTAGCTCTGGATCGCCACTAATTTTTGATTACAAAAATTCTCGCGATGACGAGATTAAAATATAAATGTTTTTGAAAGTGTGACAGAAGTCTGCGGTCGCAGAGATGTGTCACGCTTTTTTGTTTGTTAAAAATTGTCTGCGAGGTGCATTTTTAAAGGCTGAAATAGCATATTGCAAAAGTTTGCGACCGTCTTGAAAGTGTAGTATTGGATTTTTGAAAGCGTGACAGAAGTTGACGGCCGCCGGGATGTGTCACGTTTTTTTGGACAAGAAAAAACAGAGCGTGGGGCTCTGTGGGTGAGTAAAAAATGAGGGGAGAAATGAAAAAAGACTCAGGAGAATGAGCCAAATTTGGGGAAAAGAGGTAGAAAGAAAAAAAGACCACAGAAGAATTTTCTTCGGGTCAATTTTAGGGGAGGAGAAAAAATGCAAGGCGGTAAGTCCATGTCTTAAAGGATTGGCTGCTTCTAAGCCGACCTAACAACACAAACTCACCGCAATGCAACTGACATTTTCAGGGATTTCGACCGAAAGGCCAGCAGTGGTCGTGTCAGTAGCCCCAACGGTTAATCAGGAAGTGATGATTGAGCCATCTTCATCCGGACGGTCATCGCGGTCATCTTCTTTCTTTGAGGTCGCAAGATTTGCTGCTGCAAGTGCACGTGCGACGTAGCGATAAAGCGAAAGTTTCTTTTTCATGTTTTCCTTTGGAAAGGTTAGAAAAAAATAAAACACAACTATAAGGTACTCGTAATGCAATTAAAATTATACAATTTCACATTTTTTTGTCAATAATACGGGCTGTGGATAAGTGCAAAATTGAAAAACAAAAAAACAGAGCAGGGCTCTGTGGGTAGGTAAAAAAATACGTAGAAATGAAAAAAGACTCAGCAATGTAAGTCAATTTTGAGGAAGGGAAAGCTGATTGGGCAACGGTTCGTTTTTCTGGTGAGAGGAGTCTCACATGAAACACGTTGCCCAAAGCAGATAGTGACTAGGCCAAAGGGTTTTTACTGTTGGCAATAAATTGCTGGTACAGTTTTGTCTTGGTCACGAGCCACTGAAAGCTGGGGACATGTCTCAGTCCATGGTTGCGCCTGTTGCGCTATGTAAAGACTAAATTGCAGGAGAGCGGATATGTGGTGTAAAATTCGGTTGATTAGGTATTTGGGGGATTCCAAATTCAAATTCCAAAAGCATTTTCGAGGATGCTTTTGAGGGTTGAAAAATTGCTTCTTTTTCCCCATTTTTGACCCTGAAAAGTTATCCACAGCCTGGCTAAAAAATAAGTCAAATTAGCTATGTAAAAAAACCCCAAATTATGATATAATTTGAAGGTAAAAAAATGTCCATTAAGCGGAAAAGTAAAGCAAATTATTGCTGAAAAAAAATCAGGATA
>CAIOVI010000005.1 GCA_903861715.1 uncultured bacterium
AAGAGCGCGAGTAAAATGCGAGCGTGCGAGCATTCTGTGTGTAGCGCTCAGGCTCCGAGTCGGAGCGAGGAGAAATCCCTCACAGCGCACAGGAAAATATAAATAGTTAAAAGGGATTTGAAGAGCGCGAGTAAAATGCGAACAAGTGTAAAAACATAGATTAAAGCCGAGACAAGAAAAACAGGCCGCTTGAAATTTGAACTGCGCCGGTAGCTCAGTGGATAGAGCAGTAGCCTTCTAAGCTATTGGTCGCAGGTCCGATTCCTGCCCGGCGCACACATATAGGTAAAATAGTTATTATTTATAAAGAGAAGTCTATAGGGGGGCGAGCATCGTCTAACGGTTAAGACATCGGTTTGTGGTACCGAGAATCAGAGTTCAATTCTCTGTGCCCGCCCCCGTGCAGATTTCTGAAAATTTCAAACACGACAAATGCGTTCGTAGCTCAAAGGATAGAGCACTTGACTTCGGATCAAGGGGTTGCAGGTTCGAGTCCTGCCGAGCGCACAAAGAAAAATCTCAACATCTAGTTGAGGTTTTTTGTTACGCAATAAATATACTAGCTAAAATCTCATCATACGCAATACATGTTTCCAGTTAAAGACTACCGGCTAAATTTTTACGAGCTTGTTTGCTTTTTAGACCACTGCGAGCGACAGCGAACTGCGAGCGATTGGCTATAGTTCCTAGCCGAAGGAGCGCGCCCCAAAAAGTAAACAAGGGAAGTAAAAATTTCTAACTTAGTCTCCTAGCACATTACTTCACATACGATTTATTAAACTCAATTGAAAAAATCTTTGCCAGCATTTGGAGTTTGAGCATTTTCTTGGCTGCGCTGATTGACAATTTCAAGCGCTTTTTGATAGTTGCCAGCACTAAAAACCACCCCTTTATTCTGCCCTGCTTTAAACTCAGCAACCCTGCTCTCGCTCCAGGTTGTGGTATAAAGATTTTGTCGCCACACCAAAGCGCCCGCCAAAATTGCCAGCGCCAGCAAGCAAAAAAACAGAAAATTGTGCACTCCTTTCCAAAAGGCACCCAGACTTGAAAGCAGTTTTTCTTTATTGAAATTTATTTTAAAATTGGTTTTCATTTTTTGAGATAGCAAACTAAATTCAACGTTGAATTTAATTTGGGCATATTTTTAGCGACCACAGTTGGAGTGTTTCCAACCACTGTTTTCCCAACCGAAGACGGCGCACCAAAGGGATCCAAAATTCCACTATTATTCGGGACGCTAGCGCTAGCCGCTGAAGTTGAACTGCTTTCAGTTTGACGACTAAAATTAACGCCCACCACATCACAATAATACTGCAAAGTTTCCAAACTGCTGACAAATTTGAAAACTCCGTCGTAATCTCCGGTCAAAGAAATTTTCAAATTCAAAAAATCTTTGCTTGGCAAGCCGTCCACCAAAACCGCAACTGCAGGGTCAACCTTGCCTTGAGCGCTATCCTCTTGAATAATAATCGCTATGGTATTGTTAGTGTCCTGCGCAATTTTTTCCAATTTTTCAATCAACACAATCGTTTGCTCCTTGCCAAGCAAAACATCAAGTTGCTTTTGCTCATCTTTGATTTGCTCATATTGCTGTTTCATTTTGGGCAACTCATCCAACCGCTGCTTTTTGACGCTCTGGGTGATGTTTCCAGCCTCTATTTCATCTTTGATGGCGGTAATTTTCGCCAGCAAAGGAAGCGCTGCAAACTGAACAAGCCCCGCCAGGACGAGCAAGAAAATTGCCAAGGCTATCAGCTCTCGTTGATTTTTGAGAAATTTCTTCATTGCTTTTTTTCCAAAGACTTAAGACAATTTTGACTAAGCGTAAAATCTATTTGAAAATCAACATTTTCCTTCACCACCAAATTTGAAAGCGGGACATTAACATTTTCAAAACAAGTATCTTTTTCCAAACTATCCTTGAACTGCAACAGCGTGTCTCGTGTGTCGGCCTTGCCTGCCAAGAAAACATTGTAATTTTTGTTAAAAAGGCTGCTTACCACAATTCCATTGGGAACAGCCTGCCCCAAATGATTCAAGACGTTGGCCCAATGCAAATGACCAGCTTGAATTTTGAGCAACAAGCTGCTGGCGCTATTTGCTTCTTTGAAAGCCTGATCATATTTGGCCAATTCTTGATATTTGTCTTGACCCTGCTGAAGTTGATATTCCAACAGATTGCTATCCCGATAAATTTTCAGCAAATAAAAAACGTTAAACAAAATGACGAGCAAAATGACCACTGGGAAAAGAAAGGCCACTTCCTGACGCAAAATTTCACGAAAGATTTTAGCTCTTTTTATTTCAGCTTTTTTGTTTTGAGGAAGTAAATCCAAATTAATCTTCATATTGAAGTCCTTTTAAGGCTAGCCCAACAGCGGTTGAATATTGCAACGATTGATTTTTTTCGATAATTGGCAATTTTTTGCCAAAATTAACGTTCGACCAAGGATTGCCCAACTGAATTTCCCGACCTAATTTTTTCGACAAATAAGGCACAATTCCCTTGGTGTTTGCCCCACCTCCGCAAATAATAATCTTATCAATATCTTTTGAATATCCCAAACCAGACAAATAAAAACTGATTGATTTTTCTATTTCCTGGGAGAAGTTTTCCAAAATTGGTTCCACTATTTTAAACAAAGCATCCTTCTTGGAAGCTGATCCAATGCCATGCTCCATTTTGAGCTTTTCAGCTGCCTCAAAAGAAATGTTCATTCCTTTGGCAATCACGTCCGACAAAAATTTTCCGCTGAGCGGAACACTCGAAGTGAAACACGGAACTCCTTCTTTTGAAATTGAAAAGCTTGTCCTTCGGTCACCAATGTCAACCACCAACACGGTTTTGTTGTAATCATCTTTGCCAAGCAAACTGCGATTTTGAGCGATTGATTCTATTTCCAAACCCACAACTTCCAGTCCAGCCAGCTCAATCACCCTAATCGCTTCATCCACAGTTGTTTTTGAAACGGCCACCACCAACAGATTGATTTTATTTTTTTCGCTTGTGAGTGCCTCGGTCACCAGTTGCCAATCATAGTAAACTTGTTCCAACGGCAGCGGGATGTTGGCTTCCATTTCCCATTTCACCGCTTCACCGATCTCAGCTTCATTCATTTTTGGAATGCTCACGATGCGCAAAAAAGCTTTAGTCTCAGGCAAAGAACAAATAACTTTTTTGGTTTTAATTTTTCGCGGGCCTGAAATTTCCAGTAATTTCTTGATCGAGGCTGCCACTTGATCGGGCTTTTTTATTTCGCCATCACTGACCGATCCAGCTGGCAATTGCAGCGAGCCAAAGCTGGAAATCTTTTCCTCCGATCCGTTATCTTCAAATTTAACCAGCTTGATTGAAAGATCGCTCAAATCAAGCCCAAAAATTCCGGCCGCACTGCTCCCAATTTTTTTGTTTAGAAAACTCATTTAAATTACATAACATGAAACATGCAGCATAAAACCTAAATGCTTAGCACTTCCACTTTTTTATTTTTGATTTGCTTTTTTATTTCTGTCTTTTAATTTTACACTATTTTTTTCAGAACTCATAATCCAATCACGCCACTCTCAAGTGACAGTTCCAACTGAACTAAATTAATTTGAGCGAAAGTAACCGTCTACTGCTCCTCCCACTGATCCACATTATACTGCGTGCCAGTTGGAAAATAGGGCGGAGGATAATAAAGCATATTGTTGTCATATTCCAACGCTCGATAATAATAACCATAATAATAATTACTAGCACAATTCCTCCCGATCAGCAGAATCAAGCGATGCTTGGAAGCCAGCGAGCCAAAAAAAGTTACGCTATTTTTCAGCCCAGCGCAAACTGCTGTGCAGCAAGTTGGATTGCGATCATTTTGACCAATCATCCCATTTTGAGCCAAAATTGCCGCATCAACCACCAGGTCATTTTTGCCATCATGCAAGGTTTCCACATCTCCTTGGGCGATAAGTCCGATTGCGTCTTTCCCATCGAAGTTTGTATATTTTATATCATTAATCCCGAGATAAATATTGGCGTTAGTGGCTGTTGCTGGCATAATTGCCGCCACAATTGTCACTCTTTTTGTATTGATAGTGCCCTCCACCCAAGTGTCTCCATCTACGAAAATAATCCCATTATTTGGAATAGTGTAGTTAGTGGCGGAACCTTCAGCATTAATCGTGTTATAGTTGGCTCCAGTTTTCACGCTGGTCACGGTTTTCAAGTCAAAAGTTCCGTCGCTTTTCAAAATAAGGTGCCTACCTTTTTGCCCAGCTATGACGGTGAAGTGACAACCAGCTGCCGAGCAGCCGTTAACCGTCGTTCCATTAGGGGCCATCGCCAAGGTTTTCATGGAACTTAAATCAGCCGTCACGCCCCCAAAATCTTTTTGTGTGTAGGGAAATTGTTTGCCGCCCAAAAAAACATTACTAGCACTATCCGTGTTGTATTCACTTGGCCAATTTGTCGCAACCCCTGGTCTAGTAGTCCCATAATCTGTATTAAAATAACTCAATAGTCCAGAATAAACCGTGTTATGGGCCACGCCATCAAAATCCACTCCCGTGTTGCTCATAATTTTTCCTTTAATATCCCAGCCACTCCCGAACCTGGTAAATTCATCAATCAACACCGAGTATTCGCTCCAGGAAGGCCGCCTGAGGCGAACGGCAATAATTCTTTTAACCATGGGGTATTTGTAAGTCCAGCCTGTAACTTTCACATTGACAATGGTTGAACCAGTATCAGGCTTTTGAACTTCGATTTTAAATTTTCCAATCGCCGCTCCCTGAGCATCAACATATTCCTTCTCAAAAGGTGTATTGATACCATAAGGATAAGGACTGGTGTTTGACCAAAAATCCCGCACCTGCGCAGAATTTTTTCCATCTGTTTGATGCGCCAGATACCAATGATAAAAATTTACTCCTGATTCAGCAATTTGAAAGGCCTCTTCCCTGCTCTGCACTTGATAAGCGTTGTTAACTTGCGTCACAATAAAGCGCACCACCGAAGAAAGCAAAATTGAAACCATGGCGATAATAACCAACGCATAAGCGATGGCCGAACCTTGCTTTTTTTTAGTTGCAACTAGCGCTTGAAAAGATTTTTCCATATTAGTTATTTTCATTAAGATTTCTGAATTCCGCAAAAGATTCCAAGTTGATGTTCTCTGGAGCAGTTAGTGGCTTGATGTTGACCCAGAGGCGCAGCTTGACCAACCTAATGTTGGCTGGCACGGGGTTAACCAGTGGATTGTTGGTGGTATCGGCAGGATAATTATTATTATAATATTGGAAAACTGGTTGCGAAGTCGTGTTGACTACGTAGTTAGTAACCACCGTCACCGTTTGATCGCTGCTTTGATAGGTAACGGGGTTGCTGCTAGGTTTTGTAACCCCTTTCTTGAAAGTTTGAGTGCTTGATTCATAGTAATAATGCACTCTTTCCGTAATTTTATCATTATCATCGTCAAGATAAACCGTCAAACTATTAGGTCCAACTTCCTTAATTGGATAACTCCCATCATCAGCTTGTTTTATTTTTCGCAGGCTTTTGATTGTTGCAGTCAGCGCCCTGGTTGCTTTGCTAGTAGCGTTGCCAGATTCAATCACAAAAGAATTCATGCGCCAACTTTTGGAAGCCAGCATCGTGAAGCCTCCAATTCCCAGGATGAAAATCATCACTGCCACCAGCGTTTCAACCAAGGTCATGCCTTTTGTTTTGATTATTTTTATTTTTTCAAAATTAAACATTTTTCTAATTTGCTATCATTTTAATTTGTTGTTCCGTGAGTTTGTTGACGGTGACATCTTTGCCGTTAACCGCTGTAAATCCTGATACTGAAACGTTTAATTTGTAACTACCAGCCGCCACTGGCCCGCTTGCGTCTGGAAAATAAGCCTGTCCGAATTTGTTGGTATTCAAGGTGACGTCATAAGTTCCGCTGACAGCCTTGAGCTGGACTGAAGCATCCGCCAATGGTGAGCTGTCAGCGTCTTTCAGCACTGTGACCAAAAGCGAATCCACATTTTTGTCAGCCAAGATGGCGCCAACTTCCAAGGTGGTGTCCGCAGGTAAATCAAAATTATTCGTCGCCGTGTCCGCTACATCAAAAAACAAAAACTTATATTTATCATTTTGAACTCCGACTGGATAAGTGAAAAAATAAGAACCGGGACTGACATTGGCCAAACCAACTTTCCCACTGCTGTCTGAATTATAAGCTGTTTTTGCCAGTGACCAAACAGACAGCGGTGGCGTTGCCACGGTGTCTGCAATTTTTCGGCCACCTTCCAGTGAAAAATCGATGTTAGGCACACTGTCTCCCAAGGGCGTCTTAGTGGATAAATTAATAGTTGAAAATTTGTCCATCACGATGGTTTTTTCATTAATACTAGCCGCCACTACGCTGGCATGCAGATCAATTGGCAGGACACTACTCGTTGGATAAGGAGCATAAGTTTGCGCCGAGAAATAGCCGTTCTTTGAAACTTTAATGCTGTAGGATTGCGAGGCTGGCACAACTTCTGGCAAAAAAAGATTGCCAATGGCATCAGTTGTGTATTGTGCATTGACCGACGGAGAAACAGTGGCGTTAATAATTTTAACGTTAGCTTGAGAAATGCCAATTCCATTACTATCAACCACATTAAGGGAAAGAATTCCACCAGTGTAAATAGACTCCATGCCTGGGGGAGAAATCATTGTCACCGCCGTAGTTGCCTTGGCTGGATTGTTGTCTTCCCAATAGACCACTATTTTAACTTGTTTATAATCTGCTGGTTTAGTATCTGTGCCAGCCTCCGCTGTGCCATCAAAAGGGTCATCAATGTCAATCACCGAACAATGCACAAAATAACTTTTCCCCGAACGAACAACTGTCTCCGTTTGCAACAGATTGCCCTGAGGAATGCCGCCCGCAGTTCCAATATCCGCATAGTTAAGATTGTGGATTATTTCGATTTTTTCATTAGCAACTTGGATGGCTCCCAACCTGCTCCTGACGTTGCTCATCGCTTGAATTCCAGTCAAAAAAACTTTATAAAAAGTCAGCCCGATGATTGTAAAAATAAAAATGAAAATCATCATTTCTATCAAGGTAAAGCCACTTTTTTTATTTTTAAATATTTTTAAAAAAAACATAAATTATCCACAATTAAAAATTCTCACCCCCCTAATTACTTTGCTTACCTGTTTGTATGCTTATATGTTTATATGTTTGTATGTTTGCATGTTTATATGTTTATATGTTTATATGATTGTATGCTTGTATGATTATCTAATACTATCCATCAAGCTATACATCGGCTGGAGCATTGCCACTGCGAAAAATCCCACGCAACTTCCAATCACTACCATTAGCAACGGTTCGATGATTGAAGACATATTTTTTGTTACCTGATCAACTTCATCTTCATAATATTCAGCCAGCTGCAGCAGCACGCCTTCCGTCTTGCCAGTTTCTTCTCCAACCTGAACAATCTGCGAAACCAGCAGTGGAAAAATGTCCGAGTGCTTTTCCAAAATAGCGCTCAAGGGAACGCCCTTTTGAATATCATCAACTCCTCCCAGTAAGGCTGCTTTATAATAATAATTTGAAAGCGTGTTAGCAATAATTTTAAGCGCCTCCACTGAGTTGACTCCGCTTTTCATCAAGGAACTATAAATTCTGGCAAAACGGGCGCAGTTAACTTGCTTAACAATTGGACTGAAGACGGGCACATGCACCGTGAAATAACTCAAAACCTTTTTGCCACTCTCTTGAGAAAAAAATAAATTCAAAAAAATTACGCCACCAATAAAAATCACGCCCACCAGCAAACCATTGCTTTTCATCATGTCACTGGCGTTAACCAAAAATTGAGTCATTGGTGGCAAAGTCGCATTCATCTCTTTGAAAACTCCCATCATTTGAGGCAGCACGTAAGTTAGCATTAAAATTCCAATCACGATCATCACTGAAAGAATCACCGTTGGATAAATCATCGCCCCTCGCACTTTTCCCTTCAAGTCATGCTCCTTTTCCAACTGCACCGAAACTATTTTCAGCACTTCATCCAAATTTCCGCCAACTTCTCCCACTCTAACCATATTGATGAAAAGGTCGCCAAAAACTCCAGGATATTTGGCAAAACCTTCGCTCAGCGTTTTGCCAGTTTGCATTTCTTCAAAAATATCTCCCAAAATTTTCTTAAAACCTTTGTGTTCAGTCTGAAGCGCCAGATTGCTCACCCCACGTGAAACCGTGAGACCTGAACTGATCATCACGCTCAAGTTGCGAGCAAACACCATCTTTTCTTTCAAAGGGACTGAATCAAATCTGTCAAAAAATTTGACTTTGGCTTTGCCGTCGGCAGTGCTTTCATTGACCAAAGAAATGGAGGTCACCAAAAAACCCTCTGCCCGCAATTGACCGGCCAAAGATTTTTCATCCCGAGCTGTGGCTTCCCCACCCTTGGTTTCACCGCCATAGCTTTTAGCTGTGTAAATAAATTTAGGCATAACGCAAATAATTTGAAATTTTAAATTTTAAATTTGAAATTAATTTTCAATAACCTAATTTAAAAAAATTTAGATTTATTTAAAAAATTAATTCCAAATTTAATCATTGAGTCATTGGGATTTTATTGGAAGCCCGCTTCGAATTGATGAGAAAAACATTTCGAATCGAGACGAGTTGGAAATTGGTCATTGGAAATTCGAATACAGCTATAATCAACAAGCTAATTCTGAATTATTTACGCAATAAAATTAAGCGCTGAGATTATTCCTTCGTTACTCGTAAAATTTCTTCAATCGAGGTCACGCCAAGGGCTGCTTTAATGAACCCGTCTTCATACATTTTTTGCATCCCTTCCTGCCTGGCTTTGTTTTCAATTTCATCTGCCGAAGCATTGGCCGTGATCAATTTGCCAATTTCTTCATTCATAGCCAGCACTTCATAAATTCCTTGTCGCCCGCGATAACCTTCATTGCTGCATTGTTCACAACCCTTGGGTCGAAAAAAATCAATGTTTTTCCAGGTGCTTTTTGCATTGACAATCCCCTTAAGTTGTGGCTCCTTTTTGAAGATTTCCATAATTTCAGTCATCTCGAAACTTTCTTGCAAGTTCTTCACTTCTTTTTCTTCGAGTTTATAAGCAACTTTGCAATCATTGCACAATTTTCGCACCAAGCGTTGAGCAATAACCACGTTAACCGTTGAGGCCACCAAGAAAGCTTCCGCACCCATATCCAAAAGTCGCGGCAAAGTTCCAGCGGCACTGTTGGTGTGAAGCGTTGAAAGCACTAAATGTCCGGTCATCGCAGCTTCAATGGCAATCTGCATAGTTTCGCCGTCTCGAATTTCACCAACCATGATAATGTCTGGATCCTGACGAAGCAAACTGCGCAAGGCGGCTGCGAAAGTCATGCCAATTTTGGGATTAATTTGCGTTTGATTGACTCTCGGCATGCGATATTCTACTGGGTCTTCCACGGTGCTGATATTAACTTCGGCAGTGTTCAAAATATCCATCATGGTGTAAAGCGTTGTCGTCTTGCCAGAGCCAGTTGGACCAGTCACCAAAATCATGCCATTCGGTCTTTTGATGTTTTGATGAACTTTTTCCAAAGACTCTCCCGTCAAGCCCATTTTTTCCAAAGTTAAACCCTTTGAGGTTTCATCCAACAGACGCATCACAATTTTCTCACCTTCAAAAACCGGCAAAATGCTGACTCGAAAAGAAATTTTGTAGCCTTCTTTTTCGATCTTAAAGCGTCCATCTTGCGGCAAACGATGTTCATCCAACTTCAAATTGGAAAGCACCTTAATGCGCGCAATCAGACCACCCGCAACCTGTTTGGGCAGGGTCATGGCATCATGCAAAATTCCATCAATGCGATAGCGAACTCGCACCTCTTTTTCAGCTGGCTCAATGTGAATGTCACTGGCTGATTGCAAAATCGCATGTTTGATCAAAGTGTCCACAATCCTCACAATCGGCAAATCCTGAGCAATTTTTTCCAAATCATCTTCGCCATCTTCGGTGGAAACATTTGCTGAATCTTTGCTAATAATGTCTCCAAATTCAGCCTTCAAGCTTTTTTCATATTGCTTCAGAATGATTTTGATGTTGTCTTCACTAGTTAGGCACGGCACAATTTTCAGCCCAGTTTTTTTCCGAATAAAGTCAATGGTCTGCAAATCCTCGGGATTTTTCATGGCCACTTTCAAATTGTTGCCCTCTTTTTCAAAGGCCACGATTCCATATTTTTTGGCAATTGGCTCTGGAATAATGTGCAAAATGTCATTAGCAATCATTTCCTTTTCCAAGCTCACAAAGGGAATTCCCAAAATGTAAGAATACAATTTCTTCAAATCAATTTCACTGATCAGCTTTTTTTCCATCAACAAATCTCCGAACTTCTTGTTTTCTTTGGAAGCTTGGTCAAAATTTTCCTCAATCACGTCCTTCTCCAAAAGACCAGAATCGAGAATAAAGTCTCTCAATTGTTCATTTGCTATTTGCATTTTTGTTTTGTTTTTTACTGCCGACCAATTTACTAATTTCGGAATTTCCTGCCGGCAAGTGGGCTAATGTGCCAATGTGCCATCCTTAAAATTTAGTGAAAAAACTGCTTGGGTTTTTAAATGGTATCTCCAAAAAATACTGGCATTTTTGTATATTTGTATATTTGCCTGCCTCGCCGGTAGGCGGGCTTGCCCTGGGGTATTAGTGCCCTTTTATTTGTAAATTTGCAGGGTTATTTGAGATTCAAAATTTCTTTTATTTTTTTGGTAATTTCATCCAGCGAATAATCCGCTTTAACAAGATAAGTTGTGGCGCCCAGGCCAAGGGCTTTTTCCACATCCGAGAGGCTCCCCAAGTTTGTCAGCAAAATTATTGGCAACCTTGACGTTTTTTCGTTTTCTTTAACTTCCTGCAAAACCTCATAGCCACTTTTCTTGGGCAGCACAATATCCAACAAAATCAAATCTGGCTTTTCGGTTAGCGCTTTTTGCACCCCAATCTCTCCATCAATCGCAACTATCGTCTCGAAACCTTCGGCCTTCAAAAATTCATCCAAAGAATTTTGCAAAACAAGATCATCTTCAATAATCAGAATTTTTTTGCTCATATTTTTTAGAAAATTAAGAAATTATATTATAATCACAAATTTGTATCTAATTTTTAATCACCGGAAGACTGAAGAAAAAATCTGATCCAATATTTTCAAGTGATTTAAACCAGAGTTTTCCACCTGATTGTTCCAAAATATTTTTGGCGATATACAAGCCCAGGCCAGTTCCGTCTGTGCTGCTTTTCATTGAATTGTTGCTGCGAAAAAATTTTTTGAAAATGTCACTTTGTTCTTTGGCTGGAATGCCGACTCCATTATCACGCACACAAACCTGCACTAGATTGTCTTTGGTTTCCAAAAAAACTTCCACTTTTCCTCCCTTGTTAGTATATTTAATGGCGTTTGAAAGCAGATTATCCAACACAACGCCCATCCTTTTTTTGTCTATCAAAACTTTTGCGGCTTCGACTGGACAAACAGACTGGAGCTGCACACCTGAAGCAATCGCAAGTGGTCGATGATTCGTGATTGCCTCCGCAACCAATGCGCACAAATCCAGGGTTTCATTTGTCATCGCCAACCGTCCTTGATCAATCCGCACCACATCAAGCAGGTCGCCAACCAACCTGGCCATTTTTTGGCTTGAGTGAGCAATTTGACCAATCAAGAGTTGCTGTTTTTCACTGAGGCCTCCTGGAAATTTGGAAAGGAGTAGTTCAATCTGCCAGTTTATCTCCGCAATAGGGGTTTTGAGCTGGTGAGAAGCAATCGAAATAAATTCGGTTTTCATTTTGTTGGCCCTAGTGACCTGATCAACGCTACGAATAATAAAATTTCCAATGGTAAAAAGAATCACCACCACCGTTGACTCGCTAATCACCAGCACGTCGGGAGAGTCATAATTGTTAGAAATAAAATAAACCCCAGCAATTGCAACCAAAATAACAAAGCCCATCACAATAAACAAAAAACTGGGCGTTTCCCAAACGCGGACTCCAAGTTCATCAGCCTGCTTACGCAGATTAAATTCATCAACTATAAATTTTCTTAATTTGTGCCCGAGCATAGTAGGTTTTTTATTTTTTTTATTATCCGACAAAGTGAGTGTCTTTTTGTTTATCAACACTGAGAAGTTTTTCAGCTCTGAATAGGAATAGCAAATAGCATTGACACGATTTATTATAGCATAAAAAGCAATTTCAAAAAAGCTTTTTTCCAAAACAAAAAACGACCCACTCAGGGATCGTTTTTTATTTAAAACAAAATACTAGAATGTTTTTGAATTTCCACCAAGCATTCCTTTGACAGCTTGCAAAACCACCACGCCAACCAAAGCCACAATCACACCCGTAATAGAGGCAATTAAAGCTCTCTTGCCAGTGGCAACTCGGTCTTCATCTCCCGCTGCAGTCAAATAGATAACGCCAGAAATCACAAACCCAATCACTCCCAAAATTCCAACCATCACCAAAAGCCAATTCATCCCGTTGGTGATAATTCCCATCACGCTCCCAGCTGGCAGACCTGTTCCTGATGGTGTTTCGAATTGAGCGAGCGCTATAGCTGGAGCCGCAACCACTGTTGAAGCCAAACCATAAGCAATTTTTTTTATATTCATAAGCACACCTCCTTTCGCCAAATTTCTCAAAATCTTTGATTTTGCTAGAAATTTGAGCGTCCGCCAATTTTTCAATCCGCAAATCATTTACTTTTGATAAGCGAGACGGAGTCGGAACCCGTGAAGTTTAGCTAAAAACTTTAATCACGCGCCCTTTGGAAAAATGGAGGACTGCCAAATTTTTTGCCAATCGCTGATTTTGTTGAAATTATTTATAATTTATATCAAACGCTACAAATTTCTACTTAATAAATTGCGCCAGCAGTTTCACAATAATCAGCCCGCTCATCGTCAGCAAAACTCCAATAACCGCATACTTTGTCGATTGCTTGGCTTTTTTTGCCTGCTCCTCATTGCCAGTTGAAAAAAAATACATCACTCCAGACAACGCTAACATAATTATAGCAACAATCCCAAAGACTGACAACAAAAAATTCAAAACATTCATTCCAATTGTTGCCAGCGACGGCGCATCACTGATCACATCAGCCTGCGCAATGTTAATCAATCCCATAATGATCTGAATCACCAATCAATCGCTAATTCTTCACGAATACTCACGAATGATGACTTTGAATTTAAAAATATAGAAATATACAGAAACATACTTCGTGAAATTATTTCATAGAAATCCCTGGAAATATGCTTCGCAAAATACAGCAGAAATTAATTGTTTCTTATTTTTACTTTATCTCTATCTTATTTCCATTATATTTCTATTGTACTGTATTTCTACTTTATCTCCATTATATTTCTATTGTATTTCTATCAACTATTTTAAAATATCGTCGCTGAACCCGAAAGGGCGGTGGCAATAGCCTTGACAATCACAAAACCAGAAAGCCCAACCAAAATTCCCAAAACAGCATAGGTTGCATTCCGCTTGGCAGTTTCTGCTTGTTCTTCATTGCCAGCTGAGGTGAGATATTGAATGCCAGAGATTACAAAGGCACCCACCGCAAAAAGAGTGAAAAGACCCATCAGCCAAGAAAAAACATTCCCGAGAATACTAGAGACGGAAGCACTTGAAAGTCCCGTATTTGTTGGAAAACAAACACCTCCAACTTTTTCAAAATTTGTTCCACAATCAACGGTTGAGGCTGAAGAGTTATTACCCAGCGCATTGGTCGAATTATTATTAGCTGCATTTGTTGAGGCGCAGCAATATGGAATGCTAGCGGCACAATCTGTCGCTGCTGTTTTTTCTGTTTCTGAGGTCAGACAATATCTTGAACAAGCACCACCTAAACTTGTACAGTTGACAACGCCACTAGCAGGCATTGTAGGCGGGCAACATTGGTTATTGTTTCCACCAAGACACTCAAACTGTTTACAATCAGTTCTGCCTGTACTATCCACACAAGAGAACCCTGGAAAGTCCTTCGCGCAGGTATATGCGTCAATAGCAGAGCTAACTGTGCAACATGATTGACCTGTCGCGCAATCAAGAGTTCCTATGTTGTCTTCTCCGACGCTCGAAGTGCTCCGCGCGGCACAAGCATATTTGCAAGTTCCAAAAAAACTTGCACAGGTTGCTGCAAAAGCTTTATCAGTTTTGCCAAAAAAAACGCTCAAAAAAAACAACGCCACCCCAAAAAAATAAATTTTGTTTTTTGTTTTCATAAAAAAGTTTTTAAACTTAGCAAACTAAAAGTTTCTCGTTGTTCCATCCAGCATCGCCGACACGGCTTGCATAATCACAAAGCCTGAGAGCCCCACGATGACCCCCACAATTGACCATTTCATGCCATCCTTAGCTTTTGTAATCATATCTTCTTCCCCAGCTGAAATAAGATAAAAGATCCCCGACAGCACAAAGCCGATAATTCCCGCCAGCGCAAACATCGACAAAAGCCAGAACAGCAGATTTGAAACAATGCCCATGATACTACCTTCCGGCAAACCATAAACGTTGCTCGCTGCCCAGCCACCGCTAGCATATCCCGAGCCAGCGCCAGTATTGCCCACACCAATACTCCAATCCAAAGCAAAAGTTTTAATTGGGAGCAGTAAGGCCAAAACCAAAGCAGCACCTGTGATTTTTTTTTCCAATGTTTTCATTTTTTGAAAGCGACTCGAATAACTCGAATTTTCACTCGAATGACTCGAATAAATTAAAACTAAGATTTAAAAATTTTTCTACAAACAAGTTTCTGAATCTTCCAAAATTATAGCACATTTTCCAAAATCCGCACAACAAAAAAACACCCACGGGATGCTTTGATATTCTAAGTGTTGTAAATGATGAAACTATAATAGAAATAAAGTAGAGATATAGTAGAAATGCAATAGAAACAAAGTGGAAATATAATAGAAATAAAGTAGAAATAAGAAACAATGAATTTCAATTATATTTCGCGAAGCATATTTCCAGGTATTTCTATGAAATAATTTCACGAAGTATATTTCTATATATTTCTGCGTGCTTCTAAGGGTTGTAGAAATAAATTCGTAGATTCGAATTCCATTCGCCCGCCTACCGTCGAGGCAGGTAGGTTCGCATCGGTCAACTTATCTTTCCAAATCCAAAATTTCATCAATTCGAATCTGCTCAACAAAATCTGCCACGTGACTGACGAGCACCATGGCGCCCTCATATTCGCTTAGAGCTTTAGCAATGATAGGCAAATGACGAAAGTTGATGTGATTGGTTGGTTCGTCCAAAACCAGCAGTCCCGGCTGCTCCAACACCAAGCGTGCAAACGCCACCAAACCTTTCTGTCCTTCTGAAAGCGTGCCGATTTTTGAATTGATGATTTTTCCATCAATCAAAAAGCCAGAAGCCACACTGCGAAGTCTTTCTTCATCAGTGGTTTGCATCGCTCCAGCCAAGGATTGATACACCGTATCTTCAAAATTCAAAGTTGAAAAATCCTGGCGATAATAGCCGATTCGCACACCCTCGGCATATTTAGCGCCTTTGGCCGTTTCAGCTGCCAGTGATTCCAACAAGGTGCTTTTGCCAATTCCATTCGGTCCAGCCAAAAGCAAATGATTGTTTTTCTTGAGCGAAACATTAACCTGCTTTTCCTCGGGCTCGTGATTTTTGATCACCGTTAGGGATGAAATTTTCAAAATTTCGCCGCTGAGATTTTCTTGGGTTGGAATGGAAAAACCGCGAATCGCCTTGTCCTCTTTCCGTACATCGACTTTAGCCTCTTCCATTTCAGCCGCCTTGTCACGCATCCGACGAGCGACCAATCTCATCTTGCCACCTTTGTTGGCAAAAAAATTGGCTTTCTCTTTGTTAGCAATAATTTCTTTTTCATATTGCGCATTTTTCATTTTTTCTTTCTCAATGCGTGCGGCAATTTCCGCCACCACCACATAGTAGTCTCCCAGGTATTGATCGACTTTGTGCGTGAAAACATCCAAATAGAGCACGCCATCTGTGAAAGAGTTTAAAAAGTCTGCATCATGGGAAATCACAATACAAGTTTTGTCATAGTTCATGAGAAAAGCCGTCAAATGAGCAATGCCAGCCTTATCAAGATTGTTCGTTGGCTCATCCAGAATCAAAAGCTCAGCGTTTTGAATCAAAGCGGAAGCCATCAAAAGACGCGCTTGCTGACCGCCGGAAAAAGCTCGAATGATTTTGTCTTTTGGCGCATGCAAATTCACCGCATCCAAAACCGCATCAATTTTTGGATCAAGGTTATAAATTTTCTCAGTAAAACATTTTTCAAAAAATTCTTTCACGGTCAAATCAAGTTGCTCGCGCGGAATCACCTGCTTGGCATAGGCAATCGTCAGGTCGCTATCAACATAAATCGAACCGTCTTCTGGCTTGAGCGCTCCCGTGATCAAATTCAAAATTGTGCTTTTGCCAGCTCCGTTTTGACCCATCAAGGTCATTTTCGTGCCACGGCGCAGCGCAAAAGAAGCCTCATCCAAAATGGGCTTTTCGTGGCCATATTCAAAAGTCACCTTATTAAATCTGATTGCAACGTCGTCCTTGGCCATATTGTCTTAAATACTAAAAGTTATGTTCTGCTAGCTTAGAGGTTTTTATTATGCAGTCTTCAGCTTAACCTAAAAATCAGCTCCTGTAAAGAATCCCAAAAGCAATATTTGCAATTTGAGTGATATTTGTTTCAAATTTCCAAAAAAATACATTCCCATCAGAAAATTTATGGCTCAAACAAGGGATAAAGAACACGAAAACACAATCAAAGTGGTGATTTTAATTGACTTTTTCAGCTTTCCGTGCTACACTTAACAGGTGAAAATATTGTTGGAACAATCGTCGAGCCCCGCATAATTTCAAATTTACAAACCTAAAAATCACTTCAAAACTATGAATGGTGTAATCAAAAAGAAAACTGACAAAGGCTTCGGCTTTATCACCTCTCCAGAATTGGGAAAAGACCTATTTTTCCACAGCAATTCTTTGGTGGGTGTTTCATTTGATCAACTGCAAGAAGGAGACAATGTTTCTTTCGAATCAGAAGAATCTCCAAAAGGCTTGAATGCTGTTAATGTTACCCTAGCGTAATCTTGACACTCAACTTTTCAAAAAACTCTCCCGCTCAAGCGGGAGAGTTTTTTGTTGGGTGGAAAACATTTTTAATATCGATAACGCTCTTGTTTGTAGGGCCCCTCAATTGGGGTGTTGATGTAGTCAGCTTGTTTTTTGGTGAGTTTCGTGAGCGTCACGCCAAGTTTTTCCAAATGCAGTCTGGCCACTTCTTCGTCCAATTTTTTCGGCAAGGTGTAAACGCCAATGGCATATTTTTTTTGCCAAAGTTCAATTTGAGCCAGCACTTGGTTGGTGAAAGAGGCGCTCATCACAAAACTAGGATGCCCCGTGGCGTTGCCAAGGTTGACCAAACGACCGCGCGAAAGCAGCACGATGGCATGACCATCAGGGAACATAAATTTGTCCACTTGCGGTTTGATGTTGATTTCCTGAATGTTAGGATATTTTTCCAATTTTTCAACTTGAATTTCATTGTCAAAATGTCCAATGTTGCAAACAATCGCTTCATCTTTCATTTTTTCCATGTGCTCAACTGTGATGATGTCACGATTCCCAGTTGTTGTCACAAAGATATTTGCCTCCTCTAGAGATTGTTCAACAGTTTTGACCTCAAAGCCTTCCATTGAGGCTTGCAAGCCGCAAATTGGATCAATTTCGGTGACAATCACGCGAGCGCCAAGCCCTTTCATGCTTTGAGCGCAACCTTTGCCCACGTCGCCATAACCGCAAACCACCACCACTTTGCCAGCCACCATCACATCTGTGCCCCGCTTGATGCCATCGGCCAAACTTTCGCGGCAACCATAAAGATTGTCAAATTTGCTTTTGGTCACCGAATCATTCACATTGATCGCTGGAAACAGCAATCTGCCTTGCTCAAACATTTGATAAAGCCGATGCACGCCCGTGGTGGTTTCTTCCGAAACTCCTTTAAGCTCTTTGAGCATCTTGCTCCAAAATTTTGGATTTTCTTTGTAAATCCTGGCCAAAATTTTCAGCAGTTCTTTTTCGTCTTCACCTTTGCCAGCCAAACTTTTTTTGAGCAATTTTGGATTTTTTTCAGCTTCCACGCCAAGATGCAGCATCAAGGTGGCGTCGCTGCCATCATCCACAATCAAATTCGGTCCCAGGCCGCCTTCAAATTTGAAAGCTTGCTCGGTGCACCACCAGTATTCCTCCAGCGTTTCGCCTTTCCAAGCAAACACCGAAACGCCTGCTTTGGCGATGGCGGCAGCCGCGTGATCTTGAGTGGAAAAAATGTTGCAAGAAACCCAACGCACCTGCGCTCCCAACTCAACCAGCGTTTCAATCAAAACCGCAGTTTGAATTGTCATGTGCAAACTGCCCAAAATTCTGGCCCCCTTGAGCGGTTTTTGCTTGCCAAATTTTCTGCGCAGCGCCATCAGCCCCGGCATTTCTTTTTCGGCAATCACAATTTCCTTGCGACCATATTCCGCCAAATTAATGTCTTTGATTTTGTAGTCTTGGTTTTTCATATTTTTAAAATTTATTTTACTTTTTACAATGGCTAAGTTTTCCGTCATTGCGAGGATGTAATCATCCGTGGCAATCCAGAATGCTTTATACCAAATTAACTAAAACAGCGTATATTGTGACGGAGCTAAGCTCCGGGATAGTAAACTACAACTAATTAAGTTAAGTTGGTATAAGGAGGCTGAGCCTCCAACGTTTTGTTGCCGGGAATTAAATTAATCTAGTATTGCTAATTCCTGGATCGCCACAGATTTCCGAGTACAGAAATCTTCGCGATGACATACAGGAGAATAATGTTACCTTTTCCTATATTTTCTTATTTTCCCAAAATGTTTTTTGTCCAAACGAGCGCCAGGACTGGCCACCACCAGGGCTGAAACGTGGCTGGCCATTTCTCCTGCTTCTTGTAAGTCTAACTCATTAATCAGCCCGTGTAAAATCCCCCCAGCATACATGTCACCAGCTCCGTTGGTGTTTTCCATTTTGACCTTGTGCGGCGCAATTTGAAAAACTTTTTGGCCTTTCTTGATCAAACTGCCTTTTTCTCCCAACTTAACCACGGCAATTTGGCAACTGGTTGCAATTTTGTGCAAAGCTTTGATGGGATCCTTTTCATCCGCAAAAGCCATCGCCTCCTGCTCATTGGCGAAAACCACATCCACATGTTTTTTGACAATATTTTTGAAAAGTTTTTTGTTGCGTTCAATCAGGCCCGTGTCAGCCAAATCCAACGAAACCAGCACCTGGCCGCTTTTGGCAATTTTGATGGCGTGCAAAACTGTCTGGCGCAAATTCTTGTCTTCCAATTGATAAGCTTCGATGTGCAAAATTTTGCTGGCTGCAATTTCTGCTTTTTTCAGATGCGCTTTGGAAAAATTGATTGCAGCGCCCAAGTGAGCCAACATAGTTCTTTCTCCATCCGGGGTGATCAAAATGATCACATGTCCAGTCTTGTCTTTTGCGTGCTGCGAAAGGTGAGAAACCGTGCCTTCCTTTTCCATTTTGCTTTCATAGGCTTTGCCATATTCATCCTTTCCAACCACCCCCAAAAAGGCGGTGCGACTGCCCAACAAATTTGCTCCCGAAATAGTGTTGGAAGCGCTTCCACCCAAAGCCAAAATCTGCTCCAAATGAGCAAGTTTTTTCAAAATTTTTCGACTTTCTGACTGGGAAATCAATTTCATTGAACCCTTTTTTATTTTCAGCTCCGCCAACATTTCTTCTTCAATGTTGATCACCACATCCAACAAAGGATTGCCCATCCCCACAATGTCCCATTTTTTCTGCTCAGCCTTTTTTGACAAATTTTTCATAAAGATTTTTGAAATTTTTTAAGATATGTCTCACTGTTTACGATACCCCAGCCAAACTTTTCTGGCAAATTCTCAAACTGGCAAGAAAAAAAGCTGGTGTCATGTATTTTTTCATTCATAAAAAAATATTGACTTTTTAGCCCTTTTTGCTAGGGTAAAACCAGTGTTAAAAGTAACAATAACTGAAACCTTGACAACTAAAGGAGGATTATATGTCGATTATTCTTTCCAACGGCCACGAACTGAAATACGTGGTCGCAAGTGGAGCTTTTGGCTTTAAGGGCAAGGGCTGGCCTTGGGAAAAACCACTCGTGTGGCTTGGCCTCATCAGACCAGAACTTTTCACTGTCGTAATCAAAACTTTGACGCTCAAACCAACCAAGGGAAATTTGCGGTGGTGGAAGCCCTGGACTTGTGTTCGCCTGATTCCTGGCGGTTCAGTCAACAAAATTGGACTGACCAATAAAGGAATTGACTGGTGGTGCAAGAAGATCGGACCAAAAATTGATTCCAACAAAGTTTCACTGGTTGGCTCAATTTATGGAAACAAGAAACAACTTTTGGAAATGGCTGACCTGTTAAACAAGTTTGATTTTGTAGCGCTTGAAATTAATGATTCATGTCCAAACACTGGTCATACATTGCAACAAGCTCAAACTATTATTGAAAATGTGAAGGCGGTCGCAAAAATTTCTCGTCATCCGATTATTCTTAAAGTTTCTTGCGCCCAAGACTATCTTGCAATTACGAAAGGTCTTGTTGAAATCGTAGAAGCAATCGACCTCAATAGTGTCGCATTCGAAAAAGTTTTTCCAGGAAAAAGAAGTCCACTCTGGAAGCTTGAAAAGAAAGTCGGTGGCGGAGGCGGTGGAGTTTCTGGAAAACCTGCCCAGAAATTCAACTGGAAAGTCGTTGAAGATCTTGTCAGACAAAACTTGATTCCAGTGATTGCTCCAAGCATCATGGACGCTGGCGATCTTGCAAAAGTAAAGAAACTCGGCGCTGATGCATTCAGCTTCGGAGCCATTCATTTGAAAACGCCTTGGAAACCAACAACAATCGTTAAACAGGAGGAGAACTAATGCCTCCAGTGGAAAGTTTTGGAAATTGAAAGTTAAGTTTACAATTTTCATTAACCAACCCCGGTGACAGCGATGTTGCCGGGCTTTTTTATAAGAATTTTAGAAAATATATTTTAAAAATGGAAAAGGGGCGGTATTGTCATAATAACAATACACGCCCCATCTTCTTTTTTATCCCTATCTCGCATTTTTGCGAGCAAGAAAATGCTGACCTTTTCCAACAGCTGTGTTAATTGAAACACCCTGAGCACAAAGAGGGCATTCTTCTTCCGTCCATGACTCAAGATCAACATTCACAATCGAAAAGAGCTCTGGAGGGTTAGCGATATCTGCTGGTGTGATTCCTCCGCGATTGCAGAGAACTCCAACTCCAACAACATTTCCGCCATATTTCCTTGCAGCTTCAACAACCTTTTTTACTGAACCACCAGTGGTCGCCACGTCTTCTAAGACGAGCACCTTTTTATCTTTAATGAGGTTCCCATAGCCCCGACCGATAACAAATTCACCTGTTTCGATGAAGCATTTGCGACCTTTCCCATTTGGATCATCAATAGCAACAACTTCTTTTTCAGCATAAATGCTTAAAATTGTGCAAGCAGTCAATTTTGAGAGATGATCGGCTGTCCACTGCGAAAGAATAATTCCGCCCACGGCTGGAGCCAAAACAACTTCAATTTCATATTCCTCAAAATGTTCTGCAAATAAAGAACAAAGACTGGATATGTCACTCGTGTAAGGATAAATTGCGTCCTTATTGACATAAGCATTGCCGTGTCTACCAGAGGTGTATACGACATGGGTTTTTGTAATCACGGCACCTGTTTTTTGCAAGATACCCTGAATCGATTTTTCATTCATAGCTTACTCTCCGTTTTACCTGAATTCATTGATAGATTTACTGAGTTCAATTGTTTTTTGTCTTGCTACTTGTGCAAAATCTGGCTCCGAAGATGCGTGGATTATGCCGCTAGAAGAATTAATAATAAAACCAGCGCAATTCTTGTCCACACCAGCCTTAACAGTCTTTTCAACATCACCACCCTGAGTTCCTACTCCAGGAATAAGCAAAGGTAGGCCTGAAGCAAGGAAACGAATCTTCGCAATATATTCAGGATATGTCGCCCCAACTACAAGAGCACAGTTATCGTAATAGTTCCACTCGCGTGAAACTCTCAGAGCAACCAAGTGAGCTAGTGGCATTAAAACGCCAAGATTTGGCAAGTCTCTCCAACAATCAGACCCTTCATAAAATCCTCTGGCGATGATTTCATCAAAAGAAAAGCCTTCCATCAAATCGCCGAATTCTTTCCAAGGAGTGAGGGTCAGCCGATCCTGAAATTCGCCGCCTTCTTCATTTGAAGTTTTATCAAGCACTATAACTCCAATATCAGCCTTTTCCAGAAAAGGCTCGAGAGATTTTCCACCAAAATAAGGCTGCACAGTGATAGCATCAGCTTTAAGATATTGAAAAGCTGCCTTAGCATAGCCATTATTAGTGTTGCCGATATCTCCCCGCTTAGCATCATAAATGACAATCACTCCCGGGTAATTCATTTTAATATAGGTGATTGTTCTGTAAAGTGCCGAAAGCCCCTCCAATCCATAGCCCTCATAAAAAGCAGTGTTTGGTTTAAAGGCACAAACAAGGTCTGCCGTCGCATCAATAATTTCCCTATTGAACTGAAAAATAAATTCCTCGACACTTCGATTCGGATTGTATCCAGGAATTTTTCCTAAAACAGGATCAAGCCCCACACAGACAAAATTACCTTTACCCCATTGATTATCTAGCCTTGAATAAAAAGTGTTCATAAACACCTCTTTTGGTTAAAAGTTGCTAAGATTAAAAACAAAAAGTCCTCTTTCCTATGAATTATTGCCCCCTTTTAAAGGTTAAATTGTTAAAAAAACAAACACCTCAGAAAATTGAGATTACCCTCATAAAAGCAAGAAAAAGAGTTGGTGTCAACTCTTTTTCAGGGCTTTAAAATATTGGCTGATTTTAGATTTTTTCCCAAGGCAAACCTTCTTTGCCAAAATGTCCATAGGCAGCCGTAGCTTGAAAAATCGGTTTGCGTAAATCCAAGGTTTTAATGATGGCTTGCGGTCGAAAATCAAATTCTTTTTTGACAATTTCTGCCAAACTTTCGCCCTTTTCGTTGATAGCTTCCACCATCAAAGGCTCGGCTTTGCCAATGGCATAAGCCACTGAGACCAAACATTCTTTGGCCAAACCTCGTGCCACCAATTGCTTGGCCACAAAGCGAGCCATATAGGCAGCGCTGCGATCAACCTTGGTCGCATCTTTGCCAGAAAAAGCTCCTCCACCATGCGGAACCAAACCGCAATAAGTGTCAACCATGATTTTGCGACCAGTGAGGCCCGTGTCAGCTTCAAAGCCACCTTGCGCAAACTTTCCCGTTGGGTTGATGAAAATTTCAATCCCCTCGAGATCGCCAATGATTGGTTTGATCACGCCATCGATAATTTGTTTGCGAATTTGCTCGTTGTCGACATCTTCACTGTGTTGGCAGCTGACCAACACTGAAGAAATTTTTCCATTATGCACACTGATTTGAGTTTTGCCATCAGGACGAAGCCAAGCAAAATCCTTGTCATTTCTTCTCAACTCTTCCAACTTCTTGGCCAAGGCGTGCACCTTCACCACTGATTCCGGCATAAACTCTTTGGTTTCATCAGTAGCATAGCCATACATGATTCCTTGATCGCCAGCCCCACCCGTGTCGACGCCTTGGGCAATTTCGGGTGATTGTTTGACAATTTTGACCAAGACTTCCAAAGGTTGGTCATAGCCAATTTCTCGATAAACACGTCTGGCGATTTGTTCAAAATCAACTTCAGCGTTGGTTGTGACTTCCCCGCCAATCAGCAAGGTGCCATGACCGCCGAAAGTTTCCACGGCCACGCGACTCATTGGATCTTGACGCAAACATTCATCCAAAATTGCATCTGAAATTTGATCGCACACTTTGTCAGGATGACCTGACGTCACACTTTCCACCGTGTAGGTTTTTGGTTTGTACATATTTTTAATTTTAAAAAATTATTACCAAATTAATTAATTGCAAATTAAAATTTATTAAATTATTTCTTACTTTTCTGTCTTTGCGAGGATGTAATCATCCGTGGCAATCCAGGGCTTTGCCTAATGTCCTATTTTACACTCCGCCCAGGGCGAATCGCGATGACAAACAAAAAATCCCTTTTGCTGAGAAAAGAGATCATGAAATCGACCATTTATCTTTTCTCACGAGTCTTGCGACTTTTGAGCTGGAGGGGGCACCTTTCCTCAAGTGTCAATTTGGGGCGGTTGCCGGATGGGTCATTGAGCCAGTGCTCTGCCATCACTCTGGATAAATCATATTCAATTGTATTTTCAGCATAGCACAAAACTGCTAAACAAATCAAGTGCTAATTTATTTCCGCTTGTTCCTCCAGTGCCGATGCTCAACATAAACAATCCGCCACCAAGTCAGCCCCAGAAAAAAACCGCTCACGGCGCCGGCGAAAATCAGTGTCCAAAAAAGATAAGCTGGCAAAGGACCGTAAACTGGTCCAAAAATTTGAGCATACTCGACTGGCAAACCGCTCTTCTCCAGCATGCTGACAAAATTAATTGAAATCAAGCCAAAGGCGATAAAGCCCAATAATTCTCCCAAGAAAATGGTTAGCAAAACGTAAACTATTTTTTTTAGGCTAAGTTTATCTATTTGTTTGCTAGTTGTCTTTTTTTTGTTTATTTTTTTTGACATAAGTTAAAGTTAAATTAATTTACTTTCTTACTCTGATTTTAGCACCAGCGCCATCCAGTGGCAAATTGCAACCAAAATTAGCCTGGGTTTCTTTTGTGCAAGAACTGTCTTTTAATTTCAACCACATGGAATTAAGATTAGCGGCAAGCAAAAAAACCAGCACAGCGCCAACCAACCAGGCATAATTTTTCGGATATTTTTTGACCCAAAACTCGAAAAACAGTCCCAGAAAAACAAAGGGCAAGAAAATTATTGGCAAAAAATAGCGCAGCCGGGAGCCTGGCGCAATGGGAATCATAATCAGAAAATAGAGCGCACTGTAAAAAAGAACCAAACCTGAAAAATATTTTCTTCTCAAGTCATCTTTGAAAAAATTACGTGCCAAAAGCCAAAGACCCAGCGCTGAAAACAGCAAGCTGACAAATTTTCCAAAAAGGGAAAGCGGGTCTTTTTCCAATTTAATTTTGGTGTTATAAGTCGTGCTGGTTTCTTGAATGCTATACAAAAAATTGCAAATGTTTTTGTTGCCCAGTGAAGACAAAATATGCGTGTTGGCCTGCGCATTGCAAGCCACATCCAAGATCAGGCCCCTGAAAACAGTCCCACCCGAACGCTGTGATTTGAAAAAGAAAGCGCCAAAAAAAGTTTTAGTGTTGGCAAAGCCCGTTTGTTGCTCGCTGACAAATTGCGGGAGATTGAGCACCAACGCCAACAAAATGATGGCGACAATTTTTTTCCAAACTTTCCTGTTGCGCCTGAGCAAAAAAACAAACCCGCAAAAAGCCAAAGTTGGAAAAAGCAGCAATAGGATTGCGTGCAGTTGAATGCCAACGCCCAGCGCCACGCCTGCTCCCACAATCCATTTCCAAGCAGTTTTTTCCTCGCCAACCAAAAATTCATTCAAGGAAATCAGCAGCAGCAAAACGAAGAACGGAATCAAATTGACATTCCAAGCAAAACGAGCATATTCAATGCTAAAATAGGAAAAAACATAAACTGCCGTCAAGGCTAGCGTGGTGTTTTCACTGAAATAACGTTTCAAAAAATAGTAAAGGAGTGGAATTGAAAGAATCGCAAAAAGCAAGTCTGGATAAGCTTGCGAAACTGCGCTAACCCCAAAAAGCAGCGCTGACAAAAGTTGGAAATAATAATAAATCGGACCCAATCGGAAACCTCGGCCGCCCGTCATATCGGCCCCCAGCAGTGGCCAAGAGCTGTTCCCGCTAAGCACATTTTTGACTATTCCAAAATCCCTCGCTTGGTCACTAGCAAAAACCAGCAACTGAGAAAAATGATAGGTGCGCAAAAAAATGCCGACTGCAATCAAGCCTAAAAGGATCCACTGCGCCCGCGAAACTTTTTTCATTTTTTCCAAAAACTGCTGCTGCATAAAAAGATTTTCTTATTTTTACTTTATACTTAAATTAATAGCATGCCAGCATGCAGATTAAGTTAATTTAGTATAATACCAACTTAGCTTAATTCATTTCACCTTGTAAGGGACTAAGTCCCTTTGCGTGAAGTAGCGCGATATACAAGAAATCAAGTTATTTCGATATTAGTTGAAACTGCTCTCTTTTGCTACGCAAATCAAACTTTTAAATTTCGCAAGGCTGCCCAAGCATCAACAAAAGTCCAACCTAGGTGGACTTTTGTTTTTTTGAAATCTTTTAATTCCAAAGAAGAACTATTGAATGACATCAATGTTGGCTTGAGCAGGAGCCGTAAAAGTGTTTGCAAACAAAGCGTGGATTTTGTCATAGTTGTCACCCTTTGGCAAAAGCACGTCGCCATAAACTGGATCCGATTTTCCATAAAGCAACCCTTCAGTTGGATCTTCATCCAACACTCGACGAATTTCTTGCGGGTTGTTTTTGTTCAAATCCATATAAATAGTGTAGAGCTGTTTCATTTCCCAGCCTTGCATATCAGTTGAGAAGTTTTTTCCCAGACTGTTGATGATGGCGTTGATTTTGTTGAAATCAGTCAAAGTGCCAATTGAAAGCGCCTTGGCTTTCAGTGCCTGCAAAATGAGCTGCTGACGTTTGGCACGCTCAAAATCACTTGAATTATCTCGAGAACGAGCAAAGCAAAGCGCGGTTTCGGCGTCCAAGGTCTGCTCACCAGCTGGCAATTTGAAATCTCCATGACATTCCAAAGCGGCAGCAGTCGGCGTGCAAAGTGGATATTGCGCTGTGACGCGAGTGCCAATCACCTTGCCAAGAGCGTCTTTGGTTTTTCTGGTCTTGGTTTCATATTTTCCAGTTGGCACCGTGAAATAAGTTCCATCGCAAACCCCGCTTTGATTAAACTGAGCATTTTCTTCAAAGGGCTGCTTCAAATTGACCGGAACTCCGCCCACCGCATTGATCACGTCCGTGAAAGCTTGATAGTTGATAACCACGGTGTAGCCAATTGGCACGCCCGCAACTTCACTGTATTTTTTTTCAGCGTCTGCAATGGCCTGAGAGGCTCCACCCTTGGCATTGCCTTGAGCATAAATCGCATTGATCTTGCTGAAAGCGCCCGGATCTTGCACGTCACTGACCAACAGATCGCGCGGAATTGAAACCACAGAAATTTTGTTGTCCTTCGGGTCCAAGCTCACCACCATGCTACTGTCGGCCAAAGAGCCACCATTTGGATCAGAAGTTCCGCGCATCGCCAAAAGCAAAATGTTGATGCGACCTTCCTTTTCGCCTTTAATCTGATTGTTGACCCCTGGAATCAAATGTCCCACACTGCCCAACAAATTTCCATTGGTTGAAATTTTGCTCAGCAAGTTGCCAGTTTTCCAAACAACTATCCCACCAATCAAGACAATAATACCAACCACAATCAAGAGGAGTCTAAACCACTTTCTTTTCTGTTTTTTTTGCCCTGGGTTTTTAAAACCTTGCTGAAAACTTTTTTCTTGCTCTGCCATATTTAATGTGAGTTTTAGTTAATTATTTACTGACTGATTCCCATCGTTACCATTGAGTTAATTTATCAAATTATAACACAAAAGGCAAGCATTTGGAATTTAAAAAATGCTATTTAAACAAACTTGCTTTTACTCAAAAGGAAAACATCTCACGAAAAAATTGGCGCAAACCAACAAAAGCGCAGTCGAAGCCAACAAATAAAGCCAAAACATTTTTTTCTTTTCGATGAAATATACCGCTGGGCCCATCAAAACTGGAAAGCCCAAGAGCATATACCGTCCCCAACTTGTGAGCGTGCCGGTCAAAAAAGCTGAAAGCAAGAGCAAGAATGAAAAAAGCAGATAAGTTTTCCGCACCCTGTTCCAGGCCACCCCAAAAGCCCAAATGGAAAAAAGAAAACTGCCCAAATAAATAACATAAGGAAAATTGCTGCCAGTCAAAATGTGACCGCCCAACAAATAATGTTTTCCTTCTTCAAAAAGAGCCGCCAACGGATTGACCAACTTTCGCCCCCAAGTTTGTTGAGCCTCCAGAAAAGCAATCGGATTGTGAAACATCAAATAATTAAACAGCACGAACCCTCCAAAAGAAAAAATTGGCAAAAGCAGCGGCAGCCAATCAGATTTTTTGAAAAATATTTTCAAATCCCAATTATGCGTCCAGAGATATTCCAAGCCAAGCGCTGGAAAAATCAAAATTCCATAAGGCTTAGTGAGCGCCAACAGCCCTGCGGCAATTCCAGCCAAAGCCCAATTCTTTTTTCTGGCAAAATAAAAACTGACAATTGCCACCAGTGCAAAAAGCCCATCAGGATAGCCAGCCAGGAAAAAATAGGCGGGTGGAAAAAACAAAAAGACCGCTACCACCGCCAAGCTTTTCTTTTCGTCATAATCCAATTTGGCCAAGCGATATAGATAAAGCGTAGCCAAAAATGCAAAAAGGATATTTAAACCAAAACTAATTTTATTTTCTTTCCAGTGACTGACAAAATGAACCGCCCTGATGACCATTGGATAAAGCGGGAAAAAGGCAATGCTAGAATTTTTCGAGTCAGAAAAATTATAGCCATGTTGCGAAATGGAAGTATACCAAAAGGAATCCCAGCGATAATAAGGCAGCTGGTTTTTCACTTCGCAGTGCCCAACTTTATAAGTGGAAAAATGGATGGCCACAAAACCGACAGCCAACAGCAGTCCCAACCAAACTAAAAATATTTTTAGCAAGTTTTTATTCATACAAAAAACAAAAGGCTGCCCGGAGCAGCCTCTTTTTCAAAAATCCCTATTTTACTGTGTTAGCTGGCGCAGCGCCGTTGGCTGGCGTTGAAACAGGAGTTTTGGTCTGCGTAGGAGCAGCTTGCGCATCAGGAGTCACCTGACCATTGGCAGCCCCCTGGACATCTGTCGCAGCTGTTTTGCTTTTCTTAGGATTGGCTTTTTTTTGTTCAGCTTTAGCAGTTTTTTGCTGATCCAAAGCAGTTAATTTGTTTTTTTCATAGCGAGTTCCCACAAAAAAAGCCAACAAAATTATTACCAAGGTGTAAACCACCCCTGCAACAACTTTTTTGTCATACCCAAGCACTTTTCCTTCTAATTTCATATTGTTTTTTATTAAAATTAATTACCTGTTTAATCTAGCACAAAAAACTAAACCTTTCAAGAGCTGTGGTTCTGAATGTAAAGAGGAAATAGAAATGTTACAGAGCTGTGGTTCTGAAGGATTTAAAAAAAACTCAGCCAACCCGCCACGATAATCCCCACCAAGGAAAGAATGCCGAAGAAGAATAAAAAATCCGCAACCAATTCATAGCCTTCACTTTTTGCTCTATTTAAACTTCGCATAGATAAAAATGAAAAAAGGCAACAAGAGGCGAAAACAAGGGCATCAAAACCGACTAACTCATCCATGATGGTGCTCTTGGCAATGCCAGCGGTCTTCAGATACATCACAATAAAAAAGCATAGTCCCAGTAAATTTGAAGAAGTATTTAAAATGTGATAAATACTTTCGCCTTTTTTCTCAAGTTGCTCCATTTTTTTGTTTGAAAATTCTTAGGCTTTCTTTTTAAAACGCACCGCTCATTTTTTTCTTTCAATGAAGTTTCTCATTCCACCTGAGAAATTGTCCCATAGCTGGGATAAGCATCATCTGCAGCACCGGCGTCAGACCCACGTTCAATCCTGAAATAATGGGCATCTGATGATTATAGGCCCATAGACCATTTGCCAAGGCATATTTTTCCACAACCGTCGCCAAAAGAAAGCCAAGAAAAATTATGAAAAATACTTGTGTTTTTTTGTTTTTGTCTTTCAAAAAACGTCTAAAAATTATTTCATTTGAAAGTAAAATAATAATAACCATCACCACATCGCCAACACTCGCCCAAAGATGAACCCTGACCAATTGTCCCAAGCCCTGATAATGCGGCGCATACAAAAACGACTGGGCAATTTCCCAAACAAAATTCAAACCAAAGATAATTGCAATTGCAAAAAAGATTTTTTTCATTTTTTTAGCGATAAAAATAGCTAGTGATGAGATTGCCCAGGATTCTGCTGACCACAATCACCACGCCGGCCACAGCCAGATGCTCAAAAATTGCCACCCAGGGATTTCTTTTTTTGAAAACCGCAATGAAATAGCTGATCAGCGAAATTGCCGCCAAACTAAAAGCCAAACAAACTGCGGCTGCCAAATTCAAAGGCAACAGTGCAATCAACAAAACAAAAATCAAAGAAACAAAAAATCTGGAAGCAAAATTTGTCAGCGAAGAAAGCCAAACTTGCGCTTGCGTCAAACCTTCTGCTTCTTGATAAATGTGAATGCCCAGCGTGTCTGAAATGTTGTCGGCAATCGCAATCACCAGCATACTCCCAATGATATTGCCCTTAGCATTGCCGCTGGAAAAAAGCCCCGCAATGATGCCCAGGTTCGTGATGATAGCCGCAAAACTGCCGAACAGAAACTTGTTCTTTCCTGCCTGAAATTTTTCTTGGTTGATTTGTTTCATGTAAAATATCTTTTAGTCAACTTTTAAAGTCTAACATAGAAAGAGCTTCGAGCTAAATTACTTTCAAAAAGTTTCTGACAAATTTTGAAAAATTGCCAAAATAAAATCCCGCATACTCCTTTTATGCGGGATTTTTAATGATTTCAAAATCAGAAAATAAAGCTTCATAACGCTGCATGAATTCTTTAGCTAATGTAATTTCAGCTTCAGGTCTGATGATCTTTTGTGTCAGATCGATAATTTCTTTTCCAGCTTGCCTGAACAAACCGATGATGCCACGTTTAATGAGATCTTCTGAAAAAATAAAAGTAATATCTACTTTATTACTTTTAGCGTGACCAACCAAGGTTTCTAAATTTTCTGTTTCTGGTTTGATTGGAACATGCCAGATCTTGTCTCCTGCTGAATGCGTCGTGCCATTGCCAGGTATCACAGCAATTTTCTCAACTAAAGAAACGTTCACTAATGCACATGCTAAAGTATGCGCACGAGAGTCACGTCCAATAATCGAGATTCTCAGGTTTTCCATGACCCTCCTTAAAAATTTAATTATTTACTAAAAAATATTACAGAGAAAATTTTCTCCGCTTTTGTCAAAAAACAAACCGC
>CAIOVI010000006.1 GCA_903861715.1 uncultured bacterium
GGAAAAACTCGAGCCAAATGACACCTGCCAAGTAGCCTCTTCCATTGAAGCTATCAATTGGCCAACTGATGATGGAAAAAATTCCCTCAAACCCTGTTTCAAACTACCCGATGGAACCATTGTAGGAAAAATCATGGTTGCCGTGAATGTGTCTTGGTCTGACCCAACTAATTTTGCTCAAAAAATCTGGGCAGAAATTGCAAACCTCAAAGACAAACTCCTCAACCACGAAGGCAGACTCACACAATTGGAGCAAGAAAATAGCGCCCTGAAAAATCTCGTCTGCGCCGACCATCCCCAGGCAGCAGTTTGTCTGAAGAATTAGTTATGAAAACCTTAGTCACTGACAGACTCTCTATATAGTAGAAGCTCAATTTTTTCCAAAAACCCTTTATCCGAGGGTTTTTTGGCGTTCTGGCTTGACAAAAGCTGGAAAAGGAGTATAATAATAAGTTAGTCGCTCGTTTTAAATTGAATAGTTTTAATATTTTTTTCAAAAAACATTGGAGAAAAAAATGGAAAGTAAATCACAACTCGAAAAAGGCTTTGAAGCATTGACAAGCGCACTGATGTCAGCTTTAAATCCTCCGCTTGCCGACCCATCTCAAAAAACTTTGAAGGATTCTCTTGATAAGGCATTTGAATCACTTCAAACTACTTTTAACGGAGAATTTGGCAAGGCAGTAGCTTTTCCTGATGAAGAGATGATCAATGTCATTCAGATGGCACTTGCTTGGTATCAAAAAATTTCTTCATTTGATGAAGCAATTTCTTATATCCAATCGGATTTGAATGGGATTCGCAATGGGGTTAGGCGGGTTGCGAAAGATCGGTGGGTTATCGAAAATGTGGATGTTCTTAGAAACGTAAGTAACATGCTTACAGAACGCCATAGAACATTGCATTTTAAAAGATAGTTTTTTCGCTATAACAATAGCGGAAAGCATGGGATTTATCTCATGCTTTTTTCTTTTCTTGTCTATTTTTCTAAAATCTTCTCAGTCGGTTCAGGGTCGCTGACCTGCCTGTCCGCCTTTGGAGGGAATCGAAAAGGTTCTGCTTAACAAATATCTCAGAAAAATGCGGTTCAAGTCGGAGACGTTGAACCGACAAAGTGTATTGCGTATATTTGTAGATTTGCCTGCCTGCCGGTAGGCGGGTAGCTGATTTGTAGATTTGTGGGATTTTTAACAATGTATCAATGAAACAATTTTTCTTCAGGTTGATTCTTTTCTCAATAGCTAGTATCATAAGGATTAGATTTTATCATTACAAAACTGAAAATGGAACTACAAAAAAACATTCGAAATTTTTGCATAATTGCACATATTGATCATGGCAAGTCAACTTTGGCTGACCGACTTTTGGAAGTGACGAAAACGGTGGAAAAACGCAAAATGAAAGAGCAGCTTTTGGATCAAATGGATTTGGAAAGAGAGCGCGGCATCACGATTAAACTTCAGCCTGCTAGGATGGACTATGCTTTGGGCGGCGTGGAATATGTCTTGAATTTGATTGACACTCCTGGTCATGTGGATTTTGGCTATGAAGTTTCCAGGTCCTTGGCAGCCGTGGAAGGCGCAGTGCTGTTGGTTGATGCGACCAAAGGCGTGCAAGCGCAAACTCTTTCAAATTTGTATTTGGCCATTGAACAAGGCTTGGAAATTATTCCCGTGGTGAACAAAGTTGATTTGCCAAATGCCAACGTGGAAAAAACCAAAAAAGAAATTATTCACGTGTTGGGTTGCAAGGAAGAAGAAATCTTGGAAGCTTCTGGCAAAACCGGCATTGGAGTGGAAAAAATTCTGGCTACGATTATTGAAAAAGTGCCGGCGCCAAATGGAGAAATGGACAAACCACTTCGAGCGCTGATTTTTGATTCAAAATATGACACCTATAAAGGCGTGCTGGCCTATGTGCGCATTGTGGACGGCCAGGTGAAGCGGGATGACATCATTTCAATGATTGCGACGCAAAAGGACAGTGGCGTCATTGAAGTTGGTTATTTCAAACCAGAAATGGTCTCGGCCGGCAATTTGCAAGCTGGGGACATTGGATATATTGCGACGGGCCTGAAAAGTGTGGATTTTTGTCGCGTGGGTGACACGATCACCATCATCAAGGGCGGCGTGCCCTTGGCCAAAAGTTTGCCAGGCTACAAAGAAGTGCGCCCCGTGGTTTATGCCAGTCTTTATCCAACAGATGGCGATGCTTACAATTTGATGCGGGATTCTTTGGACAAATTGAAACTCAATGATGCTTCTTTTGTTTTTGAACCAGAAAGTAATCCGGCCTTGGGCAAAGGTTTTCGCTGCGGCTTTTTGGGCTTGCTGCATTTGGAAATCATTAAAGAAAGATTGGAAAGGGAATTTAATTTCACGCCTACCATCACCACCCCCGGTGTGGTTTATGAATTGAAACTAAAAGGGAGCGATGAAAAAGTGACGATTTATTCGGCCATGGATATGCCTGACCCTTCAAATTTGGAAAGCATCGCGGAACCTTATGTGAAATTAGAAATCATCACACCCGCTCAATATCTGGGTGGCATCATGGAACTCATGTCAAATTTGCGTTCAAGTTATTTAAACACGGAATATCTTGATCAAGAAAGAATTTTGATTTCTTTTGAAATTCCCCTGACTGACATTATCGTGAATTTTCATGATGATTTGAAAAGCGTGACTTCTGGTTATGCTTCAATGAGCTATGAAATTGTTGGTTATCACACCTATGACTTGGTGAAAATGGACATTTTGCTGGCTGGCGAAAAAGTTGAGGCGCTTTCGCGCATTGTGCCCAGAGAAAGGGCCAGCTCAGAAGGCAAAAAGATTGTGGAAAAATTGGCCGGAGCGGTTCCTCGTCAAAATTTTGCCATTGCCGTGCAAGCTGCCATCGGCGGCAAAGTGGTGGCGCGCGAAACCATCAAACCTTTCCGCAAAGATGTGATTGCCAAGCTCTATGGCGGCGATGTGACGCGCAAAAACAAACTTTTAGATAAGCAAAAGAAAGGCAAAAAGAAAATGAAAAACATCGGCAATGTCCAAATTCCTTCCGAAGCCTATTTGGCGGTGCTGAAGAGATAATAAATCTTGTTTTCTTATCGCTTTTTTGCTAAAATATAATTATGAATCCTGTAGTGAGAATTCGAAAAAAGTTTTTGCATCCTACTGGAGGAGTGAATTTAGATATAATAAGTTTTTATATAACAGACGATATTTTTTGAGCGTAGCTCACTGAAATTTCTACTACAGGATGAATCACAAAAAAAGAAAAAGACATGCCACGATTGCGTGGATCATTATTTCGGTTTTGGCCATAACTTCCATGGTTGGTTTTTTGTTGGCGCCAATGCTGACCGGGAAATAAAAATAGGTTATTCGCAATTTATGGTTTTCGAAAACTAAGTTAGCAATTTTTACGAGCTTGTTTACTTTTTAGGACACGCACCTTGGCCAAAAACAATGGCCAAGGGCTCAGAGTCGCTGTCGCTCCTATGGTCTAAAAAGCAAACAAGCTTGTAAAAATTTAGCGGTGATGTTTGATTGGAATTATGTATTGCGGAACTATAAAAACAAAATGAAAAAAAAATTTCCCATGATTGCTGTTTATTTTGTGGTCGGCGCTGTTTTTGCGGGCCTGATTTCCTATAGCGCGGTGCGCGAGGCTTATCGCAATCGCAAAATCGAAGATGACGTGGAAAATTTGCGCAAGCAAGCCAAAGCCATTCAAAATGAAAACGACACTTTGTCCAAGACTATTGCCTATCTTGGCTCGCAAGACAATATTGAAAAAACTGCCAAAAAAAATCTCAACCTCCAAAAGTCGGATGAAAATGTGGTTGTGATTAAGCCGGGGATAGTGCAGGCTCAGCTGGCAGAGGCACAAAAGGAAGTTGAAAATGGGGCTGTGGTTGAAGTTCCTACTTACAAAAAATGGCTGAATCTTTTCTTTAAATATAATTAGAAGTTTTTTATCAGATACAGCTTGTTTTCAACTTAAGCAAGGATGGTGTATAATGACAGAAGCGTAAAGGTAAAAACTTAAATTTTTACTTAACAAGAAAAATGAAAAAACATAAAAAAATAATAGATTTTGATGAAATAGTTATTAAACCCAAAGTTTTGATTTTGGGAAGTTTGATTGTGCTCGCAGTCTTTTTGTTGTTGGCAATCTTTTTAGCTTATGGCACCAAAACTTCGGCAGGCATTAGATTGAAAGGCGTTTTTGCAAAGGTTATCCCAGCCCCAGCTGCCATCATCAACTATCGTCACGTGGTGCTTTCAAGTGAGTTGGAAAAGAATCTGGCTTCAGTTCAGCAGTTTTATGCCACGCAAGACCTTTCTCAGACTGGACTTCGGGTTGATTTTTCCACCCCGGATGGACAAAAGCGCTTGGAAATCAAAAAGAAAGATTTGCTTCAAAAAATGGTGGAAGATAAGGCCATTGAAATTTTGGCTGGCGAAAGAGGCAGCAACATCACCACGAGCCAAGTTGATCAAGTGGTCAACAAAAAATTGCAAGAATTTGGCACCCTCGACAAAGTTAAACAGGACTTGCTCATTTCTTATGGTTGGACAATTGAGGATTTTAAAAAGGAAGTGGTGCTCCCAAGTGTTTATAAGGATGCTCTCACCGCTTATTTCAATGAGCATAATTCTAATGCGGCTCAAGCCAAGGAACTGATCAATAAGGCGAAAGCCGAACTGGTCAGTGGCAAGGATTTTGCCCAAGTGGCCAATGACTATTCAAATGGATCTTCAAAGGCCAATGGCGGCCAACTTGGTTGGGTCAAGAAAAGTCAACTGCTGCCAGAACTGCAAGGCGCGCTTTTTGGCGGAAGCAAATTTCAAAATGACAGCGTGATTGAAAGCTCCATCGGTTTTCATTTGCTTGAAGTTGAAAATCAAAAGAAGGAAAATGGGGAAGATATGTTGCAATTGCGCCAAATTTTTGTGGCCAAAACTTCTTTTGCTGATTGGCTGGCGCTTCAAATGAAAAAAATGAGCATTATTTTGCCAGGCAGTGAATTTGTTTGGAATAAGGAGGATGGCTTGGTGGAATTTCGAGACAAGAGCCTCAATGAATTTGAGAAAAAAGCCCGAGCTGACGCCCAGGGTGACGCATCGATACTCTTCTAAGAACCCACAAATGTACAAATTTACTACCCGCCTACCGTCGAGGCAGGCAAATCTACAGATATACAGACGGGTTAATTTTTTAAATTGTGCTATAATTAAGTTAATAAATTATTTTAAAAATTCCTGAATTTATAACTTAAATTTTTTAAATTTATAGATTCGCAGGGATCAAAAACAGTATGTCAAAGCCAGTTGTAAATGAAGAATTGTGCATCGGTTGCGGAACTTGTGAGTCACTTTGCAGCAGTGTTTTCAAGATTGAAAATGGAAAATCACACGTGGCCAGCGAAGAATGTGGAGATTGCGACCTTCAAGAAGCAGTTGACAGTTGCCCAGTAAATGCAATTTCAATCGAATAGTTTTCCAAAATATCAAGCTCAAAGCCCGACAATATTGTCGGGCTTTTTGAATAAAAGGGTGTTATACGGAATTAACTTAATTAGTTGTAGATAGACGTTGGAGGTTCAACCTCCATAATGGAGGTTGAACCTCCTTGAAACTAATAGTGTTTTAGTTGATTTGGTATTAATATCCCAGGGTAAGCCCTGGACCCTTCGGGCTCACACTGATAAAATCGGTGAGGTATTGAGTTTTTGTTATCGTCGCTTCCTCCAAAGGCGGACAGGCTGCTGCGAAATGAATTCGCCAGCTGGCGAATTCATTTCTCTCACTTCGCTAGATAATAAAGTTCATTTCTCAAAACTGGCAAACACTTCGATACTTTCGAGTATCAAAGCAAATGCCAATAATCCAATCCCAAAAAAAACACGGAGGAGGAAAAAAATCGTGGAAAATGCTAGTTGTTGTTGATTTGGGGGAATGTTGCAATTAACTTGAGAAAATGACGCAATAGAAAGGCTTAAATAAGATGAAAAGTGGGGTATTATTGCAAAAAATGACGCAATGATGCTAAAAATAAAACTCTTCCAAGGATTGTCCTTGGCTAAAATTCTAATCAGGCTTCAAGTTGCCAGATTTTTATATTTAGGTGGTGAAATCTCTCAGTAAACTCCTAACACTTGAAATATAATTTTTTCAAGGTTATACTAAAAACAACCACTACTAATAAGTTTACCCCTGGTGTATACCACTCAGGGTTAATGCTTAAAAAGCTATAAACTAATCCCATGGACATCGGACGACTCACCACCAAAAGCCAAGAAGCTTTGCGCAAATCGCAAGAATTGGCCCTTTCTTTCGGTCAACAACAAGTTGATGTTTTTCACTTGCTCAATTGCTTGATTGCTCAAAAAGGCTCAATTGTGCCAACTATCGTCAAAAAAGTTGCGGTTGATTTGGAAAAAATTCAAGCTCAAGCTTTGGCCGAGGCTCAAAAATATCCCAAAACTGCCACGGGCGCGCTGGGTCAAATTTTCATCACGCCAACGTTGATGCAAGTGCTGGAACAAGCAGAAGATGAAATGGAAAATATTGATGATGATTT
This sequence comes from uncultured bacterium, assembly GCA_903861715.1. Lineage (GTDB taxonomy): Bacteria > Patescibacteriota > Minisyncoccia > Moranbacterales > GWC2-37-73 > CAIPMZ01. The sequence continues at coordinate 6,586 of CAIOVI010000006.1, forward strand.
TGTTTCCACGGAACATTTGTTGCTGGCACTGTTGGTCATTCATTCACCGGCCAGGCAACTGCTGGAGGAAAGTGGAATTTTTTATGAAGAAGTTTTGAAAATTATTTCCGAGGTTCGAGGCACGCAGCGCGTTGATTCGCCAGAGCCAGAGGGAAAATTTCAAGTTATTGAAAAATATACGGTCAATCTGACAAAATTGGCTTTGCTTGACAAACTTGACCCCGTGATTGGAAGAGATGAAGAAATTCGCAGAGTGATGCAAGTGCTCAGTCGTCGCACCAAAAATAATCCGGTGCTAATTGGCGAAGCCGGCACTGGCAAAACCGCCATTGTGGAAGGTTTGGCTCAGCGCATTGTCTCTGGCGACGTGCCAGAAACTCTCAAGGACAAGGAGCTTATTTCACTTGATTTGGGGGCGATGTTGGCCGGAGCAAAATTTCGAGGCGAATTTGAAGACAGGCTTAAGGCTATTTTGAAAGAAACTGAAAATGCAGCTGGCAAATATATTTTGTTTATTGATGAACTGCACACTTTGGTCGGCGCTGGAGCCACGGAAGGATCCCTGGATGCTTCTAATATGCTCAAGCCTGCCTTAGCGCGAGGAAAGCTGAAAACCATCGGCGCCACCACCATTCGGGAATATCAGCGTTACATTGAAAAAGATGCAGCCCTGGAAAGAAGATTTCAGCCAGTGTTGGTTTCAGAACCATCGGTGGCAGATTCAATTGCGATTTTGCGTGGAATCAAAGAAAAATATGAACTCCATCACGGAATCAAAATCACCGATGACGCAATTGAGGCGGCCGTGAAACTTTCCATTCGCTATATTTCCGACAGATTTTTGCCGGACAAGGCAGTGGACTTGATTGATGAAGCAGCTTCGGCCCTGCGCATGCAAATTGATTCAATGCCGATTGAGCTTGATCAAATGGAGCGCAAAATTCGTCAATTTGAAATTGAGAAAAAGGCGATTCAGAGAGACAAGTCCAAGGAGTCCCGTCGCAAAATTTTGCCAATCAACAAGCAGCTGGCGGAATTGAAAGAGCGAGCCAACAGCTTGCGCTTGCAATGGCAGACTGAAAAAGATTTGATTTTGGCCAGTCGCAATCACAAAAAAGAAATTGACAAGCTCAAATCACAAGCGGAAGCAGCTGAACGCAAAGGACAGCTGGATCAAGTGGCTGAAATCAGATATGGCAAAATTCCGATTTTGGAAAAAAAGGTTGTGGAAGAAGAAAAAAAACTTGGCAAAATTCAACGTGAAAATTCAGTGCTCAAGGAGGAGATCACTGAGGAAGACATCGCTCAAGTCGTGGCTCGTTGGACGGGCGTGCCAGTTTCAAAAATGCTGGCCAGTGAAATTGAAAAGTTGGCCTTCATGGAAAAAGAGCTGGCCAAGCGCGTTATTGGTCAAGATGAAGCCATTAAAGCTGTTTCAAATGCCATTCGCCGTTCGCGAGCTGGAATTTCGCAGGAGAACAAACCCATTGGTTCTTTCATTTTTTTGGGACCAACTGGCGTTGGCAAAACAGAATTGGCCAAAACTTTGGCGGAGTTTCTTTTTAATGATCCCAAATCTTTGGTGCGTTTGGACATGAGTGAATATATGGAAGCGCACGCAGCGGCCAAACTGATTGGCTCTCCGCCTGGCTATGTTGGCTATGAAGAAGGAGGGCAGCTGACAGAAATAATTCGCAGACGGCCCTATAGCGTCATTTTGTTTGATGAAATTGAAAAAGCGCATCCTCAAATTTTCAACATTTTGCTGCAAATTTTGGACGATGGCAGATTGACTGATTCCAAGGGTCGGGAAATTAATTTCAAAAACACTGTCATTGTGATGACTTCAAATGTTGGTTCGGATATCATTTATAAAGCTCAAGGCTTTGGTTTTCAAGGTGAGCGCAGTGAGGATGGGCTGAGCGAAAATGAAATGCGCTCCAAGGTGCAGGCCAGTCTCAAGGAACAGTTCAAGCCTGAATTTTTGAATCGCATCGACGAACTCATCATCTTTCATCCTTTGGGCAAAAAAATGTTGGAAAAAATTGTGGAGCTCCAATTGGAATTGGTGCAGAAACGTCTGACCGAAAAAAATATCAAGTTGAAAATTTCCAAAGAGGTTAAAGAATATATCTCCAAGAAAGGTTTTGATCGAGTTTATGGCGCCAGACCGCTCAAGCGAGTTATTCAAAATGAAATTTTGGATGAATTGGCTTTGCAAATCATTGAAAAGAAGATTTCAGACGGAGACAAGGTGAAAGTCCAACTCGAAAAAGGCAAAATTGTTTTGAGTAAATAAGTTAAATAGTGGAGGTTTAACCCCTTTAAAAACAAAAAAATCAGGACTTATGCGCTTGCTCTCAAATTCCTAGAGCGTATGCTCTCCGCTAAGAAAGTTTTTCCTGGTCTACTTCAAGTCTCTCTCGCTAAAAAAGTCGGTTGTAAATAATTTTTCGATCAAACACATAAGCCCTAAATTTATTAAAAAACAAAAATGTTTTTTCACGCCCGAATATTTTTTCATAGTTTGATCTTTCTGGGAATTTTGGAATTTATTTCCTTGGATTTTGTCAGCTCCAATCTGGCTTTTTTGTCGGCCAGAAATTTTTTTCTGGCCAGCTTGGGGTTTTTAGTTTTGATTTTTTATTTCTATCAAGTCGCCAAAAAAGTATCTGGGAGTTTTAGTTTGACTCCAATTCCAGTTTTCTTCGCAGCGGGTTCCTTGGGCTTGCTTTATTTCATTCAGGCGCATTGGGAGCAAAATTGTTTCATTGTGATTTGTGCTTTTGTTTACTATTTCATTCACTTGGCGCTTTATCGTTTGCACTTATATCGCAAGGACAAAACAGCTTTGGGGATTTTGAGCGCTGGCAACACGGCAACTATTTTCTTGATTTATGCAGTGACCTATGGAATTTATTTGAACTTCGCCATCTCTTTGTGGTTTTTGATGACCGTGATTTTGCTTTGCACAACTTTGATCAGTTTTCAATATTTCTTGCTAGTGGGCGAAAATAAAATGCTGATGCTTAGTTATGCCTTGATTTTGGGCTTTATTATGGCGGAAATCTTCTGGGTGCTCAGTTTTTGGCCCTTTGGCTATTTGACAACTGGAGTAGCAGGGCTTATCTTTTATTTTGTGTTCTGGGACATTATTCAGTGTCACTTTTCACAAAAACTTTCGAAAAGGCGAATTGTCTTTAATCTGGTTTTCTTGAGTATTCTCGTGACTGTGGTATTATCAAGTGCCAGGTGGCTGCCAGTTGTCTAGCTATATTTGCATTTCTAATCTTTTTATTATATTCCAAACCAAATGAAATTAAGCCAAATCAAACCAAGTCCTGCTCAAACCAAAAAATTGTTTAAATTCGCAGTGGTGGTGGTTTTTGTTTTTGCGGTTGGGGGCGCAGGGGGAGTCTATTTTGATCAAAAAGTTTTGCCTTTCATTCGCACCAATCGTTATCTTTCCAAAATCAATTTTTTCAAACACGTTGGCGAAAATGTGACCGTGATTCAAAACACCCAGCAAGTGACAATCAAAGATGCTGAATCAATTGGCGAGATTTCTTCGCAAGCTTCCAACGCCACCGTCAGCATCATGTCGCTGGCTTCTCAAAAAGATTCAGTGACGAAGGTGGTCAATAAGATCGACAAAACAGGCACAGGCGTGGTTGTCACGAGTGATGGCTTGATTGTGACCTATCGACAAGCAATTATTGAAAGTGACGCAAGCTATAAAGTTTTTCTCTATGATGGAAGTTATTATGACGCAACTTTGCTAGGGGTGGATAACTTCACTAATTTGGCTTATTTGAAAGTCACTGCTCCAAATTTGACCGCCATTTCTTTCGGGGATTCCTCAGCTTTACAAGCTGGCAAAAAATTGGTGGCCATCGGCAATACTTTTGGACAATATCAAAACAACTATGGAGCTGGAGTTTTGAGCAATCTCAACAAAACTTTCAACCTGGGGGGCTTGGCCTTGGCTTCAAGTGAAAAATATGAAGGCGTGTTTGAAGTTGATTTCGCCAATCCTGCCAGATACTTGGGCGGCCCACTCATCAACTATAACGGAGAATTGATTGGCTTGGTCGGCAAGCTCAACATGGACAACAAAGATTATTTTTTTGAAATTCCTGCCAATGAAATTCAAGCGTCGATCAAGTTTGCCCTGGCTGGCAATTTTGACCAGCGACCATTTTTGGGAGTTTATTATGTCTCAATTTCCAAAGGTTATGCCGTGGCTCATGAGCTTGATTTAAGCAGTGGAGCACTTGTCTATGCGCCTTCTGGCAAGCAAGGCTTGGCCGTTCTGTCCAATTCTCCCGCTGAAAAAGCCGGGTTGAAAATCAATGACATTATCACCGCAATTGGTGACAAACAAATTGATCTTGACAATCCACTTTCCAATCTGATTAGTCAAAACAAAAAAGGCGACCAAATTGAGCTGACTGTTCAGCGAGAAGGCAAAGAAATCAAACTGCCGGTGCAACTCTAAAAATCAGCAATCAAATTATCCCGCTTCGGCGGGATTTTTTTTGAGTTACTGTTGGTTGCAAGGAGGCTCAACCTCCATTATGGAGGTTGAGCCTCCAACGTTTACTTACCACCAATACCAAATTAACTAAATTAGTAGTATATTGGGACGGAGCTAAGTTCCTGTACTCATGAGCTTAGCTCCGAGGTAAACTAACATGGATTAAGTTAATTCCGTATTAGAATTTTTTTATTAGTAGATAGTATTACATTTGACGGGAGCTATAACTACACTAGGTTTTTATTGATAGATTTAATTAGCTTGACAAAAAACGACCGCTATGGTAGCTTATAAAATCCTCAAAAAAGGACTCAGCTAAATTATTTTTTAAAACATATGAGCAAAAAAATTGCAGCATTTACAATGGTGCTGGGGGTAATGTTTTTCTCAGCCAACGCAGCTTCAGCTGACATTGTTGTTTCAAGTAACAACACTAATATAAACAACAATAATTCATCCTCAACGGCCACAGCTACGGCCACAGCTACTGGTGGAAATGCTACCGCCACAGGTGGCAATGCCTCAGTTACTGTTAATGACGGGGGCGGAACTTGTTCAAGTTGTGGATCAACTGGTGCCGCTGGGGCTACAGGAGCAAAAGGTGACACTGGCGCAACGGGAGCTACTGGTGCAGTTGGTGCTACTGGTGCAGTTGGCGCCACAGGTTCAGTCGGTGCCACGGGTGCAGTCGGCGCCACAGGTGCAGTTGGCGCCACAGGTTCAGTCGGTGCCACAGGTTCAGTCGGCGCCACAGGTTCAGTAGGCGCAACTGGAGCAGTTGGTGCCACAGGTTCAGTTGGTGCCACAGGTGCAGTTGGCGCCACAGGTGCAGTTGGTGCAACTGGAGCAGTTGGTGCCACTGGTGCTGCTGGTATAAACGGAACTAACGGAACAAATGGTTCTAACGGAACCAATGGAACCAATGGAATAAATGGCACAAACGGCAGTAATGGTTCTGATGGCAAAGATGGAAAGGACGGAAAAGATGGTAAGAGAGGAAAAGATGGCAAAAAAATCGTCGTGATTCAAAGGGTGTTGCCTTCAACTGGCAGCGGAATGGCTGGCTTGGTTGCAATCATCTTAATTTCTGTTGCTGCTATTGGAATTGCCATGAGGAAATATTTCCCTAGCAACAAATTCGCTGTTGATAAAGCTCTCAAAAATTTGGTTTAATTTATTGATTTTTCAATAAAATGCTTTCCATCTCTGAAAATTTGAAATTTCAACTGAAAAAGGTTGCCTTGCTCTGCATCCTTTTTTTGGCTGTTTTCGGGTTATCTTTTTATGTGGTCAATTTTTTTGATCCGCATCCAGCCATGAAAAACAAACCAATCGTGGCAGTTCAAGGTGCAAAGCTTCTCAGCAATCCTGAGCTTCAAAAAAGAGCTGGCAAAGACAACATCAATTTGGTGGCTTTTGATGATTGGGCAAAAATCAACAAGCTTACTGGCGGTGATATTTATGACGGCGATCCAGACAAGGACGGTCTGCCAAACTATTTGGAATATCTGCATGGAACTGATCCAAACAATCCTGACACAGATGGCGACAATTTTTCCGATGGCACAGAAATTTCCAATGGTTATGACCCAGATTCCAAGGGAGACGCCATGACAATTGTTTCCATCAAAATTGACAAACTTGGCGTTGATGCTCCAATGGTTTGGTCAACCACTGACGTTGAGGCTAATATGGAAAAAGATTTGGAAAGTGGCTTGGCACATTTCATGAAAACCGCTGCCCCTGGACAAAATGGCAACCTGATCGTTTCTGGGCATTCCAGCAATTTCGTTTGGGCCAAAGGAGGCTACAATCACATTTTTGAAAAACTCAACGATTTGCAAGTTGGAGACCTGGTGACAATTCAGACCGTGCAAAAAAACGGTCGCATGTTTGAATATCAATACAAAATCACTGACAAATTTGTCACCACTGCCAATGATCAAAAAATCTTTGAAAACACCCCAAATCCAACACTTACGCTTTCAACTTGTTGGCCATTGGGCACGAATTTGAAAAGACTCATCGTGAAAGCGGAAATTGTGAAGTAGTGGAATTTATTCTGAGTTGAATAGTATAGTTAATATAGCTAATTTATTTTTTAAACATATGAACAAAAAAAATGCGAGTCTGGGGACAATGTTAGTAGCGGTAATGTTGTTTTCAGCAAATTTAGCTTCGGCTGATATTATTGTTTCAAGCAATAACACCAATATAAACAACAATAGCTCATCCTCAAGCGCCACCGCTACAGCTACTGCCACGGGTGGTAATGCTACTGCCACGGGTGGCAATGCAGCGGTCACTTTGGGATCTGGTGGATGCGGCAATGGTTGTGGTGGAAGTGGGGCAATCAATGGAACTGGTGGAACCACAACCGCAATTGGTGGCACAGCTTCAGCTAAGGGTGGCACGGGCACAGCGACAGGAACTGCGCTTGCAGCTGCAGCTCAAAGTTCCAATTCGACTACCAGCACAACTGTAACGAGTGGCACAAGCGGCAGTAATGGTTCTGATGGAACTAATGGAAATAATGGCACAAACGGCAGTAATGGTTCTGATGGCAAAGACGGAAGAGATGGAAGAAGGGGCAAGGATGGGAAAAGAATAGTTGTGATCCGAAGAATTTTGCCAGCAACTGGCAGCGGCATGGCTGGCTTGATTGTGATTGTTTTGATTTCAGCAACTGCAGCTGGACTTGCAACTAAAAAATATTATTCAATTGGAAAATTTAACAAGGTTGTTTAGTTTTACTTGTGTTTATAGGTGCAAAAAATGCCTACCCCCAAAATCAGCTCCACAGAGCTGATTTTGGCTATACCCTTGACAAATTTCAAATTGTCTGCCAAGATATGTAGTTCTGCAGATTGGATCTAAATTTGAATTGGTGCTGTTGTTTCGCAAAAGAGAAGCAAGAAACCAGCATCGAGAAAGTTTAGATTAAATGAGTTTTTTAACAACAAGAATATGGATTTTTATAAAAAGTTTTAGACAGACAACAATCACAAACAAAATAAGGGAGTCAGGAAACGATGAAAAATACAATGAAACTTTTGGTGCTGGCAGCTTTATTAATGTCAGCAAACCCAGCTGCGGTTTTCGCAGACGGCGAAACGGTGAACATTGGGGGAGTTACTGCACAAGGTCCCAATGGCACTGCTGTTGTTGGCAATGTTACTGGTATAAATAACAATACCGTGACTGGGACAGTAATTGGGAATGCAAGTGGGTATGGGGGTAACTCTAATGCAGCTGGTGGCGATTCGAAGGTGATAAATTCAAATTTATACACTTCACCATTGCAGGCAGTTGGGTTTGTCAATACGACGGTTGCTGGTTCGGGCCCACTAAGTGTGGCAATTGCCGATCCACTGATTGCACCTTTTCGGAATGGTTTCGGAAAAAACAATCTAGGAAATGTTATTGCTGGTGTTGGTGGGGATACGAAATGGGAAAATATTTGCGAGAATATTGAAATTGAGGGAGACAACACTTTGTCTTTCTCTGAAAAGCTTCCTCCAACACAATGGGCTGCCTTTGCTTTTGCAGGTGAAGGTTCAGCGCCAGGACCCAGTTCAAAATCAGTCCGGAGTGGAACATATTCCATTTCTATCAAGAAAGGTAACGTGGGAATCCTGCTTGCCAGGATATACCAGGAAGCCATGAATGATGGAGCAAGTATGGTATATGTTACTGGTCTAGACAACTATGCAGCAAAAAGTAAGACCAATGCGCTTTCTATTGTGGGGGCAGCAGTGAGTGCTTGCACTCTTAATGTGGTCCCAGCAGGCAGTATTGGCGGAGGTAGCGTCGAGAACAAAAAAACCAGTGTTTCGGTTTCGTTCTCAACCTATCGCATAGTTCAACAGCCTATGGTGCAGCCGGTCTCATACCAGCCTCAGCCGGTTGAAAGACTGGAAGAAGTTGTGAAGTTCTGTCCTTATCCTTGCTACAACAATGCTTCACTGCGCAAGCAGTTGGCAGATGCTCAAGCAAAATCTGGAAATTTTTCTGAGGCGATTAAAAATTATGAAATTGCTCAGAGAGATATTCTAGCTGGTAAAGAGCCAAGTGGTAAAAAAACCGTTACAATGCAGGCAGGTCTTGAGCTTCTGAAAGTTGTTCGTTATAATCAGCTTTATTCAATACTGAAGACGGCTGGTGAGAAAGCAGAAATTTCTCAGGCTCAGGCGTGGGGCTTCAACTCTATGCCGGATTCTGCAAATGATTTAAAAAACTGACTTTTCTATCTCAAAACAAAACGGCAAGCCTTTTTATTTAAAGGCTTGCCAAAATTTAAAAAGGAGTTTATCTGATGAGAAAAATTTTGGTACCTCTAATGGCGGTATTACTAGCTGCCAACATTGCGTGGGCGGAAAAACCTGTACCCTTGGCTGACGCTAATCAGTCTGTGGTTGCAACTACTCCTGCAATTGTTTATGTTACTGGCACACAGCGACCAACTGCAGGTGGCGGAAAACCAATTGCCTCACTCACAGCCAAAAGAGTGAAAGCTCTCATGGGTCAAACTGACGGTCTACAAAAGGAGACCGTCGGCCTCAGGACTGACATTAAAACTGGTCTTGGAGATCTTAAAACCAGCTTAGACGGGAACACTACGTCAACGAATGAGGCGGTGAAAAACATCTCTGGGCTTACAACAGCAGTTGAAAATACTGCTAAAACTATGACGGGAATGGACGGCAAATTGAGTCAGAATTTCTGGCTCACGCTTGCAGGATTGGCATTGCTGCTTATTTTTGCATTGCTTATTCTTTCCAGAATCCGTGCGTCACATATTGCAAACGAAAAAAAAGGCGACGAGATACTTGAAGCTGTTCAGGTTAACTACGTTGCCACATTTCGTAAAGCTGAGTCGATACATAGCGAAGTTGTTGCAACCCGTGCTGATGTGGCAAAAATTCCGGATGTGTTAGTAAAGCTCAAAAGGCTTGCAACAGTGCTGGAGTTTAAAGATGTTGATGGGAAAGGTTTAAATGTAACTGTCATGCCATTTGTTAAAGATGGTACAGTTTTTACATTGAGACTTCCCGATTCGGTCGACCTAACTGCTGCCTATACGGATTCAACAATTCCAAGAACACCGGCCAAAAATCGCTCGCACTTGGTAAGCACTAACGAAGAAGTTCTCAAAGCTTACTACGCAGGCGAATTTAACGGTCACGACGATGCGTCATCACTGAAGCTGAGAATAATAAAAGCAGCCTTCAGGAATGGTGAGATTGTCGAAAACAAGTAAGTGGTGTTTGTTCTAACCGAAGCTAGAGTGACAGCAATGTCATTCTAGCTTCAAAAAAAATTAAATTTAGAGTCTATCTTGGCAATAACTTGCGTTCCCTGGAAGCAAATTATATTTCTAAGATAAGCTTTAAGTTTCTGGAACGTTCTCACGAGGTTCCAAAAAATTGTCGTGCTCATAGCGGACAAATCTGGTGCTCTCTTAGAGACCAGTTATATTTCCATCGTCATTTTGTGGGTTGGAAATATCAAAGTCATCTTAAGCTTAAGATGCAAAAGACGTTCTAAAGTTACTGAACGCACTAAACACGATTAAAATTCAAGCTAAAGGTCCTGCTTGAAAACGAAATCATCGAATTTCACAAATTTGCCGATATCATAAAACTTTTGATACTCGGTTTTTTTGCGCCCAAAAAACTAAGTTGTCATATTGTCACATTGTTACATTGTCGTAGTCTCTCAGTTTTATTTTTTTTCTGGATAAATAATCCGTCCATTCAACCACATAAGGACTTTTTGAGAAGAACAGTGTCCAAATTTCATATTTTGCAATTTTGCCAATATGCTAATTCCGGCATATGCGGGATTTGGCATATTTGTTTTTGACTCAAGAAAAATCCAGTTCAAGTCAGAGACACTGAACTGACGAAAAAGAATTTCGTAAAGACCAGGTATCCAAAGCAGGATATTGGTCTTTTTTCGCTTTTAGGGGCCAAAAATACTATATTACTACATTGCTATATTGTCATATTGTTAAAAAATAAAATTAACATGCTAATTTTAGCATATGCCAGAATTAACATATCGCTTTTTTGAAATAAAATAATACTTTTTCATATCAATGTAGCCATGTAGCAATGTAACAATTGTTAATTTTTTTGCTTGACAACCAGGAAAATCCTTGCTATACTTATCAGTTAATGAAATTGTGGAAATTGGCATTGGCAGTAGGTTTGTTTCCTGGCCAAAAATTAAAAGGCTAGCATTTTGCAACTGAAAACAGCTAACTTTTTTTATTACTAACAACTCAAATTATTAAAAACATTTATATATTTATAAATTCGTACATTCGTACAAATTCGTAATTCGTAGAAAAATGAAAATTGCTTTTATCGGACAAAAAGGACTGCCGGCAAAAAACGGAGGCGTGGAAAAACACGTGGAGGAAATTGCCAAGCGAATGGCCAAGCTCGGACATGAGGTTTTTGTCTATGTCCGCAACAACTATACCTCGAAAGAGTTGACTGAGCTTGAAGGCTTCAAGCTCATTCATTTGCCAAGCATTCCAACCAAACATTTGGATGCAATTTCTCATTCTTTCTTGGCCAGCGTGCACGCGCTTTTTTGTGACTATGACGTGATTCATTATCATGGCATTGGCCCAGCCTTTTTTGCCTGGCTGCCAAAACTTTTCAAAAGCAAAACCGTGGTGGTCGCCACTTTTCACTATCAAGATTATCATCACAAAAAGTGGAATGCTTTTGCAAAATTTTGTTTGCGTTTGGGCGAGCGAGTGGCTTGCACTGCCACCGATCAAACCATTGCCATCAACAGTGCCTTGGCGTTGGTAGCTGAAAAAAAATATGCTCGCCAGGCAGTGGTCATTCCCAATGGTTCAGACATCAAATATTCTCAAGAAATTGATGCGCTTTCCCAATGGGCCCTGAAGGACAAAAAATATCTGCTTTCGGTTGGACGTTTGGTCAAAGCGGAGGGCGTGCATTTTTTGATTGAAGCTTTCAAGCAGCTTGAAAACACGGCCAAGATTTCCAATAATTTCAAATTAGTGATTGTAGGCGAAGGTTTTGGCAATGATGACTATGTCAAATATCTGCGCACCATTAGTGAAGGACGAGAGAATATTATTTTCACTGGCTCGCAAAAAGGCGAAACTTTGGAGCAACTTTTTTCGCACGCTTTTCTGTTTGTGCAAGCTTCGGATTCGACCAAAGTTTCGATTGCCTTACTGGAAGCCATGAGCTGCGCTGCCACTCCCTTGGTGGCTGACCTCAAAGAGAACAAAGAAATTATTGAAGGTGGCGGTTTTGTTTTTGCTCCCAACTCAGTGACTGATTTGCGAGACAAGTTGGCCTTTCTGCTCAGTCGCACTCAAGATGTGGCCAGAGTGGGCGAGCGAGTCAAAAAGAAAATGGACGAAAAATACAGCTGGGATTCAATCGTGAAAAAAACGTTGGAAGTTTATCAAATAAAAGGGTATTAATACCCCAGGGCAAGCCCTGGACCCTTCAGGCTCACACCGATAAAATCGGTGAGGTATTAACCTTTTGTTATCGTCGCTCGCTGCGAAATGAAAGACTACTTTCATTTCACTCACTTTGCTAGATAATAAAGTGAAGAACAGAAATCGTGTCCCCTCATGCGCCTCTGATTACAGAGGCACCTTCTCCCACGGGAAGAAGGAGTAATTGTAATTTTTTATAAGTTCGTAGATTCGAAATTATTCGCCCGCCTACCGTTGAGGCAGGTAGATTCGAATCGGTCTCAAATAACATGAAAACAATTTTCCAAAAATTTAATCCTTCTCCTCGCACAAGCATTTTGATTGGTGTTTTTACGCTGGCTTTTTTCATGGTTGGGATGCAAAAATTCAAGGCCTATGAAAGTGAAATGACAATTTTGGTCGTGCCCAAATCAGCCAATGCGGTGGGTCAGCAAAATCAAATTTTGGATAATCTCATTCAACTGCCAAAAACGCTGGCTTTTTATGACCGACTCCTGAAAGATAATCCTTCCTTCCAAGATTCTGCGGCTGGAGAAAGTGCTCTGAACAGAAAAAATAGCTGGAATGAAATGTTTTCAATCAAGCAAGTTTCTCCAAAAGGTTCCATGCTTTCAGTTTCAATTTCCATCAACAGTCAAGCTGATGCTGACCTTATTGTGGCCAAAACAGCCCGAGCTTTGTTGGATGTGACCAGTTCTTACTATAACGTCAAAGATGACGTTGATTTGCGCATTGTGGATGGTCCCATCACCAAGGTTGTGATCAACCGTTGGCCATTGCTAATCCTGCTCAGTTTCTTGTTCGGAATTTTGCTGACCCTGGTCGTTGAAAAAATTCTTAATTTGGAAAAGAAAGTGACTGACCCAGAGGATGTTTCTGAAAATAAGACTTTCCAAAGTTTCAATTTTTTCAAAAAGATCAGTCAGCCGATGCCACTTGAGGCTTTGGAAAATTTGTATGAGCATGAAACGAAAATTTTTCAGAATATTTTTGCCAAAAAACAGCCAATTGAATCTGAAAAACAAGTTGAAAACCAAACCAAGCAGACAGAAAATTTCAAACAAGTCGAACCATCGGCAGAAATTGCGCATTTACAAGAAATTGCCAGTCGCGGAGTTTATCCAAATTTTCCAGAAATGCCAGTGCATGGCGCTCCTCAGTCAGCCGCTCCAGCCAATTTGCCGATTGCCGATTTTGGCATTGAAAATGATTTGTCAGATCAGGAATTTAAACCTGCCCCAGAAAAAACTCACGAACCAACCAGTGACGAACTCAAAAACAGACTCAACCAGTTGCTGAAAGGGGATTTATAGGATAGAATAATTTTAAATAGGAGTAGTCCTTTTAAATAACGAAAACGAATAGGAGGTAATTATTATGCCAGGGAACACTCATTGTAAGGGGATTGCATTTATTCCTCTAACTCCTGCAATTTCTGCTGAAATTCCTGAGATAGAGGGAGCTTCTATACTTTATAAAAAAAAACTTGTTACGGAAGTAGTAATTAAAAAATTCAGTCAAAGTCAGGGGGGGCTTAGTCTGGAGAATCTTCGTGATGTAATAGACTCTTTTCAAGGCAAAGGAATCCTAAAATGGGCTTTTTTGTTTACGTCAAATCCTAAGAGTGATAACAGTGTTTTTTTTGGCCAATATGTTAGTGATTTATTTGAAAAAGACCCCTCCCTAGATTCGTTGAGTATATTCTTGCTAGGTCGAGGGGAGCATCTTTTAAGGGAGCAAAAGGCTATTGAAAAGGCTGCGATCGCATGGAATCGTAAGCATTATGGGCAGAAAAGAGTTTTCATTTTTGTTGGAGCAGATTTATTTCGGTTTGAAGTTGGCTAGTCTTTTTAAAGGATGAATCGAGATGCTAGGTTTTATTTTTTAAGGCAGTTGTTTTTTTACAGCTGCCCTTTTTATTTTCCTCGAAGTATATTATGATTATAGTAGCAACTAGTAAGTAGCAACTATCTTCGTCGGTTCAGTATCTCTGACCTGCCTGCCCGCCTTTGGAGGGAATCGAAAAGTTTCTACTCAGTAAATATTTCAGAAAAATGCGGTTCAAGTCGGAGACGTTGAACCGACAACCAAATAAACTATATGGAAATTATAAAAAAAAGTTTAAACGGAGCCTGCCTGATCAAACTTGAAGTCTTGCAAGATGAACGTGGTTTTTTTGCGGAAACATATTCCAAACAGAAATTTGCCGAACTTGGAATTGAAGTTGATTTTGTGCAGGACAATCATTCCATGTCAGTCACCAAGGGGATCTTGCGAGGCCTGCATTTTCAAGATCCTCCACACACTCAAGCCAAACTTGTCAGAGTGACCAAGGGCGCAGCCTATGATGTGATTGTGGATTTGCGCAAGGATTCGTCAACTTTTGGACAATGGGAAGGTTTTGAACTAACTGACAACAATCATTTGATGCTTTTTGTGCCGCGCGGTTTTGCGCACGGCTTCTGCACCCTGGAGGATTACACAGAGTTTCAATATAAATGCGACAACTACTATGCTCCCGAAAGTGAACATTGCCTCATTTGGAATGACCCGACTTTGAAAATATACTGGCCACTGGAAAATCCGATTTTGTCCGACAAGGATTCAAAGGGAGTCTTCTTTAAAGATTTGAATTCACAGTTTTAATTTTATGCCAGCAAAAAAGAAAAAACTAAAACCTTGGACAACGCTGTCATCTGAAATTGTGCATCAAAACAAATTTTATGCAATTAGGCATGATAAATTTGTGCTGCCAAATCAAAAAATAGGAGAATACTTTGTTTTTGATAAGAAAGCCGCTGTTTTTATAGTCCCGATTAAAGATGGAAAAATAATCATGGGTAAACAATTTCGTTATCCAATTAAACAATGGTCGATCGAAGTCCCAGGAGGTGGAGTGGCAGAAGGATGTAGTTGTTTAAAAGCTGCCAAGCAAGAACTAAAAGAAGAAGCTGGCTATGTTGGGAAATTAAAGAAAATTGGAAGTTTCGCTACAAATAATGGAGTTTCTAGTGAAATTACTTCAGTTTTTTTGGCGACTGATTTAAGGTTTGTTGGAACTAAACTTGAGGAAACAGAATCAATAAAAACAATCGAAGTTGATATTGCCGAGGCCTATGAAATGATTGAAAATGGAAAAATAATTGATAGTATGACAATTTCCGCTCTTTCAATAGCACGAAAATATTTACTGAAAAAATAACACATAACACATAACATAAAACATAGAACGAAAATACAAACTCACAAAATTTATTTTGTATCATATGTTCCATGTTCCATGTTTCATGTTCCATGCTCTATGAAATTACTCGTCACTGGTGGAGCTGGATTTATTGGCTCCAATTTTATTCACCATATTCTCAAAACGTATCCAGACTATGAAGTCGTCAATCTTGACGGCCTGACTTATGCTGGAAACCTCGAAAATCTGAAGGAATTTGAGCATAACCCCAAATATACCTTTGTCAAAGGGGATATTTGCGACAAAGACCTGGTTGAGGAATTGGTTGCAAAAGTTGACGCGGTCGTGCATTTTGCTGCCGAATCGCACGTAGACCGCTCTATTTTGGACTCAGAGGCCTTTGTGCGCACGAATGTGATTGGAACCCACACCCTCTTGGAAGCAGCCAGGCAGGCAGGAAACAAGCGTTTTCACCATGTTTCCACGGATGAGGTTTTTGGCTCACTGAAGCCGAATGAGGCACCTTTTTCAGAAATCACGCCCTATGACCCACGCAGCCCTTATAGCGCTTCCAAGGCTGGCAGCGACCATCTTGTGCGAGCCTATTTCCACACCCACAATTTGCCGATCACGATTTCCAATTGTTCCAACAACTACGGACCTTATCATTTTCCAGAGAAACTGATTCCATTGATTATCACTAATTTAATTGAGGGCAAAGAAATTCCAATTTATGGCGACGGATTGCAAATTCGCGATTGGCTGTATGTGGCCGATCACTGCAAGGCCATTGATCTCATTCTTCATCAAGGAAAAATCGGCGAAACTTATTGCGTTGGTGGCAATAGCGAAAAAACCAATCTTGAAATTGCTAAGGCTATTTTGAAATTGCTTGGCAAAGATGAAAGCGCCATCAAATATGTCGAGGATCGTAAGGGACATGACCGACGTTATGCCATTGATTTTTCCAAAATCAAAAATGAGCTAGGCTGGCAGCCTGAGGTGACTTTCGAAGAGTGCCTGCAAAAAACCGTCACTTGGTTTTTGGAAAATGAGGCTTGGTGGCAGTCTGTTAAGAGTGGAGAATATGAAAAATATTATGCAAAACAATACGAGGGTACTATGGTGGTTCCCTTTGTCAACACAGCTAAATTAGAAAAAGTAGAGGGAAAATTTTTAAAAATTATTAGCTATTGAAAATGCACTTCCCTAGGGGTTGCGTATTCCAAAGATTGATGTCTGCGGGTATTATTGTAGAAA
>CAIOVI010000007.1 GCA_903861715.1 uncultured bacterium
AGTGGAAACGATGCCGACAATGGCTTGGTGGGATGCGTCAGAAGCAATACCTGTTTTGAACTGTGCTTGATCTATGCTAACCAAACTGCCTCGCTGGGCTTTGCCAGAGAGGAGATAATTTTCGGCTAGGTCGTTGTGACCCTGAAAGAAGGTAGCATACCCTTCAGATGAAATGCGCAGACGTTCAACTTTGCAAGTGTTACTATTGCATGCCCCGCCACTTGCATAATACCAACCTGTGGTGTAAAACCGTAAATCTGAAAAATCAACCCCTGCCGCCCCCGCTGGCACATATGACTCAATTGAAGAAGACCAGAGAGGATAATTATACGAATTAAAATTTATTCCACCAATTCGCTGACCTTGGCGAGCCCAGGAACCTAAAGTTAAACTTGCATCGATACCACCAATAATACCTATGCTATTAAAGTATCCTCCATAGCCTGCATAATTTAAAATTCCATACACTGAACTGCCATCATAACCCTCAATATATCCAGTGGCATTAACATTCCCAGCAGTATTGAGATGGTTGAGTTTTGAAGTATTGTTCGGGTCGAGATAATAAGAAGTGTTGTCGGAATCATAAAGATAAGGCGTTTGCATAGCTCCTGCCAGACTCACATAGCCAGTCTTGGTTTGAGCCCCACTGCCAGTGGTGAGAGGCGCACCAATGCTGACGCTGGGTGGAGCGGCCGCTGGTTCGGTCCAAGCTTTGGCAAATTGTAAAGCGGTGCCAAACACTCCTGCGCTAAGGGCGATTCCCAAAACATAACCGACTGCTTTTATTTTGTTTTTCATTTTTTTTAAATTAAAGTTTTATTTAATAACACGAATAGCACAGGTCAAGCCTCGAGGTATTAAATTTATTATCTTGGCTCGCGCTGCTGGATAATAATTCTATACTTATAATTATACTAAACTAAAAATACGTGTCAATCATTATTCCTCTTATAACATTTCCGACTCTTTTCTGACTCTTTCAGAATTTTAACAATGTAGCAATGTATCAATGTAACAAGTTTGAGTTTTAGATTCCAGACACTTCTCCCGTATCTTCTCCAATTGTCTTCTTCATGCGGAAAACTTTTCGGGTCAATGAGCGAGTGAGTTGGAAAAATTCAGGAATGCGCAAATAGTAGGCCACGATTGAAAAAGCAATGATTCCCAAGCCGCTAGCCACCACCAATTGCTCCAACACGGCCAGAAAAGTGTCTAGTTCGCCTTGCGTGCCAACCAACCATTTTCCAAATTGCGCCGCTGCTCCCGCTGTCAAAGAAGCCGCCACGATTTGCAAGGTGGCGCGAAAAATTTCTTTGCCTCCAACATTGCCAACCTGCCTTTTCAAAAAGATCATGAGGAGCAACATATTGGCAACAGAAGAAACTGAAAAAGCCACCGCCAAACCAAACACCCCAAAACTTTTGATCAAGATCACCACCAAAGCAAGATTGATTGCTTCACTGGCAATGCCAATGTAAAGTGGCGTCTTGGTGTTTTGCAAAGCGTAAAAAGCTCGAGTGAGCAGTGGCAAAAGTGATTGCGCAAAAAGGCTTAGTGAAAGCAAGGCCAAAGTCTGAAAAGTCAAAATCGTGTTGTCCCAATTGAATTTTCCTGATCCCAAGAGCACACGCACGGTTTGCGCTCGCAGCACAATCAGAAAAACACTCAGCGGAATCACAAAGAACAAAATTTGATTGAAAGTCTTCACAAAAGCGGCGATGAAATCAGCTTTTTGTTTTTTGGCAGCCAAAGCGCTCAGGGTTGGAAAAACGGCGATTGAAAAAGAAACTCCAAAAAGTCCCAGCGGTGCACTTTGAATGTTGTTGGCAAAGTTGAAAACTGCCAAACTGCCCGCTGCCAAAGTTGAAGCAAAGATGGTGATGATGGTGAAATTGATTTGACTGACCGCAATGGTCAGTGTTCTTGGCACCATCAATTTGAGCACTTTTCTCACATTGGGATTTTTGAGCGCTTGCGAAAAAACCAACTTAAAATGAAAACCAGAAAATTTCACGGAGGGAAATTGCACCAGCATATGGAGCAGCGCTCCCAAAACCACTCCCAAGGCCAAACCAATCGGCCCCAAATATCTGACGAAAAAGACGGCTCCAATGATGATACCAAGATTATAAAAAATTGGAGCCAAGGAATAAATCAAAAATTTCTTGAAAGAAACCAGGATTCCACCAAAGATGCCGCTAATCCCCAGTAAAAATGGACTCAAAAACATGATGCGAGTCAGGGTCACGGTCAGTTGCATTTTTTCGCCCACATAGCCTGGCGTCACCAAATGCATAAGCTGCGAAGCAAAAATCACCAAAAAAATCGAGATGATCCCAGTGATGATGATTTGCAAACTCAACACACCAGAAGAAAGTTTCCAAGCCTCCTCTTCTTTTTCTTCGGCAATCAGCTCCGTGAAAACTGGAATGAAAGCTGCACTCAACGCTCCAACAATCATCAGATTGTAAATCAAATCGGGAATTCGAAAAGCAGCATAATAGGCGTCCAGCGTGTCTCCTGCCCCAAATTGTCCAGCCAAAATGCGGTCGCGCAAAAGACCCAACAAGCGACTGGCCACGCCCGCCAAAGAAATTATCAAAGCCGCCGCCGCTATTGATTGCGTTGGCTTTTCATTGAGAAATTTGTTTTTGACAAGTTTTTGGATCATATTAAAACCCCACCAATATACTAATCCCTTACGAATATACTAATAAATATTTTCAGAAAAAGAAACTATTTTTATTATAATGAATTAACAAAATTAATACTATTGCAAAAGAAACTCAGGGAAACCATATCAACTGCGAAATAGCAACAAACTAAGTTAATTTAGTATTAGTATATTCGTATACGATTAGTAATTTAGTGGGAGCTTCTAAATTTAATTACGCGATTCTTAAATATTACCACCGCCCTTAATAAATAACAAAAAAAATTAAGGACTGCTATTTTCGAAAACCACTCCTTCGAAATAATCGGTCACCAAATTTGAATTATTTTTCAGCTCATTGTTTCCTTGGGTCAAGCTTTGCGGCAGCGTCCATTTAACGTTGTAGTTTTGAGGATAACTAAGGTCCGAAGAAAAGGAACTTCCCAGCGAACCAGCTTGTTTTTGCGCCACCAGGGAATAAGAATCAATTTTTTGAGCATTGTTAACGTTGAGTTGGAAAAGTCGAAAAGGCAACAAATATTTGTAGGTCATTGTGACAGCCTCTCCAGGACTGACATAAACCCAATTGGCAAAAACCGTTTTGCCACTTTCATCATAAATTCCCGTGCCTGAGTTTGGATCAAGTTTGATGCTGCTTTCTTCTTGTTGCACGTCGCTATCGCGCTTGAAACCTAGGGCATCGTAGTCAACTGGTGATTGATCAACTTCTCTGGTTTGACCGCTCGCCTCAAGCAACTGACTGCCTTTGGGCACATAAACTCGCATATAATCAGCATTGACTTTGTTGAACCATTCAAACTGCGAATTGCCACCCGTATGCTTTCGGGTGATTTTCACGGTGTCAACGATTGAACCATCGGTTTGAATTTGAGCGCTGTGGGCGATATATTCATCCACCACCACATCTGTTTTGAAGCCGTTGATATTGGTATTAATCACACTGAGATAATCTTTATCAGTGGAGAGGATTTGGCCAGACCAGCCCTGAGTTGAAATTATATCTTCAATTTCCTTATTTTGCGAATAAAACAAAATGTGTTTTTCACTCAAGCCTTCTAGCAAAGCTTGCGCTGCCCCAGAAATGGTTGCCGGATCTTTACTGCTAAGCAACTTTTCCAACAGCAAAGGCGCCAAATCAGACAGAATTTTCTTTGGCGTGTTATCTTGTTTGTCATAGTCAACCTCAACTTTATATTGCGTCAGCTCGATGAAATTATCGCTGTCCAACGTGACGCCATATTCTGGCATTTCAATTGGACCAGTAATTTTCAGCAGCTTTTGCATTAAAGTTGGCGTGAGTGAAATGACTCCATCGGCAGTCGGCCCGCCAGTTTTTTCATAAAAACTAATTGCTTTGCGAGCCGAAAGTGGAAAATCTGGAAACCAATTGCTGTCGTGCAAACTCCAAGCTGTGGAAATTTTTTGAATCGGAAAAGGCGGCACAATTTTTTCTTTGAGTTGTCCATCGGGATTGAAGATGCCATCAATAAAAAACTTTTTCACGTGTCCATTGGCAATGTCCAAAAGTCCATAGCTGCCAATAAAGCCTCCCGTGGCTCGCATTTCTGAATTATTTTGAAACAGAAAAAGATATTTGCGCGGACCATTGCCGCCCAACAATTCCACAAAAATGTGACTACTGCTCAAGAAATTTTCCATCATCAAGCGCAGTTGCGGCAAACTCTCTTTGAGCAGCAAGAATTTTTGCTGCTTGTCAGCTGGCAAATCAGCAAGTGCAATCAAATCCATGTTTTTTTGAGCCGCATCAAGCTCCGTTTTGGCCGCCGTGATGTTGTTTTCGGTTTTTCTGAATATCTCCAGCAATGAAACATTTCCTTGCAAAAGTTGCCCCGACTGTTTCAGCTGCGCAAAAGTTTTCACAACTTCATTCAAGGATTGACCCGCTGCTGCAAAATGCTTGCCAGCCTCCACTGCATTTTTGCCTGAAGAAACTTTGGAAGTGAAAGGAAAAAATCGAGTGGCATCCAAAAGTCCTCCGCCCAAGTCCTCCAAATCATTGGAGGCTTGAGAAAATTTGTCAAAAGCTTGATCAAATTGCTGGCCCGAAGCTTCAAAATTTTGAGCTTTCATGTCAGCAATCGCTTGAGTCAAATTTGCATAGCCATCTTGACTAACTCCCAAAACTTTTCCTTGCAAGCCAAAACCCTTGCTCGCAAAAGAAACTCCCCCAATGCCCAAAAGCAAAACCAACGCAATCATGGCAAAAGCTGGCACAAATTTTTGCCAACCAAATCCAAAACCATAACGATAAGCAAAAATAGCCCGCTTGAAAGAAGCCTTTTTGGCACTGACAAAAGCTGACCAAGCTCTATTTTTACCTGCCCTTTTTGCCAACTTAACTTTCTTGGCTTTTTGAGCTGATTGCAAAAATTGTCGGCTTTGAGCCTCCATTTCAAGCCAACGAACCTTTTCCAGCTCCCTGCTTTCCCTTTCTGCCAACTGCTCAGTTTCTTGCCATTTTCTTTCGCTTTTTTCTTGTTCAGCAATTTCCCGGCGACGCTCTTCCATCGCCAAAATTTCTTTTTCAAGGGCTTGTTTTTTTTCAAATGCTCTTTGCTCTTTTTCGATTTGCAGTTGTCTCAGTTGTTCTTGCTGTTGCAGTGCAACTTCTTGCCTTCTGAAAATTTCTTCTTGTCGCTGACGCAACTGCTCTTGTTCTCGTATTAGCGCTTCTTGTTTTTGATGTTGCTCATTTTCTTGCTGAGAATTTTCAAAAATTGCATCTCGCAGATTAAATTGCTCATCGTGAAAAATTGGAGCAGCTTGACTGTTGACTGGCACGCCCAGATAGTAGGCCTTGGCAGAAAATTCTGGAACAGCTTCTTCAATTTCTTCCACAAATTCGGGCTCGCTATTTCTTCCCAAACCAACTGCCGAAATTTTTTGCCAATCCAAATCACCAGTCTCATCGACTGGTCTGACATCATACATTTGCGGGATAATTCTGTTTTTTGACATTCCAACTAAAATACTAATCAATTACTAATATACTAATAAGAAAAAAACTAGCTTGGATTTCTCATTTTCACACATTGGTATATTCGTAAAAGATTCGTAATTTAGCGGGGAAACAAATACAATCAAATTCAGAAAACTAAATATTTTTTAGATATATTTCCAACGTTTCTCTAGCCATTTTATCCCAGCTATATTTTTTCACTTGCTCAAAACCTTTGGAAATCAATTCTTTTCTCAAATTTTCATCACTAGCAACCTGCAAAATTGCCTTCGTGATTGCTGTTTCTTCACTGGCATCAATAAAAAAGGCACCTTGATTCAAAACTTCTGGCAAACAAGTGGCAGCTGAACAAACCACGGGCACGCCTTCTTCCATAGCTTCCAAGGGTGGCAAACCAAAACCCTCATAAAGCGAAGGAAAAACATACGCCAACGCTTGCTCATACACTGCGCTCAAATCCTGATCGGCAACAAAACCAGGAAAAATCACATTCGCAATCTTTTGCTTTTCAACTTGGGCCTTAAGTCTGGCATAAAAATAATCTTGTTTGCCAACCAAAACCAAATGCAAGTCCTTTTTCTGAGTCAAAACCTGCGCAAACGCCGAAATCAACCGCTCCAAATTCTTGTGAGGATAGGCATTTCCGACATAGAGGAGATACGGTTTCATTATACCATATTTTTCCAAAATTTGCGCTGGCATTTGCAGATTTTCGAAAGCATTTTTTTCACACGCTTCATAGGTGACCACAATTTTGCTTTTCGCAACTGAATACTGTGACAAAATGTCTTTTTTCGTGAACTCAGACACGGCGATGATTTTCTGACTGCGAGTCAAGGCCAACCAGATCACCAAGCGATAGGCCAAAAATTTCAGCCAATAGAAACTTGGAGACAAAGTTGACGCATGCTTGGTTGGGAAATGGAGCAAAATGAGATCGTGAATCGTGATGACAAATTTTCGGAAATAAAAAATCGGCACATTAAAATGTGGAAAATGCATCAAATCTAATTTGTATGAATGCAGCAGTTTTGGAAAAAGAAATTGTTCGGAAAAAGAATACCACTGATAGTCCGCCAGCACTTTTTGAAAATTCGGTCTGGAAGGAACATATTCCTCAAAATTTTCTCGCCGCAAAAAAACGAAATATTGATTTTCGCTGTCAATTTTTTCCAAATGTTCAATCAGCTTCTGCGTATACCGTCCCAAACCCTTGCCAATTGAACCATAAAACCTAGCGTCGATGCCAATCCTAACCATAGTTAAATTGTTACATTGTTATATTGTTAGACTCTCAAACATTCTCACATTCTTGAGAATGTGAGAATGTCGTGTCACAGGTCTAACCTGCTACCAGTCTAGCACTTTTTGAGACATAAAAAAAGAGCAGTGCCATCGAATAATCGACACTGCCCAAAAAATAATAAGCCTCTTATCTTTTACCATTTATGGTGAACTCGCCTCTCTCAAAACAGTTGCAGACTCCCGCAGCAATAACGGCGCCCTTGCTAATTGTTTCGAGAAAAAAAATAATGCTACTGCTGGTTGCTGCAATCTGAAGCAATCCAACAATAAAAACTACAAAAAAGATATTTTTATACCATCCCATTAATGGCTCTTTCGGACGTTTTCCTGGCGAAGATGGCCGAAAAACATTTTCTTCCTTATCTTTTTTTTGGACATAATAGGCCATCTCCGATGCGCTCAATTTTTATTGAGCTTGGTTAATTGATTCTATCCCAATAAATGCTTATTTTTTGACCAAATTTTCAAAGATCAACTCGAATTTAACCCCACTTAAAAACACAGCAAATATAGGTCATTTCAGAGAAAAAGTCAATCAATTGCACTCACCCTATTTCACACCATCAACTCATAATTAGTCAAAATATCGCAATTGCGATATTTTGACTAAAGTATATCCCAAAATTAACACGCTTAAAATTTGAGAAGTAATTAGAAAAATAGCTAAAAAGACACTCTTGATACCTTTGCTCCCAAGCCTTCAAGCTGATACAATGAAGTCATGGAAAAGCCAGCCTCAAAATTTCTCATTGACGTAATTCCAGTTGCGCGAATTCCACTCTCGCGGCAACAGTTTTTTTCTTATGTCTTTGACCGACCATTGCCAGCTGGAACCCTGGTGCTGATTCCGCTGTTTCGTCGAAACATTGAGGGGGTTGTCCTAAATTCCCGACCAGAAGTCCAGCACACTGGCGGGTTTCAGCTCAAAAAAATCTCTGGCGTGGTGGAGGAACATTTTCTGACCACCGAGCAACTGCAACTGGCCGAAAAAATTTCAGCCTACTATCTGACTTCCCTCGGCACCGTCCTGCGACATTTTATGGTGAAAAGAGTGCAAGCACGCAACACTATAGAGCACAAAACATGGAACACGGAGCAGAAAATAAATATAGAATTAACAACAGAGCAACTAAATGCTGTCAATAATATTACTCGTAATTCCAAGGACTCATGTTCCATGTTCCATGTTCCATGTTTTCTGCTTTTCGGTCCTTCCTCCTCTGGCAAGACTGAAGTTTATTTGCATTCAATTTTAGAACTGAAAAAACAAGACGCGACAAAACAATTTTTGATTCTGCTGCCAGAACTAACTTTGGCGCCGCAAGCCTTGGAGCGTTATGGTGCCTATTTTCCGGCTTCCGAAATTGTTTTGATTCACAGCAAAATTTCCAAGGGCGAGCTTTATCAAAGTTGGCAAAAAATAAAGTCAGGCGAGGCGAAGATCATTCTCGGCACTCGCTTGGCCTTGTTTTCCCCTTTTCAAAAATTGGGTTTGATTGTGGTTGATGAAGAGCAAGACATGGCTTTCAAACAGTGGGACATGAACCCTCGTTACGATGCCCGCAAAGGCGCTGAATTTCTAAGCAAGCTTTTCGCCTGCCCTCTAGTCTTCGGCACTTCCACTCCCCGCATCGAAACCTACTATCGAACTACGATTGATAAAATAAAATTATTAACTCTACCAAAATTAGTTTTGCCAAACAGCAACTGTGAACCAAAAACTGTGAACTATGAACTGATAGATATGCGCAAGGAAAAATGGACTGATTTTGCTGGCAAGAAAAAACCCAACCTTTCACTTTTGAGTCTCAAATTGCAAGGCGAAATTTCCTATGCGCTGAGCCACGTCTTGCAAACAATTCTTTTCGTCAATCATCAAGGCATGAGCAACTTTTCCATTTGCTCAAATTGCAAAACCGTTTTGCGTTGCCCAAAATGTGACCGCGCCCTGATTTATGAAAATTCGGGGGAATATAAATGCCTTCATTGCAACTACACCTCTGGGGCTTTTGCCACCTGCACTGCTTGCAAAGGAATCGAATTCAAAAATGTCGGCATTGGCACTCAATTGGTTGAACGCGAAGTCAAAAAACTTTTTCCAGGGGCCAAAATCAAAAGACTTGATGGCACTTCCGCAAAAGCTGCTGGCGTCAAAGATCAAGTTTTTCAGGATTTTTCCGCCAAGAAAATTGACGTGCTTGTTGGCACTCAAATGATCACCAAAGGTTGGGACAATCCCAACGTTGGATTGGTGGCCATTATCGACGGCGACTCGCTTTTCACTGCGCCAGATTTTCTGACTGACGAGCGAGCTTATGCCAACATCATGCAAGTGGCTGGTCGCACCGGCCGCTTTGGAGCAATTTATCCTGGACAAGTGCTCATTCAAACTTATCATCCAGAAAACAAGATTTTTAATTTTATTCTCAATCAAGATTACGCTTCTTTTTTCCAAGCTCAAATCAAAGAAAGGCAGGCACTTTCCTATCCTCCTTTTGGCCAAATCATTAAACTTTTTCTCAAAGATGAAGACCAAACAAAAACTGAAAAAAATGCTCAAGCAGTCTGGGAAAAAATTTCCAAAGTGATCCAGCCCTATGCAGAAATTTCCCTCACCGAACCCAGCGCTCCGCTGGTTTCCAAAATTCGTGGCAAATTCATTTTTCGAATGATGCTCAAAATCAAAACAGGCCCTGACCAAAAGCCATTGCCCGTCGAACTCATTAAACTTCTCGCTTCCCTTCCCACCGGCTGGGCCATCGATGTTGACCCGATTAGCATCGCGTAGGGAATTATAAATCAAACTTCACTAATCACTTCGAAACCTTTGAAACTTCCCGTAATTGCAAGTCCAATAACTTTTTTGGCAAGTTTTTTCTGCTTGATTTGCAAAGCAGTTTCATTGAGCGTAGCTCCTGAACCAATTGCATCATCAATCAATAAAATATTTTTGAAAACCCTTTGTTCATCTACCACCAAAGTTTTTTTAGCGTTTTCAATACGATCAGCCAATTTGTTAAGGGTTTTTTGTGGCACGATAATTTCAGTTTTCACCTTTACAATTGATACGCGACTGATATTTTCGTGCAAGTTTTTCTCCAACTCTTTCATAAACTGCACTTGCCTTTTAACAGTTGGTGGGATAAACCCAATGCCGTCAATTGCATATTTTTCTAACAATTCATCAATTTTTGGTTTAATTGTGACGGCCAGTTCGCGCATCAATTTTTTGTTCTGGCTCTGCTTGGCGTATAAAAGCAACTGTCCAAGTTTTGTTTTGCCAAATCTTTCCAAACTATAAAAATCCAAATAAAAAATCTTGTCCAAACCAACTTTATCAAAAGTAGTTTTAAATTTTTGCATTCCGTCAATCAGGCCATTTTTTTTGAAAGCTTCATATTTCTTTAAAGTTTTGAGATACTGCGGCGCAGTTTTCTGTACTGATTGCTTGGTTTTTTCGCACCAATATTCAAAACCCCCCAAACCCTGTTTACGCTGACCATCCGGCGTTATGAAAAGAAAATTTTCCTCAAGTGCTTTTCTAGTTTTTTCGTCAATTAATACTTCTGCTCTTGCTAATACCTCCTCTTTCAGTAAATAAAAAACCACTGGCGGCTTGCCAATCTTAATAAGCTTATTTTCAGTCAACAAATTAGCAAGCTGACTAAAAACAGCTCGCTGGCTAATTTCCAAAAAGTCAACCAACTCATTGGCGCTAGCTTGTTTTTTTTCAGTAACATATTCGATTATTTTTTCTGCGGTAGTTTTTTTCATAAGTTCATAGTTCATAGTTAACTATGAACTATCATAACATACTTTATCATCCTGTCAACATTCTCAAAAATGCTATCCACACTGCCCACCGGCTGGGCCATCGATGTTGACCCAATCAGCATCGCGTAAATCAGAAAATTTTTATCGTCATTAACTCACGACCGTGAGTTAATGACTATTTTACTTTTTCCATATTCTAACTGGGCAATTGATGACCCGATTAGTATTGCCTAAAAAAATTCTTAGTATTGACAAGGAGCTGGTTTTTACCTTCAGGTAAATTCGATGCTCCTTTTTTATTTTCTTTGACATATTTTAAGTTTTTATTTCAATAATTTCGCCAACTCTGCCGGGGTTTTCACAACCCGATCAATCAAAGCATCTCGACAAGGGTCGCCAGTTTTTTCACTGAAGGCATAGATTGGTTTTCCAAGCGCATTGGCATAACCGATTTCAAGTGTCACACTCACACCGACATAGTCATTGCCATTGTAAATATAGACAACATCTGCTTTTCTAATCCAATCAAAATGTTGCAAAGTGTATCCCGTGAAAACAATCTTGGTGATTTTTTCACTCTGGAAAAACGCATCTTCACCTACCGCATCTTGAATGTCTGGCTCTTGGACGACCACACACAGCCTTTCCAATTCTTCACAAAATTGACGAACTTCTCTTCTGTTTTTCTTCGAAGCACAAACAACAACTGATTTCATATTTTTTCTATTAAAGTATTTTTAGTATTTCTCTTCCAACAACTTTGCAACCAACAACGTGTCACTAGCGACAACGTGATTTTGCAAAAGCTCATTATATAGACCCTTGATTGGCAACTTAATAATTTCTTGAATTTCATTCTCATCCCGCTTGGTTTGCCCGAGCGAAAAATTTTCAACAATGAAATAGGTGACATTTCCAGAGGTGCGAAAACCCCAAGGGAAAGCAATCAGCTTTTCGAAGTCTCCACTTTCCAACCCCAACTCTTCATTCAGCTCGCGCTTGAGCTCGCTCAGATTTTCAATTTCGCCCCCCCCCTAAAACACACCTGGCTGCTGTGAACTGGGTCAAGATTTTAGCCGGTCCTTCTCGCCACTCTCGCGTCAGCACCACTTTGCCATCGACAACTGGAATGCCATAGTAAAAATCTGGCAAAACATTGACGCTCCACTTGTCGACATTGCCATTTGGCAAAGAAATTTCCAATTCATCAACTTGCAGTTTCTTAGATTGATACACCACTTCCCTACTGAGAATTTTGAATTGATCGTTTGAAAGTTTCATATTATTTTTCATACTTTTCCGCAAATACTATCATGCTCGATAGTGTGATAGTATTTTACTATTTTAAAAAAGTGTGACAGAAGTCTGCGACCGCAGAGATGTGTCACACTTTTCAAATCTTATACGAGACCAAGGCTTAATTAGTTCTGTCCTTTTTTAATACGATACTAAATTAAGTTTTCATTGCCTGCAACTTCCACATTTTCAACCGCTATTTTCTCCAGTTCAGTTGTTTGAGCGGCTGCTTCTTCTTCACCTTTCAAATCTTCATAAAATTTGGCACCGCTGATTTGGATGTAGGGAAAAAGCCAAAGAAAACCAATCCCCAAAGAAAGAAAACAAAGGAGTGTCCAACCAAAAAATCTCCAACCCAAACAAAAATATTTCCACCTGTGACCCATCATCATGGTCTTGCTTTTTTGCAAAGCTTCCCTAATTCCAATTGAACTGTCATCAGCCAAAATGAAAAAGACCATTGAATATCCATAAGCGGCGATGATGCCTGGAATAATCAAGAGCAATGACCAAAGCACGACATACAAAATCATCAACCAATAGGCGCCCAAATAAACTGCAAAACGATTGAAGCCTTGAAAAATTTGTTCAACTTTTGCCTCTTGCTTGCGACTCAGTGACAGGGCAAAAATTGCCAAACCGCCTGCCATTGGCCCCGTAATGAAAATTGCAGCCAACCCGCCAACTTTCGGAATCGCTTCAGCAATTCCCACGACCAAACAATAAACCACGAACCCGCCAATGGCCAAGCCCCATTTCCCCGCCAGGGACTCCCTCGCCATCTGCATCAAAACCTTGTTTTCGGTTTTCATACGTTTTTTTGATTAATTAATTATTAATTAAATTTAATATCTCCTTTGGATTTTCTGCAACCTTGGCATTTCCAATTCTGCTTTTGTCCAGTCCCCAACCGTAATTAGCCAAAATAATATTGCAATCATCAATCCCAAGTCTTTTGGCGCTGTCATAGTCAATAGCCCGGTCACCAATAATTATAACCTCCTCTGGCGAATAAGCAAAATCACTAAGCACCCCCCCTAAACAAAGCGCTTTTGAAAATTTTCTGATCTGCGCCACAATAAATTTTCTCAAATGAACCAGCCAAGCCAAGTTTATTTATTTTTGGGAGAACTTCTTGACTATGAGAGGATGAAACAAGAAGCAATTTGTATTTTTTGACTAACTCAGCTATCACTTCCGGCATACCTTTAAAAATTTTATGTTCTGTTTTGATAATTTCATCTTTAAACATTGATTGAACAACATCAAAATCATCCTCCGAAATCCCCAAATTTTTCAAACATTCAAAATAGCTATAACCATAAATGCTCCTAAAAGTTTCAATATCTTCCGGAAAAGCAATTCCAAGCTTTTGGCAAATTTTTCTATAAACCGCAAAAACATTCGGGAAAGAATCCACAATCACTCCATCATAATCAAAGATAATCGCTTTTAGCATAACTTTTTTTATTTCCTTATAATATCCAGCAGCTGTTTAACGATCTCAGCGCTGCCTGCCACATAATCTCCCTCATAGACATCGCACTCTTTTCCTTTCAAATTAGTCAGCACTGCCCCAGCCTCAGCCGCAATCAAACTGCCAGCTGCCACATCCCAGGGTTTTTGTTTCAACCTGATCAAGCCATCGATTCGACCACAAGCCAGATAACAAAACTCGGCAGCCATCGAACCTTTTCCAAAAGTTTAATCAACTGCACCATTGTCGCCAAAACCAAAAAATTTGACTTGCGGAATTGCCTCTAAGATTTTTTTGTCAAAATCAGCAGCTTTCAATTTTTCAGTGCCCGGATAGGTTGAATATGTCACCACCGCTTTTGCCAAATCATTAGCTCCACTAATATGAATAGCTTTGCCATTTAAAGTCGCACCATTGTTTTTTTCAGCTACGAAAATTTCATCAATTTTCGGCAAATAAACTACTCCCAAAATAATCTCGCCTTGATGCTCCAGGCCTATAGAAACCGAAAAAGTGTCTCGTTTGGCAACATAGTTGCTTGTGCCATCAATAGGATCAATAATCCATTTATACTGCGAATCTGACTCAATCTTGCCAAGTTCTTCGCCCAAAAAAGCATGCTCAGGAAAAACCGCTTTAATGATTTCCACAATTTTTCTTTCAGATTGGCTGTCTATTTTAGTTGTTGGATTTGCATAAGCATCACTTTGGATCTCAGCTGATTTCAGCACATCAATATTTTCCATCAACAACTTTCCAGCTTCAGTGGCTGCCTTTATTGCAACAGATTTTAATTGATTTTTGATGTTCATTTGAAATTATTATTCAGCTACTTTTTTATTATTTCTGAAATATCGACACAAAACGAGCCTCACTTATTATTTTCATGACCTCATCAGGCAGAAAAACTCTTCCATTGATGGCAACATAAATTCCTGGCTCCAAATCTTCAAGTTTTGCAACAGCATATCCCAAACTAAACGGGCCATCGGAAGGTGCAAAACCGCTAAGAGGAATAGCAGAGGCCGTAAAAATAATTGTCTGATCCTTGCGCTTGAGATTTGCTTTCAAAAATCGAGCGCTCTCGGCTATCGTATAAGTTCCGTGAGTGATAACAATCTTCTCATATGCACTTTTTTCCACGGCGCTGAGCAAATTTTTCAAATCTTCTTCATTTAAATCCCGACTATCTTTCATGCAAACTACTGCAAAATCAGTATCGTTATGAAGCCTCAGGCTTTGAATGAATGATGGAATTACTGATTCCTTATTTGGAACGGCAGTGTCTTTGCTCCCATCATAATGTGAATCTATTGTTCCACCCGTGATAATAAACTGAATTGTGAATTTTTTCTCTTCCATAGTTTTTACAACTTACAAAAATTATTTAAATAAAATAGACAGCATTGCCAGCTTCCCCAATCTTTTATACACTTAAATCACGCCTATTTTTCTATATTATCCAAAATATGACCAAGGAAAATTTTAAGATCTTTTGGTTTTTTCATAAATTATTTTTTGCTCTTTCAAAATAAGGTTTTTGAGTCGATGATTGATTCCGCCATAGGTAAGCACATCAACTTTTCTGCCAAGTTTGCCTTCCAATTCAAGCTTAAGTCCAATAAGATCAAGGAGTGATTTGTTTTTGCTCAATTTGACCAAGATATCCACATCACTTTTTTGGGTCTCTTCGCCTCTGGCAAAAGAACCAAAAATAGCGGCCTTGAGAACCCCCTGGCGCTTTAAAATAGGCACTATTTGATTTTTGATGGTTGAAGTAGTCATGGCTATATCCTAACAAAAAATTTCCAACTTAGCAATGATAAAAAAAATTAAGTGAGAATTTTCTAAGGACCGTCCTCGGCAAAATTTTTATTCTAGCTTTTTATAAAATCATTGCCATCTTCCGCAATCTTTTATACACTTAAATTACACCCATATTCTAGCAAAAAAGTTGGGATTAGTCCATTTTGCCTGGATGTGTTAAAATATGAGTAGTTATGATTTTTTGTATTTTCGTATTTTTGTATAAATTTTGTAATTTCGTAGGTATATGATACTAGACATCAAAGAAAATCCAGATCCGGTTTTGCGCCAGAAAAACGCCAAAATCAAAGACGTACCAACTCCAGAAATTCAGACGCTCATTTTAAACATGACTGAAACCATGCATGAGGCCAAGGGCGTGGGCTTGGCAGCCAGCCAGGTGGGCGTCAATTTGCGACTTTGTCTCATTGAAGTTGAAGAAAAATTATACGTCTTGGTCAATCCCAAAATCACCGCCAAGTCTCGCAAAAAAATTCTCTCGGATGAAGGTTGCCTCAGCTTCCCCGGAATTTTTCTGCCCATTTCCAGAGCAGCCCAGGTTCAAGTTCGTTATCTTGACCAAACAGGAACTGCCCAAAAAATCAAAGCGGATGGCTTGTTGGCTCGAGCATTGCAACACGAAATTGATCATCTCGATGGCGTGCTTTTCATTGACCGAATCAAGAAAGCACAGCTAAAGAAATAATTTTTAAAAATATCCTACTGTCATCCAGCTGAAAGATTCAGCATCTGTTTATCTTAATTAAGTTAGTCTTATGCAATAAAGATCCTGAAACGAGTTCCCTCCAGAGGCGGACGGGCAGGATGACACAAATACACTTATGCTAATTGAAAAAAAACAAATCAAACTGCGCGTCGTCTTTATGGGCACTTCTGAACTATCCGAAAAAATCCTTGAAGCGCTCATCACGGAAGGCTATAATTTGGTTGGAGTTTTCACCAAAACTGACAAAAAAATTGGACGCAAGCAGGCTCTGACTTCTCCGGCCGTAAAATTATTGGCCGAGAAATACAATCTCCCAGTCTTTCAGCCCCAAACCTTTCGCCAACCAGAGGCTGTCAAGCAACTCAAGGATTTGAAACCTGATTTAATTGTGGTGGCTGCTTATGGAAAAATTTTGCCCAAAGCTGTTTTGGAAATTCCTGGTTTTGGTTGCCTCAATGTGCATGTTTCACTCTTGCCAAAATACCGTGGTCCTTCACCAGTGCAAAATGCTCTTTTGGCAGGAGAAACTGAAACTGGCATCACCCTCATGCTCATGGATGAAGGCATCGACACTGGCGACATTTTGACTCAGAAAAAAATAGCCATTTTGCCAACTGACACAACTGCAACTCTCATGGAAAACTTGGCCGAGCAAGGAGCTGGGCTACTGTTGGAAACTTTGCCGGCTTGGGTTGAAAGAAAAATTCAGCCCAACAAGCAAGACCATGCGCAAGCCTCCCTATGTCAATTGATTGAACGCGAAGATGGCCGAATTTTTTGGGATGAAGATGCCCAAACAATTCACAACAAATATCGAGCCCTCACCCCTTGGCCAGGAATTTTCACTTATTGGAAGAATGACGCCGACACGGTGCGACTGAAATTAATCTCCATTGAACTTCAAAAAAAAGATCCGACTCAGAAAAGGGCCGACGGTGAAGTTTTTGAAATCGGCTCTGACATTGGAATTCAAACTGGCGAAGGTGTGATTTTGATCAAAGAGCTTCAAAAAGAAGGCAAAAAGACCACCAATATTGCCGATTTCATCAATGGTCATCCAAAATTCATCGGAAGTATTTTATTTTAAAAAATTTACCCTGTTAAATAATTTTAAAAAATTATTATTTTTTAAAATTAAGATTTGAGTTACAGCTTAATCGAGCCAGGGTTTATATTAATAAAACTTAAAAAAAGTAAGGTTTATTTTTTGAAAAAATTCAAATCTTATTTAACAGGGTAAATGAAAAACAAAAAAGATACCAACGCCTTGCTAATTGGACTAGGCCTAATTATTTTGGTCATGTTCATCACTTTTTTTCGCACCAGCATTTTGTCGAGCGAGAATCAGAGCAACAATGCCCAGCAAAAAAATCCTCAAACTGAAATTGCTGGTCAAAAATATCAAACCATCTCCTCCTTGCAACTTCAAAAAAAGTTGGCGCTCGGCACTGAACTAAATTTGTTGGATGTCAGAAGTTTCAAAGATTACATCACTGAGCACCTTGTCGATTCCGTCAATGTGGCGATTGACGAACTTCCAGTTGGCGCAAAAATAAATCCCAAGAATCCTGTCATTCTCATCACCACTGATGCGACAGATGAAGATAGCATCGCTACGGTGCTGAAATCGCTTGAAAGTGAGCACATCACCAATGTTCAAATTTTGGCTGGTGGCATCGAAGAGTGGAAAAAAATGGCTGGAGCCACGGTTAATTTTGGCAATCCAAACTCTTTCACTGACCAATCAAAAGTTTCTTATGTTGAAAATGCGCAACTGAATGAAGCTCTCAAAAGCGGCGTGTCGACTTTCATTTTGGATGTTCGCACCCAGCCAGAATATGCCAACGGCCATATCAAAGGAGCCGTTAACATCCCCTTTGATGATCTTGAAAAAAGACGAAATGAAGTCCGCACTTTCCCAAGAATTGTGCTTTCTGGCGCAAGTGAGCTGCAAGAGTTTGAAGCAGCGGTGCAACTTTATGACATGCTGCTAGTGCAACCTTTCGTGCTGAAAGAAGGCATTCCCGGTTGGCAGAAAAAGGGCTTTGAACTAACGAAATAATATCAACTTAACCAAATTAAGTCCGCCTTGTAAGGGACTAAGTCCCCCATTGGGGGCTTAGTCCCTTTGCGTGAAGTAGCATTAATTTAGTTAATTCGGTATAACTAACAACAAGTAATCATCCATAACACAAATCCAAAAAAATAACATTACAAAAAAACACCATCTTCGTGATGGTGTTTTGTTTTTACACTAATAAGTTTTTACTTATTAGCCAACTTATCCTTGATTTGTTTGATGGCGGCGTCCATTTGGGGATCACGACCATTAAGATAATCATCACTAGAAAGTTCAACTTCCACGTCTGGCTTGATGCCGAGTTCATTTATTTGATTGCCCTTGGGGGTCAGCCAATGAGCCACGGTGATTTTGGCGGCGGTCTTCTGCGGCGTTTCAATAAATTCTTGCACGGAACCTTTGCCGAAAGATTTCTTGCCAACCAAGGTCACATTGTCTCTGTTTTCTCTCAAAGCTCCGGCCAAAATTTCTGAAGCGCTAGCACTGCCCTCATTGATCAAAACCACTGTTTCCAAACCACTGGCAACATCACCACCCCTGGTATACATTTTGTCTTGCTGCTTATTGGAAGCCTCTTCAATCACCACAATTTTATTCTTTGGAAGCAATTTACTGGCAATATTAACCGCTGTCTGCAAATAGCCACCAGGATTATTTCGCAAATCGATAATCAGGCCCTTTGGATGACTAGCCACTGCCCTGGCGATGGCATCTGCGAAACCTTTTTCGGTGTCATCCCCAAATTTAGTGATGGTAATGTCCGCAATATTATTTTCCCTAAAGGAAAGCACCACACTTTTCACATTAATAATATTTCTCACAATCGAAAGCTCCTGGGTGTCTTTGCTGCCATCACGGAAAATTGTCAAAACCACCGTAGTGTTTTTGGGTCCACGGATATGGCTAACTGCATCTTCAACACTCATTTCGCCAGCCGCTTTGCCGTCAATTTTGATGATCTTATCTCCCGCCCGCAGACCTGCTTTTTCAGCTGGCGTTCCTTGCAAGGGTGCCACCACTGTCAGAATGCCGTTTTTGATTCCCAACTCTGCTCCAATACCTTCAAAGTTGCCAGAAATATCTTCATTGAATTTTTTGTTTTCTTCTGGATCAAAAAAAGTTGTGTAAGGATCGCCCGTGGCTTGCAGCATTCCCTTGATAGCTCCGTAAACCAACTTACGAGCATCTAATTTGTCAGAATCAACATATTTATTTTTCAAAAGATCCCACGTGCTCCAAAATAAAGAAAAATCAATGGTGTTGTCAGTGTTGCTAACTTTGTTTTCCAAAACCACATCTCCAATTTTAATCGGGGTGCTGTCGATTTGAGCGCTTTGTTTGCCTTTTTCATAGCCCAACCAAAAAGACAAAGCCAACATCAAAATAACCACTAGGGTGTTGACGTTTTTTCGAGTGAGACCTTTTTTGGACCAAGTAAATGAACTTAGGATTTGCTTCCAAGCCAAAACAATCAAAGCTTGCAAAGAAAGCAGCCTAGCTTTGTTTGATTTTTGATTTAATTGCTGAATTTGCTCAACTTCTTTGACTTGCTCGACTCGCTGTTCTTCCACTTGCTTTTCTTCGAAATTGTTTGTTTCCATAATTTTTTTACTGATGATTAGGAGTTGGCTTATTCCAGAATTTTTTAAAAT
Organism: uncultured bacterium; assembly: GCA_903861715.1. GTDB lineage: Bacteria > Patescibacteriota > Minisyncoccia > Moranbacterales > GWC2-37-73 > CAIPMZ01. Next base: position 19,775 of record CAIOVI010000007.1, read on the forward strand.
ATAACATTGCGCTAAAGATATGCACCCAAGTCATTTTATTGGAAAGCAGTGATTTCACGACTCCACCCTTAGCACTTCCTTTGCCATGATAATGGTGCATCAAAGCTTCGGGATAGTAAACAACTCGAAAACCCTTTTCCCAAAAACGACGACACCAATCCACATCCTCCATATACATGAAATAGTCCGGGTCCATCAAGCCAACTTTTTCCAAAGCCTGGCGAGTGACAAGCAGGGCGCTGCCCATCAACCAATCAACTTCTTTCGCCACCTCATGATTATAGTCTTTCATCAAAAACCAATCCAAGTGTTTCTGTGCAAAAGGAAGTTTCCCCAAAAAAGTTCGGCGATAAACGATTGTGATGGGATGATAAAAGCGAAAACAAGAATATTGCAGCGAGCCATCGAAATTAAGCAACTTGGGACCCAGCATACCAATGTTCTGATTGCTCTTGAGATATTCCAACATTTTTTCAATTGAACCAGGCGTGACGATAATATCCCCATTAAGCAACAGAAGATATTTGCCAGTGCCTTCTTCGATGCCTTTTTTGATTAACGCCTGAAAACCCACATTTTCCTTAAAAGGAAAAAACTTCACCTGCGGAAAATCTTCTCGCATCATCATCTCCGTGTCTTCCTGAGTATTGCTGTCAGCCACAATCAACTCAACTGCCAAATTGCCAGTCTGCTTTTGAAGACAGTCCAGACAAATCTTCAGCAGCTCTGGATTGCGATAATTTGTGACGATAATTGATAATTCCATTAAAAACTTTTTGCTAATTGCCTTTTAAAATTAACTTGTCTATTGTGCTACATTTTCTCAAAAATAGCAAGGATTTTGTTGGCTGATTTTTCCCAATCAAAAAAGCCAATTCGCTCTTGACCCAATCGAATTAGCCTACTGCGAAGTTCATTGTCAGTAGAAATAGCATACAATTTTTCAGAAAAATCATCAAGGCTACGCAAATCAAAGAAGACTGCCCCATCGCCAGCAATTTCCCGCAAACTTGGAATGTCACTGCAAAGCACGGCCGCGTTTTGACTCATCGCCTCCAAGGGCGGGATCCCAAAACCTTCATACAGCGACGGGAAAACAAAAACCTGGGCCAAAGAAAAAACAACCACTTTGTTCTGCTCATCAATAAAACCTGGAAAAACCACCTCTTTTTCCAAAGCATATTTTTTGACAGTTTTCTCGATTTGCCTGTCGGCGTTGTGAGCCTCAAGGTTGCCGCAAAGCACCAACTTTGTGTCGCCTAGTTTAGCTTTAATTGCATTGAAAGCTTCCACAAGTTGCGGAATGTTTTTGCGTGGTTGCAAAGTCCCGAGATACAAAATGAAATTTTCCGGCAACTGATATTTTTCGCGCACTGCCTCTTTCTCTGCTTGAGAAATATTAGAATTTAAAAATTCTTCCCCGATGGCATTATAAATGTAGTCAACTTTCTCAGGCTTTGTTTGATAAAATTTAATGATCTCATCTCTCGTGAACTGCGAAACTCCAATAATCTTGTCAGCGCGCCACAAACTCAGTGGAATCAAAATTTTCAAAAACAACAAATCCGAAAATTTGATCAATTGCGGAAAAAAATTGAAAGAAAGATCATGCACAATCGTGGCAATTTTGATCGAGCGTGGCACAAAAAACGGCGTGATATATTGAGTCAGATATATATCAACCGGATTTTTCCTCAGGTATCTTGGCAAAGTCCAAAAATTCCAAGCGAATCTGTTGTGAAGAAATTTCCATTTCCCCCTCTCCCCCTGGGAGAGGGTTGGGGTGAGGGCCACGATCTTGAAATTATCCTTACCAACAATTCCCAAATTTTCACTAATTTCTTTTAATAATTTCTTATCCGTAATATCCGTCAATAACTCAAATTCGTGATCCGTGCCAATCCGTGCCAAATTTTTGACCAAATTGAAAAACACCACCTCATCGCCGGTCCTCTTTTTGCCTATTAATCTGATGTCGATGCCAATTCGCATAAATAAAAAATACTTTAAGCTATTATCGTTTTTCTTTTCTTATTGAAAATAAGAGCTTAGTTTTAATAATTCAGAATCAATCAAATTTTTAGTTTGTTCATCATCAATCTTTCCCTGCATAATATCCTTTACTGTTTGTACTTTTTTTTCATTCAAATTTAGTATCCTATCGGCAATTTGAGAATCTTTAAACCAGTTAGATTTTTCATCAAAATAATTTATTGTTTGTATTACGTTTTCTTTTTTTCTTGATAGTGTAAATTGCTTAAACTTTTTGCTGTATTTATTTATTATTTGCGCAGCTCCAATTTGAATTATTGTTTTTATAATATCAATATCTTCATCTTTTTCTAAAGATGGACACCAAATAGGACTATTTTTATGAAGGACATTTTTGCTAATTTTTAAGGCTATGTTTGAGTTGGTAAGCGCGAAGAAAAAAAAGAATACTCCTCGCAAATCTCCAATTTTATTTTGCCACGCTTCTATATATGCGAAAGCATTTGCATTTTTTTCAATAAAACTAAATGATTTACATGAACGGGAATTCTTAACATCCTCCATATTTAGAATAGGATTCGGATCAATAAATGTATAGGCGTATTTTCTTGTTATTGGCACTGCGTTGTAAAATCTTGTTGGATAGGTTGCCAAATAATCCCAAAGATAGTGCCAAGCCATGGTTGGACCTTCAATTGTTTTTGGGATATTGAAAACGCAACCTCTTGTTTTTCTTTCTTTTGGCTTTATAGCTATATCATAACCGCTTAATTTGTCTGTGGCAACAATAAAAATTTCCTCATTATTAATTTTTTCATCAGTAATAACCTTTTCTAAGTCGAGATTTTCAAAATCATTTTCAAGATGTCTTAAAACTTTTTTATCATCACCCGTTTGAGAATTTATGGCTCTAAAGATGTCTTTAAAATAAACATGCCCGCTTGATACATTAGCAGAGAAATTTGCTAAATGTTTTTTATTAAAGATATCATCTGCTAATTTTAAATATTTACTCTTTAATTTAATTTTTATCTCATCGTTGTCCGTATAACTTGGCTCCCAATTTTTGTACTGCCTTAAGTCAGACAGCTCCTTTATCTTTTTATGCTCCCTATATAAATCGTAATAAACTAAATCCTGCCTTTTTTTATTTAAATTGTTTATCTTTTCTTTATCCAATTTGAAAACAGAAAAAGCTATAGCAAGATTAGAGTTTAAATTATCAAAAAACTTTTTCCCATCAATAATAAATCCCCCTTGAAATTTTGTATTATTTAAGACAAAATTCCTAAATTCTTCATGTTCACCCCTGCCTTCGTGTAGCCAATTTGTAGGAGAAAATGTCGCGATATAACCGTAATATCTATCAAATAAATAAAATGTCATTGCCTTTAGTATAAAAAATGAAGACAAATCATTAGATCTTATTTTATTTGATCTTAAAACCTTAATGAATTCTTCGCCAAGATACGTATTATCCCTAGAAACTCCTATCTTATTGCCTATTTGACCATTCTCAACCCATGTATTTTTTCCTCTGTATGGAGGGTTCATTATTATCATTAGTGGGTTATCTATAAAATTTTTTCCTGATTTCTCAACTATAGAATTCAATTCAGAAACCATATCATCTCTCGTGGTTTGAAAAAAATCAATCTCTCTTTTAGGAACAGATATGTGCCTATTTCTCATTATATCCTGGCTAACTTTTTTAATATCAGAGCCAATTATTGTAATAAAATCCTCTTGTGCTTTTAGTAAATTTCCTGAGCCAGCAGCTGGATCATAAAAATGACAATTTTTTAATATTTCTGTTGGGATACTACGACTTAGAAATTCATAGCAGAGGTGAGATAAATCAGATTTTGTAAAATATAAGCCTATTGACTTTCTGGTTCTCTCATCTGAAATTAAATTATCATAATTTTCATAAAGAACATCCAAATTATTAATTATATGAGTATTAAAAAAATCATTTAATTTAGAAACTTCCTGTATATACTCAACATAAATCGTTATCGGCTTATCTATCATCTCACCATTATCATCCTCTTCTGTATAATAAATATTTATATCCTCTCCCTCCACTTTAAAATTAGCCAATTTTTTATCTCGACTCAGGACGCAGTTAACTCCACTGTTTATATGAACTGATATTTCTATGAAAATTCTCAATACCAAGTTTGATAAGTAAGGGTATCTAGCGGTTTCTAATTTTATCTTGTTTTCATCAAAGCCCCTAGAAAACTGTTCGAATTTCTCCTTCAAATTCATCCTTATAATACTTATTTTTGCATCGGTCATCTCAGTCACTTCTCTGTACAATTCTAAGATTTCATTTTCGTTAATATCACCTTCAGCGTTAAGTATGATACTAAAATCGATAAGTGCTTTAATTGTATTAAATTTAGTTAAAATTACGTTTTGCAAAAATAATGATAAATTGTTTTGATTATTCAAGAAACCATTTAATTGTTCTTCCCAATTTAATTCTTGATAAATCTTTTTAACATTCTCAGGAGAAATAGCTATTTTAATTATTTGTAAACCATTAAATATTAAGACTTTATTGAATTTTAATTCAGAAGCAAATTTACTGGAATTCGAACAAAGGATATATTTTATTGCTTGTGTATATATTATATTTTCCTCTTGATTAAATAAAAGTTCGCCATTATTAGCTAATTTTATTTCACTTTTTTTAAATTCAAACACCGTAAAAACTTCGTCATTAAAAGAAACGATACCGTCAGTGTATAAGGTTTTATGAAATTTTAATCTAGGGGCTTCAGATCTTGAAACCTTAAACTTATCAAGATTATTAAAAAAGTTCACAAAAATATCCTCTACCGATCTTTCAGACCTTTCAATTGATGCAGTTTTGATTTTTTGTTTAATTGAAGAAATGAAGTGTATTTCTTGATGTTGTTTCATAAATATATTCACTAATTAATAATTTCAATCATTTATCAGTATTTAATCCTATTATACCTTTTCTTCACCAGAAAAGCCAACTGCAAGACTAATGATGAGAGTAAAAAACAAAACTCCAAAATGAAAACTCCAGAGCCAGTGATCCAATAGTAACATCGGCAAAAACGCGATTATAAGTGCCCCGGCCAATTCATTTTTCCTGCCATAGCTCCAAAATAAGGTTACTAAAAAACCCACAAAAATCAGCAGACCAAAAATTCCGAGCTCTGCCCAAATCAAAAGCAAGACATTGTGCACGGGCTGATAAGTCCAGGCCTGATCACTTGGCTTTAATTTTGCAAGCGACTCAATATAATTTCCAAGGCCTGTTCCAATGATTGGATTTTTCGCAATCAAAATTTTTGCTTGCTGGAAATAAACTTCCCGCTGGTCAAGCGAAAGATTTTCGAGCCTCGTGCCACCTTCCACTCGCACATCAACCAAATTTTGATATCCCGCAAACATCACCAAAAATACTGCAGCAATAACAAATGATCCAAAAATCAAATTTTTCAATGCAGCAAAATTCTTTTGAAAAAATAAAGTAGCTGCCATAAAAATTACTCCTAATGCTAGCGACAACCAAGCACTGCGACTAAGACTAGCAAAAAGTCCAGCTGAGAAAATGATAATTGCGAAAAACAAAAATATTCTTTTAATTGTTTTTTCTTTTTGCCAATTCAGTAGTAGAGACAATGAAACCAAGAGTCCAACAGCAATAACCCCGCCAAAAATATTCGGATGATCAAAACTGCCATAAGCCCGCAGCCAGCGCCCATCCACAATCCCATTTGAAAATGTTTCAACCACAGACGTTCCACCCAAATTAGCTTCATGTCCAGCTAGTCCCAACCACTTGTCGGCAAAAGTTGTCTGCGCAAAAAATTGCCACAGCCCCAGCAGGGTTGGCAAGATCAAACTGGCCACAAAAGAAAAAGCCAGTTTCGATATTTTTGTAAAATTAGCAACCAAATAAAAAAATCCCAGTGCCAAAATAATTTGAACTTCACGATAGAAGGCTAAGTTTTTATTTTCTGCCCAAAAAATTGAAACCGCACCCAACCCCAAAAAAATCAAAAGCAGTTTCACTTCCATAAATGGATATATGGAAGTGAAACCCTTGCTAGTGGAAATATTTTTTCGAAAATATATCAAAGCCAAAACCAACAACCCAACCAGCAGAATATCAACCCCATAAAGACTGCTCGTCAGATATTCGCTCACCCCACCACTGATTTTTCCAGCTTCAAAAATCCACCTTGTTTGCCAAGGCAGCAAAAAAACCAACAAATAAATTCCGTTTTCGATAACCTTTTTCATTAACCTTTTTTCTTACTAACTCGTTTCTTAAAAAATATTATAAAATGGATCTATTTTAAAAATTATACCATCGATATTAATCAGGAGATATTGATGAATAAAAATCGAAATACCTTGGTATGGAAATTTAGAATTAAAAAAGAACATTCGTCCTATTTGGACATCATCTTCCCTGAACATTCCAGAATTTACCAACAGCGATTTCAAAAGTCGATTTTGCGTATGACACCAAAGAAAACATTTTTCCTCCAGCACTTTTTGCGTTGAAAAGTCGCCCACCCAAAAAAGAGTTGCCAAATTTTTCCATTGCCAGATTTTGTCATCACTTGAATGCTTTTCACGCAAATACTGAAAAATATTTGAGAGTGTTTGCTGTTTGTCTTGACCCTTGAGTTTTTTTGCGACCCTAATTAAGGCTGGATAACCTTCAATTTTTCCAGGCAGCAAATAATTTGGGTATAAAATGAAAGGCAAAAGTTTTAAAAAAAACAGATAGCAAATAAGAATATATAAGAAAATCATATCAGAAATTGTTTAATTTTTCTTTCCCGACAAGCCTGCGGCGATTGCCAAAAAGACCCAGACAAATCCCAGAAAGATTCCAGAATTGAAAAGATTTGGAATAAGGATGGCAAACAGGCCGAGCACCACGAAAGTGGCCGCCGCATCTGAACCATTTGTTTTGACAAAATTGACGACAGAAGCAACCAGGAGATATCCCAGCAAAATCAGGAAAGCTAAGAATCCAAGCAATCCTGCGCCCAGCCAAACTTCCAAGAAAATGTTGCTCGCATTAAGTCCCGAACCCCTTTCATCAGTTCCCAAAATGCTAGAGATGCTGCCCCAGCCAATTCCCAAAATTGGATGTTGTTTGATTTGCTCAAGCGCCACGGCGTAAATTCTGGCGCGAATTCCCACGTTAGGATCAGGGCGATAAACTTCCAAAATTTTGTTGCCAAAATTTTTTTCTTTTTCAATCTCTTCCAAATTGATGTGCCGACAGCTGTAATTTGCCAATTCTTCGATGCTGCCGATTGTTTGCGGCACTGCCACATCAAGACCGCCTTGACAAGCGATGGTGATTTTTTGCCAACCGCTTGTTGACTGAGCACGATTGGCCAATTGAAAATTTGTGAGCTTGAAAACAAAAATAATTCCCAAACTAATCCCTGCAACAAAAAAAATATTTCTGAGCGCCAGCCAAAATTGTTTCCAATCCCAAGGCCTAGTTATGACCAACCAAATGTTTTTCCAAAAACCATCTGCGGCTGAAAAAAATTGATTTGTTTTCTCTCCATAAAGCAAGCTTATTTTCAAAAATCCCAAAACAATCAAAATCGCTCCCAGCCAAGCGCTGCGACCCACGGTCAAAAGCAATGATGTAAAAATTATTATTAAAAAAAGATAATTCAAAAAATTGAAAATTGAAAATTGAAAATTGAAAATTACAAACTTTTTATTTTTACAATTTTTATTACAATAGAAAATAATTGCTAATACAATACTAGTTAGAAATACAAGATATACGCCGAGCCAGTCTGGCTCAGTGAAAGTGGCATTTGGCCTGCCCGCCATCACTTCAAAGGAAATTTTGCCAAAAGCAAAGCGAGCATTTTGCCAAATTGCATAAAGAGCAATCACCAAACCGCTACTAAGAAAAAATGGCGCGATTCTTTTGAGGTCTGCCAACGACTGAATGTAAATGCGCACCAAGAAATACAGCGCCACGAAAGAAGCTGCCACCACGGCTTGTTTCAAACTATTCCCCTTGCTGACCGCTGTCAGGCCACTGACAAAACCACCCAGCGCAAAGAGCACTGGCAGGCCATCGAGCCATTTCAATTTTGGAAAAATCACAGCTTGCCGACGAAGCCAAGCGCGCAAAGCAATTGAAAATAAAATTAGTCCGCCTAGCAATTGATAAGGCCGCACAGCCAGACCCAGCCCAATTGGCGCCAAGTTAACATTTTCCAAGCCAAGCAAGCCAACAAACAAAACAAAAGCCCAGCCCGGACGATAAAGCGTAAAAACCAAAGCCAAAGCAACAAAGAAAACAAAGTCCCCCGTGTTCTTGAATGGCAAAAGTCCCACATTGGAAAACCAAATGGCGAAAATCACCAAAAGCACATTGGCCAAAATCAAATACACCTTGATGGCATTGCGAGAAAATTGCGCGCCGAGTTGTTTTAGATGAGTCATATACTTTTTTAATTTATTGTCATTGCGATTCGCCCTGGGCGGAGAAACAATCCAGGGTGATGCTTAGCTCTGGACCGCCACGAATTTTGATTACAAAATTCTCGCGGAGACGAACACAAAATTATAATCAGAATATTTTACGTTTATTTCTATAAAACACTACTTCATTTCACTAATGATATTAAGCATCTTTTGAGTGAATTTTTCCCAAGAGAAATGAGTTGCGCGCTCTTGGCCTTTCAGGGAAAGCGCTGCTTGCAAATGCTCATTGCTCAAAACATTCCGCATCACCATAGCGACATCTTTGAAATCATTTGGATCACAATAAAGCACGCTATCGCTTCCCACCTCTGGCAAAGAGGAAGTTTTGGAAGTGACAGTTGGCACGCCTTGACTCATCGCTTCCAAAACTGGCAAGCCAAAACCTTCGTAGTGCGATGGATAGACAAAGAGCCCAGCATTGCGATAAAGCGCCGGCAAATCTTTTTGGGGCACCCAGCCCAAAACAGCGACTTGTTTTTTCAAGCCAAGTTCTTGGACAAGTTTTTCCACGTCAGTTACTAGTGGGGCCAATTGCGGCAACAACTTGCCTGAAATAACCAATTTGGGAAATTTTTCGTCTTCAGGATATCGCTCAAGCAACCATTTGTAAGCCCGGACAACACTTTCCACATTCTTGCGAACCTCCAGCCCACCTCCGCTATAAATATAACCTGCTTTGAGTTTATATTTTTTCAAAATTCTTTGACTTTCAGCTACACTAACTTCTTGTTTAAAAATCTCAGCCACGTCAATATAGGAAACTGTAATTTTTTTTGGATCAATTCCCAAGGTGTTGATGAGATCCTTTTCGGTTCGGTGAGAAATCGCCACAATTTTGTCTGCTTGCCCGATTGCCTTTTTCAAAAGTTTCCAAGCATAAGCTTTGCGCCAATTGCTAAGATAATCTGGAAAAAATTCCAGCAGCACATCGTGCACCAACATGACATGTTTAATGCTTTTTGGCATAATCGTGGCACATTGATACAGACTCAAAAAAACTTCACAACCATCTGCCTGAACTTTTTTCGGCAAGAGATATTTCTGCCACCAAATGGCCCTGAAGATATCATCTCGCTTGTAAGGTGGCAGAAAAACAACTTTACGGAAATTTTTTGGCAATTTCAATTTTGTGTCTTCTTCGAGATACAGAAAAAATTCAACCTCTTCGCCATTTGAAATTTCACTCAATTTTCGCAAAAAATTAAGCGTCACCTGCCCAAGGCCGGTGTCAGGTTTTCTCAAAAATGAAGCGTCGATGCCAATTTTGGTCATGGCTTTTTGTTATTGAAACGAGCAACAAAAAAACTAAATATTTTTTGCAAACTCATTTTGATTTATGAAAGTTGTCTTTACCTACATATATTATACCGCA
>CAIOVI010000008.1 GCA_903861715.1 uncultured bacterium
AATTTAATCTACAAGAGCAAATCCAAACCTGGCAGCAGTTTTATCAAAAAGAAAACCTGCCAATTCCCAACGAAAAAGAAATCAAAAACAGCTGGCGCAAAAACCGCCAGGAAATCCAAAAAGCAATGGAAACCTATGGCTATGACAAAATCCTCATCATCCCTGAAAACTTGCCAGCCACTGAAAAACTGCACACTCAAATGAGTCAGGGTTACAATGAAACCTATCAAGATACCGATTTTAAAAATGCTGGCAGTTTTGCTGGCGCCAAACACACCGAAACTCAAAAGACCAGAATCATTCTTTGCCACAATGACCAGAATACGTATGAAAATCCCCAAGCTAATTTTTTTGCCAAACAAACTTTAAATAAAAGTATCCTGCAACTTTCTAGCTTAACTGAACCTCAGCTGCAAACAAAAATCCAAAAGCAAGAAAACATCCCCATCAATTTTGAAACTCAAATCAACAATCAAAAAATTCAAATTGAGGCTGAAGGACTTTCGCTTAATGAATATTTGATTTTACAAAGGCAGTATTTCCAGGCAAATCAAAAACATCTCGATGAAAAAGGCTGGACGTGGCTTCTCAAAACAAGCTCCGCTTCGCGTATCGCCGGTGCCTATTGGCGTCCTGACTCTTCTCAGCTCAGCGTCGTTGCCCTTGATCTTGGCCGTTCGCACGACTCTCTTGGGTGCCGCCTCTCCCGTAGTTTTTCAAGTTAACTTGGGCTTTGGGTCTTTGGGTTTTTCTTTTGAATTTTTTAAATAATTTCAAATTTTTATTAAGCAGATAATATGGAAAATTTCAACTGGGGCGCAATTGAAAAAAATGTCAATGAGTCGGAAGAAAAAAAGCACCAGGGGCAAAATGCCTCGCAGGTTTTGTTTGCTGAAACGGGCCTTCAACGAGAAGAAAGAACGGAAAAAGACCGTCAAGAAATTCTGGAAAAGGCAAATCGAAAAAGAGTGACAGAAAAAGCGTTGGAGCGAGAAAATTTTTTCAATCAAGAAGCGGAGAAAATTTTGGGTCAGGCTGATTCTCCTGAGCGAGTTTTGGTTGGTTTTCGTATGGAAAATCTTGCAAAAGCCCTTCGCTATGAAAAAGCACTGGAAACGAAACGCCAAGTGCTTTTGAATGAAGAAGTTGAAGTTCTGAAATCTTCCAACAACGCTCCACGCGGTGAAGAGCTGGAAGCGTTGGATGAAATCAGGGAAGAGTTGAAAAAAAATCAGCAATTGAGAGAAGATTTGTTGGTACTGAATCCAGAAGCATATTTTGGGCTGAATTTGAAAAAATTAAAAGAAAGCAAAAAGGAATTTAGTGAGGGCAGGATTGTTGAGACTGATTATGTTAAAGAGAAAATGGAAGATATTGAGTTGCACCTGAGAGCTGACAAACCGATTTTGATTTATGGCCATTTGGGGAGCGGAAAATCAGAACTGGCTATGCATGCGGCCAAAAAATATTCCAAGAAACCAGCCTTGATTATTTCTGGCTCAAAAAATATTTCCCAAGCTGAATTTTATGGACATCAGGTTTTGACGGTTGATGAAAATTCTGGTTCGACTGTTTCTGATTTTTATCTGGGACCGATTTATCAAGCTATGGAGGAAGGCAGGGTTGTAATCATTGATGAAGTCAATGCAATTCCACATGAAGTTTTGATCAGCTTGAATCACCTTTTGACTCGCAAAGTCGGGGACAAAATCAACATCCAACAAGACAGTGGAAGAGAGATTGAAATTCAAGAAGGCTTTGGAATTATCATGACTGGCAATCTCAATCAAGGACAAGAAAAATACATTGATCGTCAGGACATGGACCCCGCTTTTCTTTCTCGTTTGCACAAAATTGAATATGACTATTTGCCACAAAACACCGAAGGGACGTTGGAGGATGAAGCAAGCAAGGAAAATGAGCAATTTCAATTGTTGTTGGTCAGTTTGATGGATAAGAATGGAAATCTGGAAATTCCAGAGGATAGTTTGAAAAAACTTTGGAATTTGGCAAAATCAGCTCGAATCATTCAAAATGTTTTTGCTGGAAAAGAACTAGACAGCGCCTATTATTTCAAGGAGGCGGGAGGCAGATCAACTAGGTATTTGCTGAAGGAAAGTGTATTGTCGCTTCGCGGACTTGAAAATGTCATTTCACAATGGAAGGCGGAAGGTTTTGCCAAAGAGCTAGATTATTATGTGTATAATAATTTTATCAAAGAAGGAACCGTCGCATCTGACAGAGCATATCTGTATCAACTCATGAAAGATCAATTTGGATTTTTTCAAACAAAGGTGAAAGATTTTGACAATGATGGTAAGGAAATTGAAAAAGATTCTTGGCCTCAAAATCCAAATTATGGCAGTGGTGGGGTTGTGAATTCTTTTGACATTACGACGCCGAAAAATCCAGCCGAAAAAAGAAAATTTTTCACTCCGCGTCGGGTTGTGGAATTTGCTTTTGGCAAAGCGCCGGAGAGAACCCAATGGCCTCAGACAAAAGAAACTCCTGAATTTGAAGATGAACTAGTAGATCCTATTAATCCTGAAGTGCTGAAGTTGGAAGAATTCATGAAAAATTTCAAAGAAAAAGAAAAAGCGGAACTCTGGAAAGATATTAACGAAGTTTGCGAATTAGGAGAATAAGATTAAAATTGGTTTTATGATAAAAAACTGTAATAGTTAAAAATAACAATTATAAATGTACGATCTAATTATCATCGGAGCTGGCCCGGCGGGGCTGGGAGCTTCAATTTATGCCTCACGTTACAAACTTAATCATTTGGTGATTGGTGCTGAAATCGGCGGGCAAGTGACGGAAGCTTGGGAAATTGAAAATTATGCCGGAATTGAATCAATTTCTGGCAAAGAATTGATGGAAAAATTTCGCAAGCAGACGCAGGATTTGGGCGGGGTCATCATTGAAGCTAGCGTCGCAAAGGTCAACAAACTGGCTGATGGTTTTGAACTTGTCTTGGAAGATGGAAAAAAATATGAAACCAAAATGGTGATTTTTGCTTTGGGCATGAAGCCGCGAAAAATGAACGTTCCTGGTGAAAACAAATTTTTGGGCAAAGGAATTTCCTATTGTGCCACTTGTGATGCCATGTTTTTTCGAGGCAAAGACGTGGTCGTGATTGGTGGGGGAGATGCGGCAGCCACCGCAGCCATCCATTTGGCTGAATTTGCCAACAGCGTGCAACTGCTTTACAAAGAAGGCACGAAAATTTTTGAACCTGCTTGGGAAGAGCAAATCAAAAAAACTGGCAAAATTGCTATAGATTCTTTTGAAAAAATTGACGAAATTTTGGGCGAAGATAAGGTGGAAGGGTTGATATATGAGAAAACTAACCAGGAAAAGAAAGAACTTCAGCTCCAGGGCGTATTTATTGAAATAGGGTCTGTTCCTGGCGTGGTGCTGGCCAAGGAGCTTGGAGTGCAGACTGATGAGCAGGGCTACATTATCGTGGCTCAAGATCAAAGCACGGCTATTGAAAATGTCTATGCCGCTGGCGATGTGACCACGGGCTCCAACAAATTTCGCCAAATCATCACCGCCGTCGCCGAAGGCGCCGTGGCCGCCGGAAGCGTATACAAGAAGCTTAAATTAGTTAAAAAATAGTAAGACGCATAGGACTTATTGGTCATATCTGTCTGATTTGAAATTATGGATCCAATCGAATTGAGCAAAAAGTTGGGCGGGAAAATTGAAATCAGGAGCAAACAAAAATTGACCAAGGAAAACCTGGCTGTTTTGTATACTCCAGGAGTGGCCAAAGTTTCTTTGGCGGTGGCGAAAAACAAAAAACTTTCTTTTGAATATACAATTCGCAAAAACACGGTGGCGGTTGTTTCAGATGGCAGCGCTGTGTTGGGGCTTGGCAACATCGGACCAGAAGCTGCTTTGCCAGTGATGGAAGGCAAGGCCTTGCTTTTCAAGGAACTGGCTGGCGTTGACGCTATTCCAATTGTGTTGGCAACTCAGGACACCGAAGAAATCATTAAAATTGTCAAAGCCTTGGAGCCGACTTTTGGTGGCATCAATTTGGAAGATATTTCAGCTCCACGCTGTTTTGAAATTGAAGAAAGATTGAAAAAGGAAATGCACATTCCAGTGATGCATGATGATCAGCATGGCACAGCGATTGTGGTTTTGGCTGGAATCATCAACGCGCTCAAGGTTGTCAAAAAAGAGATTAAAAATGTGAAAGTTGTGATTTCTGGCTCAGGGGCAGCTGGGGTGGCCATCACAAAATTGTTGTTGCTTGCTGGCGCCAAAAATGTGTTGGTGGTTGATAGCACTGGCATCATTTATCAAGAACGAGCTGGGGGACTTAATGCTTCAAAAATGGAAATTGCCAAAATCACTAATCCCAAAAAACTTTCTGGCACCCTGACCAACGCTTTGGAAGGCGCCGACATTTTCATCGGAGTGAGCGCTCCAAATTTGATTAACCACAAGGATGTGGCTTTGATGAACAAAGGTGCTATCGTTTTTGCCATGAGTAATCCAGTGCCAGAAATTATGCCAGAAGAAGCGCTCAAAGGTGGCGCTGCAGTGGTGGCCACTGGTCGCAGCGACTATCCAAATCAAATCAACAACGTGCTGGCTTTTCCTGGAATTTTTCGAGGTGCGCTCGACAATCGAACGCCAAAAATAACCGAAAAGCACAAATTGGAAGCCGCCAAGGCTCTGGCTGCTTTGGTGAAAAACCCAACTCGTGATAAAATAATTCCAGAGGCGCTTAATCCTCAAGCCGCCAAAGTTGTCGCTGCAGTCTTTGCAAAAAAAGCGTAGAGTATGAAGCATAAAAAAGGAATTTGCAAGGCGAAATATAAAAACATAGTCCCCACTAAAATACTAATCATGTACGAATATACAAATAGAATGTAAGAGATTCGTATATTAGTAAAAGATTCGTAAATTAGTTGGAGATTAATATAATTTAATTTATCTAGCTACAAAAGTAGTTGGTAATTTTAATCAAAGTGGTAATAAAATCAACATGAAAATTTACAAACAAAAAATCGAAGTTGAAAGCAAGACTCAGATTGAATTTTTTGACATCACGTCTCAGGTGCAAGAAGTGCTTGACGCCTCTGGCATTCGAGAAGGCTTACTTTCGGTTTTTGCGCCGCACACCACCATGGGAATCACTATCAATCACAACGAACCAATGCTGATTCAAGATTTTATGCGAGTTTTATATAAGCTGGTTCCGATGGATGATCGCTATTCGCATGATTTGTTTGAACTTCGCAAAGCTTCCAAGTCTGATGGTCGCAGCAACGGGCATTCGCATTGCAAATCATTTTTGCTGGGCATCAGTCAGACTGTGCCAGTTGAAAAGGGAAAACTGCTGATGAGTTCCAATCAAAGCATTTTTGCCATTGAATTTGATGGCTCCCGCAAAAGAGACATCACCATTCAAGTGATGGGAATCTAGTCACGGATCATGGAGCATAAAACATATAGCAAAAATACAAAATTTTACAAGACCTTTTATTTTCGTAAGAATGCTATATGCTCTATGTGTTTATTAAAATATGAGTAAACTTGTTAACGATTTGATTCATCTGGGTTATCTTAAAACCGATAATATTATCGAGGCTTTTTCAAAGATTCAAAGAATTGAATTTATTCCCGATGATTTGGCTGCCTATGCAGAAGTTGACATCCCTTTGCCAATCGGTTTTGGCCAAACGATTTCACAACCGCTCACGGTGGTCACGATGCTGGAGCTACTGGCTGTTAAGACAGGCGACAATGTTTTGGATGTTGGCTCTGGCAGCGGTTGGACAACAGCTATCCTGGCCAAGATGGTTGGTGAAAAAGGCAAAGTCACTTCCTTGGAGGTGATTGCGGAACTTTGTGAATTTGGAAAAAAAAATTTGGAAAAATATGATTTTTTGCGCAAAGGGATTGTGGAAACCTATTGTCAATCTGCCGTCGAAGGTTTTGAAAAAAATGCTCCCTATGATTGCATTTTGGTTTCAGCCTCAACTGATGAATTGCCAGCAGCACTCAAAAAGCAACTCAAAATCGGAGGCAAGATGGTTTTGCCCATCAGGAACAGCCTTTGGTTTGCTGAGAAAAAGACTGAGGATGAATTTTACGTTGAAAAATTTCCAGGTTTTTCCTTTGTGCCATTTATTAAATAAATAATTTTAAAATGCTAAGTCTGAGAAAAAAAATAGGTTTGATTTTTTTGGTG
Organism: uncultured bacterium; assembly: GCA_903861715.1. Taxonomy (GTDB): domain Bacteria; phylum Patescibacteriota; class Minisyncoccia; order Moranbacterales; family GWC2-37-73; genus CAIPMZ01. Next base: position 6,215 of record CAIOVI010000008.1, read on the forward strand.
GTCGTCTTTTTGGGAGGAGGCTTTTTTTATGTTTCCAACAAAATCTATTTTTCTCGCGGTAGCGCTGGCAGCCCTAAAACCATTTCCATCGAAAATGGTGACAATGCCTTGGTGGTTGGTCAGAAATTGAGGGAGGCGGGAATCATTTCTGGCAAATATTATTTCACTTTTTATCTTTGGCGAACTGGCAAGCTGCACTCTATTGTGGCTGGGGTTTATGAATTTCCCAATGGCCTGCAAATTCCTGAGGCGATGAAAATTGTCACGGGCGGTGAAGTGGTGCCAATGCGGGTCAAAATCACTTTCCCTGAGGGTTGGACGGCCAAAGACATGTCGCAACGACTTGTCGCCAACAAGTTGCCTGGCGATGATTTTTTGGCGCTGGCTAAAAATCCAACACAGGAATTGAAAAGCGGTTATCCATTTTTGAAAGATTTGCCAGTTGGCGCAACCCTGGAGGGCTATCTTTTTCCTGACACTTACTATTTTGCCAAAGACGTGACAGGCGAGGAAATTGTGAAAAAAATGTTGGAAAATTTTTCAATCAAAGTCGTCCCAGCGATCAAAAATGATTTGGAAAATCAAAATAAATCTTTGTTTGAAATCGTCACCATGGCTAGCGTGGTGGAAGGGGAAGTGAAAAACGACAGTGATCGCAAAATCGTGGCCGGACTTTTTTGGAATCGGATTGAAAATCAAATGCCGCTGCAAAGCGATGCCACCTTGGAATATGCTTTGGGCACCAACAAGATTCAGCATTCCATCGCCGAAACCAAAACTGATTCGCCCTACAACACTTATCAAAACAAAGGCTTGCCGCCTGGGCCAGTTTCCAATCCCGGTTTGCTTTCAGTTTCAGCAACCTTGAGTCCGCAAAAAACTGACTACGTTTATTTTCTTTCAGACCCCAAAACTGGCAAGACTATTTTTGCCAAAACTTTCGAACAGCATGTGGCCAACAAGGCCAAATATGGCCTCTAAAAGGCTTAAAATGGCTTTAAATGATCAAAATTAGGCTCAGAAAACAAGGCAAGGTTTGACATTTCTTCTGAAAATAGCTACAATAGTCAGTTAGCGTTTTTTCGTTTCATTTAACCGTTATTTAACAAAAAGAGGTGCCCCATGAAAAAAATCTTTACTGGCTTTGTGTTGGTTCTCGTTTTTGTGCTTTCTCCTGTTTTTTCAGTGGCTCAGATTGTTGAGCAGAATTCGGATCAGGCGAGAAAGGACTTGATCTATAGTTATTTTTCGGCTGGTGCTAAGATTGCGTTGAAAACAGGGGATGCGGAAGCCAAAGCAATTATGAATTTTTTGCATCGCAATACTTGTTATAGCTATCCTGCTTATAACAAAAGTAATCCCGAAAAAACCTCTATCAGCACTAACATCACAGCCGAAAGTGAGGGGTTTAAAGATCTTTGCATTGTTACCTTATTTGCTGAAGATGCAAAAGCTAGTAAGGGGTGGGGGATAATTTATAGTATGCCTTCTCCCATAATCTATGCTTTGCCGACAAGTGAGCAACAGGGAGTAATTCCACCACTGCTTGTTCTGAAAGAATGCCAGAATGAGATTTCAGAAAAGTTGGGAGGATTATTGTTGCTTCGTGAAGCAGCCTATGCGATGCTGGATATCAAGCGTGAATTTGCTGGCCAAAGAGAAGCGGGGTTGTTGAAAAAAATTTATGCCTACGGTCTTGAGGCCAGACTCTTAGAAAAACTTGGAGGAGAAAAATATCTCAAACTTCTTCAAAGGGAAGCTGGTAAGCTAAAAAATGGATACAGCAAGGATGTTTTTCTGATTTCAGCTAGGCATGATCGGGCCCACTGCCTGGATGAGATTTTTGGTGAATCCAAATCAGCTCTCGAGTCTAAAGAGAGGTGGCTGGCGTTTCAAATAAATGCCAGATTGTATTTTTTCAACAAGAAATTTAGCAAAGAAAAAGAGACAGACAGGAAAGCGCAAAGCGTTCTCTCCCTCTTTACTTTTCTCGCTGATAACAACCTGCTATAGGCAATTATGGTCTTCCCGGTGTTGCAATTTTGAATTGCGCAACATCGGGAAGGCCTTTTTTTGATGAAAATTTTTGGATTTTTCAAAAAGCGATTTGCAAAATGTATCCTTTACAAGCCACTTAAAACCTGCTATGATTTTTTGGTGTTCTTTGTAAAAAAATTTCAGGCTTTTTAATCACTGGATTTCCTTGAAATCCAAATTTTCTCTTCACGCAAAATGATATTGTCATGCAAATTGAAAAAAAGTAGTTTTAATTGGAGCTGAAGATGCACCTTTGTTCCGTAAAGTGCTTGCTGAAATGGAATTTGAAATCACTGAAGATAAAAGTTGGCAGGCAGGTGATCTTAGAAACTTCAAAAATTTTGAAGCTACAAGTCCCGAGGAAGAGGTCATTAAACTTTCGGAAAGAAAGATTCTCCTGTTTCTTAATAATGGAAAATGGAGTAATAAGATTATTGTTAGTTTCCATTCCGCAGCCATTTTTGATGGTACAGCGGTGGAATCTTCACAAACGCCATCCGAGCTAGAGAGGACTATAGTTATACTTAATGGGCATGTCTATCATTATTTCTCTTGTATTTCAATGGCAATAATCGGCGAGGACGGTCAGCTTGATAGTTCTTTGGCAGAAACTGTGACTATTTATCCGGAAGTCGGAAGACTTCCTAGGGATGATATAAAATCATTTGTAAATAGTATCCCGCCTGATAAAATTGTCATAAATAGTCCAGGCTGCTACCCGCTAGTTGGTGGTTTTCGTCAACTTCTTGTGGAACCTCAGCGTGATGTCGTTGATTACAAGCGTTCAATGAAGCGTGCGATTCAACAATTATTCGAAAAAGCAAAAAATAAACTTGCTGAGGCGGCAGTTTCCTGAGTAATGGTTTTGCTTTCAGAAACATTTGCTTGAGTGAATGGTTGATGTAGTTGTTAAATTTTAAAAGTTTCTTATTAATTAAGGAAGCGCAACGCGCTTCCTTTAAAAATATCCAAAAACATTTTTTATAATAAAAAAATCCTATTTTTTGTTACCCAATCTTTGCAAAAGCAAAATTGCGAGGATGGCAACAAAGGCGGTCAGCGCCATGAGCGGGATGGTGACATAGCCAAGGCCGAGCACAACTTTGGTGGTGCAGGAAATTGCTGAAAGCAGGCAAGTGTTGCTTTCCACGGCGGCATAGATGATGTAGTTGTGATAAAGCGAAATGAGCGTGCCCACGCTGGCCAGGGCCAAACTATAGTCAAGGATTTGGCTCTCTTTTTTGAGCAGCGCCACGCCAAGGATGACCACTTGGGGATACATGAAAATTCTTTGAAACCAGCAAAGTTCGCAAGGTGGAAAACCAGCAATTTGAGAATAAAAAAGACTGCCACTGGTTGCCAAAAGGGAAATGAAAAAAACTGCCCAAAGGGCATTTTTTTCTGAAAGAAATTTGGCCGAGTTTTTTTTGAGATTTTCAAAAGACAGCATTGCCAAAAGCAAAAGGCCTGCCAAAAAAACTTGGGCCAAAAAAGTGAGCACGGAAAGAATGAAGTTTATGGTTGGAGTCATATGATTTTATTATCTAGCAAAGTGAGCGAAATGAAAGTAATCTTTCATTTCCGAACAGCCTGTCCGCCTTTGGAGGAAGCGACGATAACAAAAGGTATTTTGCCTACGAGGCTTGCCTCGTGAGCCCGAAGGGTCCAGGGCTTGCCCTGGGGTATTAATACCCTTTTATTGAGCCAGAGCACAGTCGGTTTTTTGACTCAGGATGTCGAGCGAAATTTCGCCACTTTGCCTGGAACCATCGGCAAAAATCCAAGTTGGATAGCCTTCGATTTTGTTATCAGTGCAAATCTGCAATTGTTTATTGCCATCGGATGTAGCACATTCAACATAAGGCATATTCTTGGACTCCTCCAGAAGTTTTTTCTGATTTTGGCAATGGGAACACCAGGAGGCGCCATAGAATTTGGCTCCGCTGTCTTTGAGGCATTGTGCAAACACGTCCATTTTGCTGGACGCTGGCGTTTGAGAAAGACTCGGAAGATTTTTTCTGGAAATCATGAAAGCGCCCACCAAGATGAGCACAACGATCACTGCCACTATCACAAAAATATTTTGCTTGCCATTCTTATTGTTTTTTTCTTTGGTCATAATTTAAAATTAGGCAGTTAAATCCTCATTAAATGAATGATAGCATTATTAAGGGGATTTTACAATGAAAAAAGCCACCCTATTTTAACCGGGGTGGCAGCGGATTTTTCCTTGAAGCTTTTTTGTATTTCTCGATAGGCCCAGCATCTTTAAAAATGTTATTCTTGAAATGGGCTACGTATTTTTTTCCTTTTACGAAGAAACTAAGTACTGCATCATCTATACCCGTGCAGCGAATTATATCTTCGATATAAAGTCGGCCTGAACTCTCCAATGTTACTATGAAATTTTCTTTCAATAGATTTGCTTTCATGCAAATATCTTTTTCTAGAGAAATAATTTTTTCATTTTTAATCTCTTCAATTGCTTTTCTGAGCATTTTTTCTAAGCTATCTTGCAGCATAATGCGGCTCCTATTGGGTTGATGGGAATTTTGAAACAGAACGGAATTGACAAGGAATTTTTTGAATTGAGTTTTCAATTCGGGAGTTAAGGATACTAGTATTCCGCCATTTTGTCAATGATTCGTCAATGTAGGCCTGGGAAATTTCAATCTTAAAATAATGAAAGCCACTTTTTAGGGTGGCTTTTTAGGTTGAGGTTTCTTGGGAGGTAAGATTAAAATTTGGGTTCCATGTGCAAACCCTGCTGACAAAATTTTAACACCTTTTTCTTTTAAATCATTTTTGGCAGCTGCTTGCTTTTTTGCAAATAAGCCAGAGCTGACGCTTAATTCGCCATTTCCAGTATTTTTTTCAAGTGGCCAATCGCCAATCGCCAATAGGAATAGTCGGCATAGTTTCTGCTCCTTTATTCTTTTAGAAAATCATTAAAAAATTCAATGGTTTTAAGTGGAACAAAGCAAAAAACATCAAGAGCATGCCCGGCTGTTTCGATTAAAGCGGCTACACTTTTTTGTCCGCAGGTCTGAAAAAACCCAAGCGCTCCGCCTACAATCTCGGGAACAATATTGAGCGGGTTACCCATTCCAAAAAAAGTTTCCCCTGGCTTGACGGGATTGATGTCTTCTCTGGTAACTTTTACCCTGATATGTTTTTTCAGTACAAAGGTAATTTCATTTTTTTGCTCGTGATAGATTACCGAATCGGCAACAAATTTTGTTCCATCTTGCAAGGTCACGTGATATTCGGTATGACCTGTTTTATTCAAGCAAACGACTGTCTGTTTTTGATCCTGTGATATTGCAAAACGTAGAGCGGCCGATACTTCCTTGTTCCTTCTAGTTTGCTCGTGTGGCATAGCAGTTCTCCGTTAAGTGCGTTAAGGAAAAGTTTATTGAATGGATTTCGGGGTTATGTGTTGTTAAAAAAGCTGATTTTAGATATTATAGGCATTTTAGCGAATTGTCAATGGTTTGTCCAACCCGTTTGTCCAACCCGGGATAGGGGATTATTTTTAAGGCCGAAAAGGAGGTTGGGAATTTTAAAAAAATGTTACATAGTTAGTTACGTAACATTTTCTTTGTTTTTTCGTAATGTTACAAAATTGGCTAAAAAATGCTTCAGTTAAGCTAATAATTATCATACATTGTTGAATTTATTTTGAAAGCTAACTTGATTTATTATTGTATTGCTGGTATATTTAGGATATAAGAAAAAATATATGGGTAAGCAAGAAATTAAAGAAAAAGTTAGAGAGGCAATTGAAAATGCTTCTTTCAAGGGTGACATCCAAAAGGTGTCCTTGTTTGGGTCTTATCTTCACGGAGATGCCAAAAACGATAGTGATGTCGATGTTCTTGTTGAATTCACGCCTGAATCACATGTGGGTCTTTTTAAATATGTTGAAATTCAAAATACAATTGAAGATCATATTCAAAAAAAAGTTGATTTACTTACTCCTGAAGGTTTGAGTAAATTTTTTCGCGATAAAGTAATCAGTGAAGCAGAACTTATTTATGAGAAATAAAGACGATAGGGCATATCTGGAGCATATTTTTGAAGCTATCGAAAAAATAGAAAAATACAGCAAATACGCTGATGATTTTGAGGATTTCTTGAAAAAAGATATGGTAGCTGATGCAATAATCAGGGAACTGGAAATTATCGGAGAGGCTTCAAATAATATCAGCAAAGAATTCCAGATGGAAAACTCAGAAATTCCGTGGAGACAAATAGTTGGAATTAGAAATACTTTGATTCATGAATATTTTGGCGTGAACAAGAAAGTGGTTTGGGAAACATGTCAACATGATTTGAAACCTTTGAAAAAGATTGTGAAATCACTTTTGAAATAGATACACTTTGCAAAGCAAGAATAAAAATTAACAGGAGTTTGGTGCTCTTGTTTTTTGTTTGCATTGTTCGAATATTGCTGGTATTTTATGGTTGCGAGAAAAATATTTTGATTATTGAAATTAGATGAAAACAGAGCTGACTTCTAGTGAACAAATAGGAATTTATAAAAATCTTTTCAAGGGCAGCTCTAATTCCCGCGATTTTTAGGCTGGCAAAAACCCAGTTTTTTGCTTATAGGTTGTATTCCAAATAGATCCGACGGCAGTCAGGGGAGCGAAGTCGAGCGACCTTGATGGCCTAGTCGGTGATTTGGCATTTGTAATTATTAAGTTTCTATTCAATAGAATCTTGGATATTGTCAGATATTATTTTTAATAAGTCGGTATAAAAAGTAACCGCACTAGTTATGGAGGTTAACTGAAGACGAATTGTTATTGATAAATTTGTTGTATTATATGTTTTTTTAATATACTCAAAATCTGCAGGTGTATATTTTATGCCATCACCATGAACCAAGCTATTTCTTCTTGAATATAGCCAATCAGCATATCCTATAATGCTATTTGGTAAATTTTTATTGCCAGTTGTTTTTGTGAATATTTTGCCATTACTATTGTTTACTCTTGGCTTGATGCAATCCTTTATGTTTAAGCATGTATCTAGTATCTTTAATAGTTTTGAAGAATGTCTGCTTCTAAGAACATTGGAACGTGTTAATTCCTTAATCTTTTCTGTAATTAATTCATAAGATCGTTCCTTTGCAAAGAATATTTCGAACACTTCTTTTTTTGAAATAGTTTCTTTCTCTATTGTTCCAAGAATGTTATCGCGTAAACTCTTATTGTTTATGGAAAACCAAAGTAGTAATTTATCAATTAAGTAGTCGAATCTGTTAATTAAATTAACATAAACCAATTTTTGCAAATGCTTTCTATTTTTTTCAATTTGAATACCTTCAAGTTCCTTGGTTGCTGATTGTATATCATTTTCACAAAATTCTAAAAATACCCTTATATCGTTTAAGGGTTCTTTTGTTGCAATATTTTGAATATCAAGTTCTTGAAAACTTGTTATGGGACTAACTTTTTTTGGCATTATTTTGCTTGAATAAAGAGTCAATAAATTTATCTTTTTCAATTTCCGGCATATTTGGGTCAAGTGAGTCCATTAATATTTTTTTTGCTTCGTCCCTTGATAAAAGACCCTTTGCCATAAGAGCATTTAAAATATTGAAGATTAATTTTAGTGGGTCGAATGGACCTAGTAATATTGGCATATATTGTTTTTATTGTTTCCTTACTGACTGCATATTATCATTAAGCCTACAATTATTCAAGTATATTGATTTTTATCGAAAAATAGTGCAGAATAGCGTTAATAAGTATTCGTTGCTCCAAATAAGTATGATCAAATCACTTCTAAAAAACTATTCATTTTACGCTGTAGTTCTGTGCGTAGTTTTCTTTTTTCTCGCCCTATTTTCAGTAGAAGGATTTAATTGGAAAAACCTCAAATACTCGGGCACAGCAATTACTTCTGATGAATTTGCCCACATAACCGCTGGCTATTATTATCTGAAAACGGGTAGATATTTTTTTAATTCTGAACATCCGCCATTAGTTAAAGACATATCAGCCTTGCCGTTACTCTTGATTAATCCATACATGCCAAAGATTGACGCTACTAATATATCATTTGTAGGTTACACTTACGATAAAAGTACATATCCCTTTGAAGACAGGACATTTTCAAAAGAATTAGAGAGTACTAATGACGAATGGGATTTTGGTCATGTTTTTTTATTCAATCAAAAAAATGATCCTGATATTATTGCTTTATATTCTCGCATTGGCGTTATTTTTTTCAATTCAATTTTCTTATTTGTACTTTTTTGGCTTGTTGGTAAATTGTGGAGTCCAAGAGCTTCCTTGCTTTCAACATTTTTTATAATATTTTCTCAGTTCAGTATTGCTCATGGTTCTTTGGTTACAATGGATTTTATGTCCTCTATTTTGCAACTTATTGCATTATCTTCTTTTGCAATTTATTTAAAAAAATATGTGGAAAATAAGAATATATTGAATTGGTATCTACTTTCAGTTCTATTTTCGTCTTTGGCATTATTGGCAAAGTTCTCATCGTTGGTAATATTACCAGCCATGTTTATTGGTGGCTTGATTTATATAGTTGCTTTGAAAAAATCATTAAAGGAATTTGGAAAATATTTGGTGAGATTTTCTTCGTTTACTCTCGCAACATTACTCTTGGTAAGTTTCGTCTATTATTTTCATACTAGAAATATGACAAATAATGAAATGGTTTCTCAAATTGTTTACAATTATACCGATCAGCTAACTAACAAATCATCAGCAGACATTACTGGTGCTGTTTATTTATCTGCCATGGCGATATCAAATCCTATTACAAAGGGCTTTGCAGAATATCTAAGTGGGATTTTGATGGTGTCAGATAGAATGAATATAGCAAGTCAAAGAATTTATTTCCTGGGAAATGTATATGAGGCTGAGGGTGCTGGTGTTTCATATTTTCCAATCTTGTTTCTGACAAAATTACCTCTCCAGTTTCTTTCGCTGGGTGGTATTGTTATGTTATTTGTTTTATATCACTTTATTTTTAATAAAGAGAAATTAAGCACAAAATTTATTAATTTCACAAGCACGCCACTGTCTTTATTACTATTGCTATTTATATATCTATACTCTGTTATCACATTGTCTTCAAATTTTCAAATAGGTTTACGACATATTATGCCTATCATTTTGGCAATCTCACTTCTTGTTGCAAAAGGAATTGATTTTTTTTGGAATGAAAGTATATTTTTTAATTTCTTTAAAATAAAATACATCTTTAGTTTGCTTGCTGTTTTTTTAGTTATTTCTGTAATCAATACCTTTCCTAATTATTTGCCTTACTATAATTATTTTGGTGGTGGTATTGATAATGGTTATAAAATCGCTACTGATTCAAACTATGATTGGGGGCAGGATATTAAAGAGTTGGGAAAATGGGTTCAGGATAATAAAATTGAAAAAATATATATCAATGTTTTTTCTGCCGTTCCTTTGAAATATTATTTTGGTGATACGATATATGAAAATTATGATATTGCTTGGCGGGGATTACCCGAGCAAGGTTCTTATATAGCTGTATCTGCAACAAATTATCAAAATAATATTTTTTATAGGGAAAAATGCCCAGTTATTAGTGGTACTGCCACTAAGGGTGAGCTTCCGTATGAAAAAAAGTATTCTATTTTAAAAGATAATCTTATTGCCAGAATAGGAAAAACAATTTTTATTTTTAGGGTTCCTGAAATTGCAGAATCTGCTAAAGCTGAATAGAAATGTTTGTCATTTGACTTTTGCTTTAAATGAGGGCTATATTGAACTGATTTAATAGATCAGTTTTTTTATATGCAAAAACAATTAGAGAAAGCTATTGAAAAATTTAAAAACAGCAAAACGTCGCTTGAATAATATCGAGTCATTTTTGATTTTGTGAAAATGATTGGGAAAAAATTGTAATATAAAAAATACCAACCATTAATGGTTGGTATTTTTATTCTTTGTTGGGGCGGTAGGATTCGAACCTACGCGTGACGGAGTCAAAGTCCGTTGCCTTACCGCTTGGCTACACCCCAGCGTAAGTTTAAAAGTAAAAAGTTATAAAGTTTGTAAAGTAAAAACATGAAGAATTGATTCATGCAGCTTTATAACTTTATAAACTTTAAAAACTTTATGAACTACCTTTTATTCTACCAAATTTCCTCCAAGGATATTCATCGCATTTGAAAGCAGGGAACTGGTTTCGGAGGGTGGCGTTTCGGTGCGAGTGGCGCTTTGAGGTTGCTGCAAACTGGAAGCAATCTCAATGCCGGCTTCTTGCGTGGTGATCACTTTGATGAGCAACCGCAATCCTAAAATGTTAGCAAAAACTCCTTCGATTGTCAATTTGTTGGCGTGTTCGTTGAGTTTGTCTTTGTGAAAAGGGAACTTGGTGGCGATGGTGAGAATGCCAAATTCGGCTGAAACGGGTTGGCAGCTTTGCAAAACGGCGGAAATGGAGTGGTTGATTTTCTTGGTGTCCTGCACAAACTGACCCCAATGCTTCTTCACGTCAGTCAGAGTGAAATTGGAATCGGCAATTTGGGCTTCGTTTCTGATTTCGGCCGGCTCGGTGATTTCAGGAGCTTCAATTTTTGTCGCAGAGAGGGCGCTTTCAATTGGGGGTGCCGTCTGAGAGCTTTCGGGGGCTTGAACAGGTGTAGGGGCTTTTGAGGGCTCTTGGGAGGCTGCTGGGGCTGTTTTGACAGGCTCTTGGACGGGAATTTGGGGGGCAGTTGGCTTGGCAGACAGGGGAGCTGTTGGCTGGTTTTGCACGATTGAATCAGGGCCACTGACAGCTTTGATGATGGCCATTTCCAAAGGAAGCTGGGGAATGAAAGCGGATTTGATTTTGCCAGCAATTTCCGTGAAACACTCCACGGCGAAAAGAATTTCTTTGGCAGAGTGACCTTTGGCTTGGGCTAACAAGGCTTGAGTCTGCTCGCTTGTCAGTTCAAAAGAAAAAAGTTTGGAAAGTTTTTCATCCACACTGACCAACATGATTTGACGCAGATAATTCAAAAAAGATTTGTTGAAAACATCCAGGTCATAGCCATCTTGCGAAAGTTGATTGACCAGGGCGATGGCCTCGGTGGAATTTTGCTCAAAAATGTTTTTGGCCAAAGCTTCCAGGGATTGTCGTTTGGTGGTGCCGAGCAAATCTTGAACTTTGGCGGCGGTGATGTTTTTGTCTTCAAAAGCAATGACTTGGGCAAAGAGCGATTCAGCGTCACGCATGCCGCCTTCGGAAGCCACGGCAATCATTTCGAGCGCATCTTTTTCGATGGAAATTTTTTCACTTTCAGCAATGGCGGAAAGTTTTTCAATGATGTGTTCCAAAGAAAGTCGCGTGAAGTCATAGCGTTGGCAACGGGAGATGATGGTGTCTGGGACTTTGTGAATTTCAGTGGTGGCCAAGATGAAAATCACGTGAGAGGGCGGCTCTTCCAAGGTTTTCAGCAACGCGTTGAAAGCGCCCGTGGAAAGCATGTGAACTTCATCGATGATGTAAACTTTGAATTTGGCATGGGAAGGTGGGAATTTGACATTCTCGCGCAGCTCGCGAATGTTGTCGACACCTGTGTTGGAAGCGGCGTCAATTTCAAAAATGTCCAAAGACCTGCCTTCGGTGATGTTTTTGCAAAGGTCACACTGCAGACAAGGGTTTCCGTTTTTTGGATTTTTGCAGTTGACCGCTCGGGCAAAAATGCGGGCCATGGTGGTCTTGCCGGTTCCGCGGGGGCCCGTGAAGAGATAAGCATGCGCAACCTTGTCACTGACAATTGAATTGGACAGCGTCTGCACAATGTGTTTTTGACCAATCACATCCGAGAAGGTTTGTGGTCGGTATTTTCGATATAGGGAGATTGACATATGGTTGTATGAATTTGATAAAATCCCAACTAAATTACTAATCTTTTACTAATATACTAATCCTTTTTATTTACTGCTTAGAACCCGCAAATCTGCAAATTAGCTACCCGCCTATCGTCGAGGCAGGCAAATATATAAATTTAATTCCCAACTAAATTACTAATCTTTTACCTGCCTACCGGCAGGCAGGCTAATATACTAATCTTTTTTTATGTTTACTATGCGTTTAAATTTAACGCCACTGGGAGTAAAGTTTGCCAGAATTGCCAGGCTCATCCCAGTCTTTTTCAAATATTCATTAATTTGTTCAATATTTCTTTTTGAAAAATAATTTCCTTTCTTGATCTCAAGCACCACTTTCCCATCAATCAAAAAATCCAAATAAAATCTCCCAATAATTTTTCCGTGGAATGAAAGAATGAAAGGTGCTTGCTCTTTGTATGGTATTTTTTTCTCATCCAGGAAATGCTTGATGGCCCTCTCATAATATATTTCTTTATACCCATAGCCTAGCTCATTGTAAACTTCAAAAAGAATTCCGACAAGCTCGTAACTTAAATCTTTATGCTCTAAATCTACACGCTTATTTACAGCCATTCGTATATTAGTAAAAGATTAGTAATTTAGTGGGGCGTTAGATTTAGTTTAGCACAGTTAAAACAAAACAAAAAACCCCACTTTTCGGCGAGGTCTTGTTTAAAATGGAACACTTATTTCTTGAATACCCAAAGTTTGTAGCCCACGAAATTCCAGGCGAGACCGACAATCGATCCGATTGCTGCAGCAATGGTTCCAAATTGGGCTAGTTGGACATCACTGAGTCCAGTCTTTGAGCCAACTACAAATTTGAAGGCAATTGAGGCGACAATGACATTGATCAGAAAGCCGACGATACTAACCACAAAAAATTGCACAAATTCTGATTTGGTTTGTTTCTTTGTGCCTTGATCAAAAGTCCAGTGTTTGTTCCAGAGATAACTGTTTATGTTCGCAACGATGAATGAAACTGATTTAAATAGAGAATAAAAGGTTATCGCACCAACTATGACGGTTGTTGTTTCTATTCCAAATTGTGTTCTATAAAATACTGCAGCAAGCGCAAACACACCAAGGTCAACAAGGACATTGGAAACGCCAATGATGCCGAATTTTGCAATTTGATAGACGATGGCAAATTTTTTGCCAATCAAAAAAGCGATGCGCAGGCCCAGCGGGGTGGCCAACAAAAAGAAAGGAACAATGATCAACCACAGCTTTGCATAGATGCTAGGATTATTGGTTTTTAAAATTGGTAGTAATAGCAGTCCGATGAGCAGTCCGGCCGCAATGGCAAAATGATAATCGCGTTGGGTGATTCTAATTTCTGGTTTAGTTGGTGTTGGCATAGGGTTTAATTTTAGTATTTAGTAGGTGAGTTAAAGGAGCTAAGCTCCTGTGCTCAGGAGCTTAGCTCCTTTAACGGCTGGTCGCTAGATTTTTAACAGGGTGAATTTTTTGAATTTAATTTGAAAGCTGAACTCTTTGTTGGGCTTGAATTTCTTTTTCCAAATCCGCAATGTCTGAAGTCCATTCATCTTCCAATTCGTCCTCGGAAACTTCTGATTTTTTTGCTGACTTTATTGGTGGCAATTCTTCAGTTAAATCTTTTTTCCAAGAATTGAAACCGCCATCCGAAGGAAATCGACTGGTTGAACTTGCTGTTTGAAAAGATTCATTCTCATCTTCTTCTTCCGCTGCTTTCTTGGTTTTTTTGACCGGCTCAGTTTGAGGCATTTTAAACTCGCCACCTTTGGCCAAAACATTTTCAATGGCAGCCCAAGTGCTGTCCAAATCGCGAGCAATCATGATGACCACTTCATCACCTGGTTCAGCTTTGAAATAAGTGATTGAAGCCAACAGCACGCGATAGGGTTTGCCTTCTGAAAGAATGAAATAATTTCCTTTTTCATCTTGACTAACAATTCCAATCACGCTGCGGCGGTTGGCTGGTCCGATTTGTTTATAGATAAAAGACCCGTCTGCGGTGATGGTCAATTTGAGCAAGTCACCTTCGACAAGTTTTGATTTTGAAGCATAGTTGGCAGGAACGGGATATTGTTTGCCATCGGTGCCGTGCATGATTTGTCCGTCGAAAGTTCCTTCAATAATGGTGCCGTCGCCGTCATCATTTTCAGTTTTTCTTTTACGGCCAGTTTTCTTTTTGCCTTCCATTTGCAGGAGCATTGCCTTGGCGCTCTGCATGGTTTTTTCGGCATTAAGAATCATTTGCCGGAGCATTTCAATTTTGTGAGCTTTTTCATTCTCACTTATTTCCTCAGGGGAGTGTTGCGTGGTCATTTTGTTTTTCCTCGGAGAAAATCTTGAGTATATTTTTCTCAAGAGTCACCCGTAAATTTGATTTTTATTTTTTAGGCAAGTGAGCGTTCGTCCAAGCTGGATCGAGCGCCCGACGACGATTTCTTTTCTACTAAAATTATATAACATAAATCAAAAAAGGACAAACCCACAAAAATTATACAAAAATTATAATACAAATGATGCGAATTTAATGCAAATCTACAAATATGCAAATGATTCGTATATTTGTAGATTTGCATAGATTTGCGTAATTCGTATTTTTTAAAAGCCCCGATGGTGTTCTGGTGGGGAGTAGTTAGTGTGCTATAATAGAAAAATAATTTGTTAGACTTTTTTGAAATCATATGGGAAAAAATCTTGCTGAATTTTTGGCTGGCCATCCTTGGATTATTGTTTTGGTTTTACTTTGGACGCTGCCTTGGAAAGCAGCTGCCCTTTGGCGCAGTGCTGGTCGAAAACAATTGGGTTGGTTTTTGGCAATGTTGGTGCTCAACACATTGGGAATTTTGGAGATATTTTATCTTGCTTTTTTCAGCAAAAAAGAGCAGCCCGTGCAGGAAACTCCTGCGCCTTCAAATTTCGAAGAAAGGTTCAAGGCCGATCAAGAGAAATTGAAGAAAGTTGCTACTCGGAAAATCATTATGTAGGTTTTTTTATTTCTTTGTCTTTGCGAGGATGTAATCATCCGAAGCAATCCAGGGCGCTGCTCAGCGCTTGATCGCCACTCCGCCCCGGGCGGATCGCGAAGACAGAAAATATAAAGAATATAAATTTTGTCTTTGCGAGAATGTAATCATCCGAAGCAATCCAGGGCGCTGCTCAGCTCTGGATCGCCACGAATTTTCGAGTACAAAAATTCTCGCGAAGACAGAAAAGAAAATTATGATAGAAAAGATTCCCTGTGTGTATATCCTTGCGAGTAAAAAGAATGGCACGACTTATGTGGGTGTCACAAGCAACTTATTTAAAAGGGTTTGGGAACATAAAAATGATATCACGGAGGGATTTACAAAAAGATACAAGGTGCATACCCTTGTGCATTATGAAGTGTGTCCATCAATGAATGCTGCCATTTTTAGAGAAAAGCAAATAAAAGCTGGTTCGCGTAAGAAGAAAATTTATTTAATAGAGACAAAGAATAGTCAATGGCTTGATTTGTATGATGATTTAGTTGGTTAACCACTTTGTCTTTGCGAGGATGTAATCATCCGAAGCAATCCAGGGCGTTGCTCAGCTCTGGATCGCCACTCCGCCCCGGGCGGATCGCGAAGACAGAAAATATAAAGAATATAAATTTTGTCTTTGCGAGGATGTAATCATCCGAAGCAATCCAGGGCGTTGCTAGAATTTGTCACTTTATCCTGGGTGGATTATGATGACAGAAAAGAAAATTATGATAGGTAAAAAAATACAAAAAGATATCGCTAGTTTTCTATTGGCAGGTCAAATTGGAGTTTTGGCAACTGACACGCTTTATGGCGTGGTGGGCAGTGCTTTGCTGAAAGAAACGGTCGAGCGGATTTTTGCGGTGCGCCAGCGAGATTTGAAAAAGCCTTTGATTATTTTGATTTCTTCAATTGAAGATTTAAAATATTTTGCGGTGGAAATTTCGCAGGTACAAGAAAAAAAGTTGCAAGCGATTTGGCCTGGGCCGGTGAGCGTGGTGCTGGATTGTCAAACTGAAAAATTTGCCCATCTTCAGCGGGGCACAAAAACTTTGGCTTTCCGTTTGCCGGCCAGTGAAAAACTTTTAAACTTGCTCAAAAAAACTGGCCCGCTCGTGGCGCCCAGTGCCAATCTGTCCGGACAGCCTCCAGCCCAAACCATCATGCAGGCTCAAAAATATTTTCAAGAAAAAGTCGATTTTTATGTCGACGCCGGTCAGTTGAAATCAGAGCCTTCGACGATTATTGTTTTAAGCAAAAATGGGGAAGAAAGGGTTTTAAGGGGAGGAAAGTAATTATTTAGATTTTTGCTGGCTATATGTAATAAGAGCCTTTCCCCCCGTGAGGAGAAAGGCCCTGTTATGATAAGTGTTGTTGGCTTTTTTATGCTGCTATTTTTTTGAGAATAAGTGCCTTTATCTCATTGGAAGTTGCCAAATCGTCTTCCTCATGCCTGGCTACATTACCAGATTGGACATTGATAAAGCCCAGGGCCTTAATGTCATGTCTGATTGCACAGTGTTGCGCATCTCGAGTAGATTCTCCCATTGCTATGCTGTGCACTATAATTACAATGGCAGTTTTTTTATCGAGGCTTTTTTGCTCTGATTGGAATTGCTCAAATTGTTCTTTTGTGTGAACTTGAATTACTTCTCCAATCAGGTCTGCAATATCTGGATAGTTTTGTAAAACAATTGCAAATTTTTCTTTTTCTACAATAAAGAAAAGCTTTGTCATCTTCAGCGCACCTGCTTTAGCATGATTATGCTGAGGTTTTTTCTCGGTCTTGATTGCTCTTGCTACTTTTTGCTGTGGTCCATTGTGCATAGCTAGCTCCAGATTTGTTAAACGGAAAGCTTCATTTGTTAAGATACATTCGAAACTCAAAATGCATTTTGAAAGATACTATATTTCTGATTTTGCGTCAATGGGTGTGGATAAAGAGTTTTTTGTGCGGGGTTGTGGGATATCAGTAGTGTCCATTCCTAGAGGCTTGTCGATTGACTAGCTGAGTGAGGATTGAAAAATGGAAAAAAGGCAAAATTTTAGCCCCATCTGGTTTGATGAGGCTGTTTGGGTTAGTGAAAGTTTTTAATTTTTATCTTCTTCTGTAATTTCCGTAATTTTGTCAATGTCAGTTACTAATTTCTTGTATATTTTTTCAATTTCTTCAAGAAGAATCCTGTCTTCGAGGATAGTGCCTTTCATTGCATAATTTATCACATAAACTTCTTTGTATAAAGAATTTTCTTTAAATAAACGGACACATTCTTTGTCACGATTTGTTTCTCTGTAATAAGTATTAATAATTATCGCATAGCAGTTTTCGACTTTTCTCGTTTCCATTTCATCGGTAAAAATAGTTGTCGACATTCCTGCTGGAAACCAAGGTAGCATTTTAGAAAGTGCCTCTATGGATCGTTCATCTGTCACAAATAATGTTATTGAAAAAGAGACTATTGGACATTTTGTGTCCTCAAGTGGTCGGAGAACGTCAATGTTTGCTTTCATTTTAATGCTTCCATGTTTGAAGAATTATTAAAAATGTTCTTATTTTTTAAAGATCGGAATTTTTATTTAAAAGATGTATTCTTATTTCTAATTTACTCTTCACTCAACTCTTTGTCAAAATTAGGTGAGATATTGTTTAAATTTGAACAAAAAGGCAAATAAAAAAGAGCCGCGCAAGAACGGTATAATGGTCCCATAAATCTGCACACGAAATATGCTAAACTTAGAGGGAAATATTAACCCAAATTTATGACCAAAATACACAAAACCTTTAGCCCCCAAGAAAAAGCCCAAGTAGCTCTCACAGCTATCAAGGGTGAAA
>CAIOVI010000009.1 GCA_903861715.1 uncultured bacterium
AATATTTAATCAAACCAAAACCACCTCTTATTCCAAATTTTCTTTGGCTCTGGCTCCTCAGAAATTTATTAAGTCTAAATTTTAAATAATAAAAATTTTTTGCCCCCGTTTATCCTTAGCAAAAAATTTGCACCACTATGGCAAATCAAGAAAATCAAAATTTAAAAAGTCTTTTGGACTCGTTTATGCAAGCAGTTCGTCCAATTACTGAAAGGCGTGCAAAAAGATTCCAAAATTTAATGGGCTTTGTTTTGGATGGCCAACAATGGACAGCTTCCGAAGTTAAGGAACGCAATGGCGACGAAACTTATACCTTTAATTTTTCTGAAGATTTCGTGGAGCGTTTTATGGCTCGACTTTTTCCACGCAACCCACGTACCGGTGTGATTGAGATTGGGGCTAAGGTTTATGAATCCGACAAGGATTTAAAAAATAAATACAACGAGGCTATTATGGATTGTTACGCCGAAAATTCTTTCATTACAACTTTGCTTGAGCAGGGTATTAATTATTTAGTTGGTGGTTCTGGTTGTTTCTATTTTCCTAAAGATCCGATTACTAAAAAAATCAAAATAATTTCCCTTGATCCTCAAATGGTTTATCTTGGGTGGCGTGGTAACACATTGGTTCAATTTGCCTATGATGAATATCTTGGTATTTCGGCTTCAGATGTTAATTCAGTTCCTCAAGTTACTATTTTAGGTAAAAAACGGACAACTTATTGGGACTTGGAAAATGTTTGTGTTTTTGAAAATGGTGAAATTGTAAAGCAATGGAAAAATGAGGATGGCGAAATTCCTTTTGCTTGGATTCCTTGTATGCCAAAACCGCGAAGTCATGAGGGCCGCTCAAAAATTGAATCTCTTTATGATTTAGATCGAGCCTACAATTTGGCCGCTTCTGATTATGCAAAGCGTAACGCAGAAAATACTAATCCAGAGCGTGTGATTTTTTCAGATAGTTTGGGCGCAAAAGACTCTGATAAATTTACGCGAGGACGCAAACAAACGCATTTTCTTGGCAAAGAAGATGATATGCGAAATTTGGAATTGACAAGTGGGCAAGAGGTTTTAGATTTCTTGAAAATGTTGGATGACCGAATGAAACAAAAAACTGGGATTGTTTCTTCAGCTGGAAGTGTTCGGGCGCAAGTCTCTGGCCTTTCCTTGGCTTCTCAATATTCGGACATGTTGGATTTAATCGGATTTATGCGCATATTTTGGGATGAGGCTTTTCGCAAAATGAATTCGGCAATTTTACAATCTCATTTCACAATCGGAAATTTTCGCACTGATCCAGTTTATCAATCTTTTATTATTCAAGACAGTAAAGCCAAGGTTGATGAGTATGGGGCAATGTTGGATAAAGATTTAATTTCTCACCGGGACGCGATTGATGAATTAAGAGGCGTGGAAAATGCAGATGATAAAGTCCAGGAAATTTTGGCAGAAAAGAAGTTGTTTAATTCGGTTTTACCACCGAGTAATAATCAAGGAAATAATTTTTTAAATAAAAAATAATTATGTTAGAAGAGAAAAAACAGGACCCACAAGACTCAACGGCTCCCGAAAATGGCAAAGTTGTTGAAAATCAAAATGGCAATCCAACAGTTGAGGATCTGAAAAACCTGCAAAAAAGTGTGAGTGAAAAAGATCGATTGCTGAAAGAAACTGAAGCTAAGTTGGCTGAATTTCAAAAGGCAAAAGACAGCAACACAAGCGAAACGGAAAAATTGATTGCTTCCTTAAAAGAAGAAATCGGTGGGGTTCGCAAGGAAATGGAAACTTTAAACATTGAAAAGCGACGCGAAAGTTTAGCCACAAAATTTCCTGATATCTTGCCCGAATTACTTATTGGCAAAACCGATGAGGAAATTGGCAAAATTGTGGAAAATCAAAGGGCGCTTTCAAAAAAGCTTTATGGCGATAGTGAATATTTCCGCCAACCAACCTATCGCGATGAGGCTGATGTGGACAAGGCCATTGACGCAGAAATTAAGGACACTAAAAAAAGTGGAATTGACACAGCTCTCAATGTGCTACGTCTAAATAGGTTAAAAAAATAATAATTGATCAAAAACAGCTAGGGAGGCTATTGAGATTATATCGAAATTAGGGAGGCAGTTTGTTTAAAAAAAGAATGTTGACTATTGCTGATGTGCGAACACGCGAGGATTTATCTAGCGTGATTGATGTGCTCATGTTGAAAGAAAAAGATTTGCAACTTTATTCTTTCGTCACCTTTTTAAAAAATACTTTGGTGGCAAAAAATCAAAAGCATGAATGGTATGACGATGTTAATGAAACTGAAACCATCACTTCCGGAACTTCCGGATCTGGTCTGTTGTGGAATAGTACTTCTGCAACTCAAAATTTAACAATTAATTCTTCTTACATTTCTAAATTGAAAGTCGGGGATGTTTTGAAACTTACCCCTGCTGGAAGTGGAACGGAAGAAATCGTGATTGTTAAAACTGTAAATACTGGTGCTAATACGATTGATGTTTGGGCTCGAGGCGCTTGCGGTTCAACTGCAGCTGCTCAAACCACCACGGCTTTCACAATCGCTAAGATTGGAAATGCTCAAGGTGAAAATTCTGACGCGATTGCTGACAGTGCTGCCGCTTTGGTTGCTGGATATAATTACACTCAGATTTTCGAATCGGTGGCCCGTATTTCTGGAACTTTGCGAAGATCAAGAGGCATTGCTGGTGATGAATTGGATCGTCAAATTATTAAGAAATTGAAAGAACAGTTGCAACTTTTGAATTCTACGATTGTCAATGGAGGTCGTGCGTTGGATACAACCAACAAAATTGGTTCAATGGGTGGTTTGCAAAGATTTCTCACAACCACTTCGAATGTGGGTGGTGCGTTAACTCTCGCTAAACTCTACACTGCTGTTGTGGCTTGTGTGAACGCTGGCGGAACTCCTAGCTCAATTCATGCCAGTGCTTTGACGATTGGAAAGATTGAGCAGTTGTTTACGGGTTCGGTATTTTTACGCCCTGATTCAACTCGAATGGGCTTGACTGTTAAGGTGATCAGTATGTTAGGGCTTGAACTTGCTCTTTATGCTGATCGTCATGTGTCTGATACTGAAGCATATATTCTCGATGATTCAAGGATTTCTTATGGGCCTTTGGACGGCGGAGAATATGCTGGTGGTGCTTTTGCTGTTTATGACTTGCTAGACAAGGACAATGGCAAAACAACGGCGAAACAAGTTTTGGGCGAATATACGCTCGAAATTCGTCAGCCAACGGCTGCCGGGGTTAGAGCTTACGGAATAAGTTAAGAAAAGAGTTTGGCGGTTCTCATTTCAAAAACCGCCTTGGTTTTCTCTCAAGATTTAAAATTTTAATTTTTAAAAAATCTTATGGCTAAATTTAAACGAATCAATTTTGCTCCTGGAATTGCCTATATTAATTATGGCGAGGAAGTGATTAAAATTGAAGATCAGCAAGTTTTTGAAACTACTGACAAAGCAAAAATTGAATTTTTGCGCAAGGATGTTGTGCTGGAAGAATTAACCGCAGATGAATTAAGCGTGCAAGACGCTGAAATTGTAGAAGATTTTGAGCCCAAAAAAGGTAAAAAATAAATCTCAAAAGGAAAGATTGCGGTCTTTCCCCACCAAATAGCCCCCCTTGTTTGGTGGGATAAGATCATAATTTAAAAAATCATATGTCAAAAAAATTGGGCGATATTACTACAATTATTAAAGACAATGTGGGCGACATAACAATCACCGCCGACCAACACGCAATTGACGCAGTCAATTTTTTGAGCAATCTTTTCCCTTTGGCAAAAATTGATAGCACAAAAACCACGACTGCAAATCAAAATTATATTACAGCGCCAACGGGTTTGATTCGAGTTTTGCGAATTACAATCGCAGGGGTTGAAATTGATAAATTGCCAGATTTGGATTATTTGCAATATTCGGAAGATAACGATTTGCAAAGGTGGTATGAATTTGACGGCAAAATTATGTTTGCGGAAAATTTTTCAGTCACTGGTCAGGTGGTCAAAATTTGGTATGACGGATCCTATGTTGTGCCAACTTCCGTAGTCGATACAGACGTGCCGGATGAAATGATGGAATTGGTTTATGCTGGTGGTACTTATCGCTATTATCGCAAAATGGTTTCGGTTGTGGCAGTTGCTCGCGAAATTTATCCAAATGTTACTGTTGATCAAATAACAAAAATTCGAGATCAATGGTTTAAAGAATTGCAGTCGCTTATAACTCAATTAAAAACAAACCGATGAGTAATATAAAATCTGTAAAAATTAATAATCTTTTGGGTGGCCAGGGTCAGAATTTTTTTGATCCTGCAAATCCTAATAAAATTAATACTGGTAGTAAAATTACTTTAAAACCAAAATCTGGTTATTTAACTATTGCGGATGATGTTACTTATGCTGATCAAACAACTGGAACTCCCTCAAGTCAAATAGTGAAATGGACCGACGGTTATTTTTATAAATTAGTTGTTAAAACAACTGGTGGAGCCGTTGGTTTATTGCGAAGTTTAAATGGCCAAACCTGGACATTGGTTTATAGTTTTGCAAAAGGTGCAGGTTCTAATTATGTTTATGCTCTTTTTATTGTTGGCACTCAAATGGTGGCAATTATAGACGCTGGTAATTCTGCCCATGATGAAGTTTATTATTCAACTAATCCGACTAGTTCCTGGACTTATTCCACTTATCTAGAATCTGGTTTTACTACTTTTTCAGTTGTTAAGGCTGACACAGTAACTTATCTTCTTACTTCTGGTGGTGATCTTTTTTCTACAACTGACGGAATTTCTTTTTCTACTGTTCTTACTGGAATAGGTAGAGTAGTTGACGCAGAATGGTTGGATGGATTTTTATATTTTGTGCAATCTTCAAGTGATTTAACAAGATCTGAATTGTTTAAATTTTCACCAATTTCAAACACTTATAAAGCTGTTAAAAGTTTTAAGGCAAAATATCCAATGAGTTTGGTTCGTTTAAATGATAAATTAGTTATTACTCTAGTTAATTTGCAGGGTCTTTGCGAGGTTTATTTTTATAACGATGAAGATTGTTTATTATTGGCTCAAATTTCTGGAATTAGCTCTGTCAATGGAGCGCCTTATAATTTTAAGGCTATTTATGCAAATAATGAAAAGGCTTTTTGTATTGCAGTTGTTTCTGAAAATCAACCTAATGGTTATCCCTATACGGTTGATTCCATTGGTCGTTATTTGATTTGTGTTTATAACAATGGGGCAGTGGTTCGTGAGCAAGATTTTGGTACTGGTGCAGATGTAACCCAAATTTATGAATATGGAGAAAATATTTTATTTGATTGTAACTATTGGTCAAGTGGTGGTTCGGGTTTAAAAAATAGAATTTTTCAAAAAGCTTCTGATTTTTATTATGCTTCTGTTTATTTTACACTTCCCGAAATTGAAATTGGCAAGCATGTTCCTATTGG
This sequence comes from uncultured bacterium, assembly GCA_903861715.1. Taxonomy (GTDB): domain Bacteria; phylum Patescibacteriota; class Minisyncoccia; order Moranbacterales; family GWC2-37-73; genus CAIPMZ01. The sequence goes on from CAIOVI010000009.1 coordinate 5,473, forward strand.
TTTATTGGTTCGCCATGGTGGAAATTTAAGCTCTGAAATTGATGGTTTAACTGTTCTTTCACCAAATATTTTAGTTCAAACTTATTTCGAATATGATACTGAAGAATTTGATCTTGCAAAACTAAATTTTCAACGTGCTAATAAACTCTTTTCAGATCCTAGTGAATCATGTGATCGGGCTATAAGTTATCGGGAGACTCAATGTCATTTTACTAAAGATGTTGATCGTATTTTTTCGTTTATTTTTTTTAGCATCACTCTTAAATCTGATTACGATTTACAAACATGTCCTTTAATTTATTCCCTGGAATATTTTTATCTTCCAGTTGGTTTAACACAACAATAATATGCCAAATATTAAAACAAGTGGAATTGTTAACGCACTCAATTGTATTGTCGAAGCACTTAGAAAACTTGCAATTTCAAGTGTTCCAGCAGGTGGCACAATAGGTCAAGTTCTTTCAAAAAATTCTGACACAGCTTTTGATGTTAAATGGTCAACACCAACAGACGGAGTGTCGGAATGGAGCGCGACATCAGTTCAACCAACATTACAAAGTTCAGATGATCCAAATTATGTTTTGCGTTTTGCAGCCAATATGACAGCAATTTTATCAGTCGGCAAAAAAATCAAATATACGCAACACGGAAGCGTAAAATATGGCATTGTAGTGGCAGTTGGTGCATATACAGGAGGAAATACAGATGTCACTGTTTTTCACGGCACAGATTATGACGCAGAAAATACGGGAACATATGCAATAACACTTTTGAATTATTCGTGCGCTCTAACACCAATCGGTTTTCCAATGAATCCGGACAAATGGTCAGTGATTTTTGCCACAAGCACAACATATCAAACACAAGATTCGCCGACTTCGGATATTTGGTATAATGCACTTTCGGGCGCGATTCCGATCGGATTATGGAATATAAAATTGAAAGTTGTTTCAGGAGCATATCGAGGCACAGCAGGATATTGCGGTCAAAAAATTACACTTTCAACAGCTAACAACAGCGAATCAGATAGTGGTTTCACAAGCGGTGCAAATCCAGGAAATATGGTGCAAATGTTTTATATTCACGCAGTAGAAAAAGTTTTGGAATTGGCAGCAAAAACAACATATTATTTGAATTTTTGCACAGTTTCATCAAGTATTTCGTGGGTTGGCATTCGTGGAGAAGTTGGAACGACAATTTGCAAAGCTGTTTGTGCTTATCTTTAATTTTTTATATAAAACTATGATTTACATTCCAAAAATGTACTCGCAAAAAGACGCGTACTGGGCGAAAACAAAAATTGGTACCCATACACTTCAATGGAAAGCTGGGCTTTGTCATATTGGTTGTTTCGCATTTATAACTTAATTTCTAAAACTATGGAAAAATTCGAATCAATCTATATTAATATTATTTTTGGAATTCTTGGCATTTTGGGCTATTTATTTAAAGTGCTTTGGCACTCAACTACAAGACGCCTTTCAGAATTAGAAAAATCAAATCGAAACTGCCCAATTCATCGTGTTAATAGTGATATTTCAGAAATAAAAAACGATATTAAATGGATTAAAGGTTATTTATTTAAAGGTGATAATAATTTAATAAAAAAATAAAAATATGGTTTATCAATCACAAAAAAATCCAAACTGGGCTGAAAAATTTTTAGGTACTTCCAGGACAATTAAATTCAAAAATGCGGCTTGCTTTTTAACTTCATTTTGCAATCTTGGAATTATCAACAATTGGTTTACTTTTTTGCCGAATGCAATGAATGATTTATTTATTAAAAATGAATTATGGGTCAATCAATGCAACATTAATTTGCAAAAGATTGCTGACTTTTTTGGTTTGCATTACGAAGAGGTTTATAACGCCCCGAATATAACTTGCATTGCCGAAACTGATCATTTTTCACCCTCTCAACATTTTTTCGTTTGGCGTCCAGAAGATTGCAATATTATTGATCCTTTGGATATTTTTCCAACTTGGAAAAAAAACAATTATCATATTGTTAGTTATCGAATTTTAACAAAAAATGCACAAATGCAAATTCCGATCAAGACTAACAAACCCGAAATTAAATACATTACGACTGGTTACGTTGTAAAAAAAGGCGAAACACTTTGGTCAATTTCGCAAGACTTTTACGGAGATGGGAGTATGTGGGCGAAAATCGCAAAAGCAAACAACTTGACAAATTTTAATAAAATAAAGGTCGGTCAAGTTTTGAAAATTCCTGGTTTTGAATAAATCTTAAGTTAAAAAAAACATGAAGCCATTAAATTTACCACAGGGGAGCGTTCGAGCTTTAATAGCTCTTGCACTAACTTTTGTCGTGTGCTATCTTCTAATATTGCAAAAAGAGATTCCAGCTGGAATTTATGCAATATGGGTTTCTGCTTTGGCTTATTATTTGGGCCTCAGAACCCCTACAAATCTCACACCATAGGTTTACCCCTAAAAAGTTTTGACAACGGGCTAGCGTTGTCATAAAATACTTATATGGACATTTGCTCTAGCCGGCGGATGTCCTATTTTATAAAAATCATATGAGTCTCAAAAAAATTGGCCGAATGGACTACCTCGGTTCAAATTTAGGGGGAAGTGGTTATTTTGTGAAATATTGCCCACATTGCAATGAAAAAATTTATTTAATGGAGGGTGACGAAATGAATGAGTTTATGCGTGCGGCTTATGTTCCTAACACTCTGGAACTTATTAAGCATTATTTTAAACAACGATTATCTTTGCCTAAAATTCATATTGAATGGCAAAATGCTCGCGTTTTGGAAATTGAACGATTAAACGAAAAAATCGAATTATCAAATATGAAGACCTTAATAAAAAAGGATCCTAAATTGTTTAGTCGATCCTTTTTTGATGAAAAATATTTTTTAAAGGGTGGAATTGCAAAATTGGAAGAAATGGTCAAAGAAAACGTGGGCCCAAGCGAAATAGGGCAGTTTTTCGGGTTTTCCAAGCAACGTGCGAGTGATATTTTACAATCTTATAAATTCGGTAAAATTGCAATTTAGCGAATACAAAAAATCAAAATCGCAACCATTGCAATAATAAAAAACATTGCTAAATTATCTGACGAAGTGCCTTTATAATGGGCCATATTTTGCTTGGCTTGACTTATCCACAGGGGACAGTTGCAAGCAAATTACTAATGTGCTAATATCATAACATAAGTTATTTTAAATTGAAATAGGGAGGAACAAATAGCTTTCGGCTTTTTTCTTTAAATAAACAATACGTCGCACAATATATC
>CAIOVI010000010.1 GCA_903861715.1 uncultured bacterium
ATCCAAAGCGGTGATAGGAGTGTTGGTTCCGATACCCAATCTTTGCGTGGCGGTGTCCCAAAAAAGTTTAGTATTGTCTTGAGTAAGTTTTGTGCCATCAGCAAAAATGATCGAACCATTTGCAAAGGCAGTGTTGCCAGTTCCGCCATTGACAATTGGCAGGGTGCCGAGAAGACCTTCACCAAGCTGAACACTTTTCCAGGTCGGGATATTATTCACAACAACAAGAACTTGGTTTTCCAGGCCAACTGACAATTTTGCCAATTCGATTTGCGAAGATGCATAAAACATATCGCCAGTAGCATAGCTGGCAAAACCCGTGCCGCCGCTGACAGCAGTCAGAGCGTTGGTCAAATTTAGTTTCGCAAAAGTCACATCTGAGAGGGTGGAGAGGTTTTGATCAAGGGTTGCGTCAACGGCTAGGGTTAGATTGTGATTGCCATTGCTGGAAGTTAGGTTGACGCCATTGTAAGTTTTGCCAGTCAGGGAATTGGCAATGTATTTGTCTGCAACTTGAGCACCCTGCCAAGTTCCAGTTGAAATGGTTCCAACTTGAGTGATGTTTTGTTGGATGCTGGAATCGAGAGCTGCTCCCGCAGTCAGCACTGGAATGTTGTCAGCTTGATTGCCCAGATTTTTGCCTTGCAGGTAGGTTGAATCAATGGCTACTGGCACGGAGCCAATTTTTTTGCGTGGGGCCATTTCGGAGTCTTGATTGATTTGGATGCCAAGGTAGTAAGAGTTGTTGGAAAAAGTCAGGGCGGCTGGGAAGGGGTTGACACTGCCTAAATATGAAACAATCAAACCATCGCTAACATTAAGGGTTTGAGTTTCTTGCCAGACTCTTTGACCCGCATCTGCGTTGGAAGGATAAGGGTCAATATTTGTGCGATCAGTGCTGTAAAGGGCAAAGCGCACAGTGTATTGACCATTTTTGATTGTGGATTTGTCATTGTTGACAATGTAAACTGAGATGGCAATTTGGTTATTATTAGGAGTAGGGGCAGCGTTAGCGAAAAATGGTAAGCTTAAAAAACCCAAAGAAAGACTGGTTAAAAGCAGAATTTTGATTTTGTTTTTGATGTTCATTATCCTGATTTTTTTTCAGCAATAATTTGCTTTATTTTTCCACTTAATTGACATTTTTTTACCTTCAAATTATATCATGCTTTGGGGGTTTTTACAAAGCTAATTTGACTTATTTTTTAGCCAGGCTGTGGATAACTTTTGGAAGGTGAAAATGGGAGCTGCCTAACCTCCCTAAAAACCCAAACCAATCAAAAAAAACATCCTTCAAAGATGCTTTTTTGAGTTTGAGTTTGAATCACGAAAGAACTTTCAGTGAAATCATCTTAATCAGTATCAATCAGCGGTCCTTTCTTCCCGAAAGACTCAGCAAAAATCCCACGATAACGGCCGAAGAAAAAAGCAGCACATTTTTGAAAATTTCCACCCCCGCCACCGTTGCCACAATTTTGCGATGAAAATAAAAACCCAACAAAATTAGCACGCCCGTGTGAACCGCAGAGGCAATGGCATTGTGAATGACAAATTTTTTTCTTGAGGCGCGCAGCGACCCCATAATCACTGGGCCAAAAAAGCGCACGCCCGCCACGAATTTCAAAAAATAAACGCTGACCGCCACGTGCTGTGTTACCAAATGTTCATATTTGATCAACTTGTGCTGACGCATTTTGTGATTGAATTTTTCCACGTATTTATTGCCAAAAAAACTGAGCTGATAAAGCAAATTATCGCCAATAATAATCCCCGCCGTGGCCAGCAAAATCACCCCGGGCAAATTAAGCCCTGTGATTTTCGCCACAAAACCAACCAGCACCAAAAAAATTGCCTCTGGAATTGGCAGCAAATAGCTGACCAAAATCGAGAAAAAGAAAATCCCGAAATAAGATCCACTCTTGATGAAATGAACCAGCGGGCCGAGATCTTGGAGATGATGATGAAAATTAAGTGGATTCATAATATCAAAAGTTTACTACAACCGATGCTAATTTACAAATCAAAAAAGAGCCCTGTAAAACAAACTGAATCTAAATTTTTAGAAAACTAGGCTCTTTTTTGGCCATATGAGCGACAGCGAACTGCGAGCGATTGGTTATAGTTCCTAACCAAAGGAGCGCACCCCAAAAAGCAAACGAGGGAAGTAAGAGTTTCTAACTTAGTTTCTGAAAACCATAATTTGCGTATGACCCTTAAAGCCCAACATCGGATACAACTTAAAAAGAAATAATTTTTCTTGGCGTATCAAAAACTGTGGGCCTTAAAAAGCTCTCCCTAAAAATTAAGCGAAAGGTTTGACGAATTTTAAATCCAAGAACTTTAAAATGCGTGACTCCTAAAACAAGAAAAATGAAAAAAAACATGCGAAACGCTTTGGCAATCAGTGGGATGGCAATTGTGCTGGGAACTTCTGGCTTTGTGCTGGATGCCAGCGCCAACACTTTCAATGGAAACAATTTTCGCCATGAGCGCAATTTGAAAAATAAAACAGTTCCCAAACCAATTGGGACTCAGCGTCATCGTCGAGGACTTGCTGGCACAGTCACAAGCGTGACCACAGATTCTTTGACCATCACCAAGAACGCCAAAACTTTCACGGTGACCAAAACTGGCACCACCCGAATTTTCAACAAAGCTTGGCAGACTGTTGATTTTGCGAACATCAAAGTTGGCGACCAGCTGATTGTGCACGGAACCTTGACTGACACCACCCTCACTGCTCGCACCATCCGCGATCTTTCCCTCTAAACATCATTTCGTAGTTCTTCTCCGATTTGAAGCAGAACTCCACCGCTTTGTTACGTAGCTTGCTACGTAACAATCAAGCAACAAAAAAATCCCGACTTCCATCGGGATTTTTTTGTATTGAAAGTTTTTAGCAAGGTAGCATATCGATTCGTCTCCGCGAGGATTTTTGTACTCGAAAATTCGTGGCGGTCCAGGGCTTTACATCGCTCTGGATTGCCACGCATGATTACATGCTCGCAAAGACAGAAAAGTATTTTGGATTCTATTTGACATTAGTCATTAAACCTTGGACATTCTCATTCTTTTGCTCCATGTTCTATGTTCCATGCTCTATGAAATTTATTTCTTCCTTCCCGCTTTCGTCCTCTCGGTTTCTTTCAAAAATTGTTTGCGCAAACGCACTGAGTGCGGCGTCACTTCCAGATATTCGTCGTCATTGATAATTTCCAATCCGCGTTCAATGGAAAGCGTGAATGGCGGAATCAAATGGATTGCTTCATCCGTGCCAGAAGAACGCATATTGGAAAGTTGTTTGCCTTTGAGAGGATTCACCGTCATTTCGTCCCCCTTAGAAACATTGCCGATCACCTGGCCCTCATAAACTTCCGTGGCAGCGCCAATATACAGCACCCCGCGATCTTGCAAGTTGGCCAAAGAAAATCCCAAAGCCTTGCCAGTTCCATTGGAAATCATGCTGCCAACTTCACGCTTTTTGATATCCCCAACATAAGGTTTGAAACCAATCACTCGCGAAGACATAATCCCTTCACCTTTCGTGTCAACCACGAACTGGCCGCGATAACCCAACATGCCTCGCGTCGGCGCTTCAAACAAAAGTCTGGTCTGACTGCCGTGCACGTGCATGTCAGTCATGATGCCTTTTCTTTTGCCCAAAGTTTCAATGATCGTCCCAGCCAATTCGCTTGGCACATCCACCGTCACTTCTTCAAACGGCTCACTCTTGATTCCATCAATATCCTTGATGATAACATGCGGCTGCGAAACTTGCATTTCATAACCTTCTCGGCGCATATTTTCCAACAACACCGCCACGTGCAGTTCGCCGCGACCAAACACGGTGTAATATTCCGAAGTTGAAAAATCAATTTTGAGCCCCACGTTGACTTCCAATTCTTTTTCCAAGCGTTCTTTGATTTGCTTGCTGGTCACAAATTTTCCTTCGCGTCCGGCAAACGGTGAATCATTGACCAAAAAGCGCAAAGAGATTGTTGGTTCATCAATCGTGATCGCTGGCAAAGATTCCTGTTCTTCACTTTCGCAAATAGTTTCGCCAATATCAATCTTTGGAAAACCAGCCACCATCACAATGTCGCCCGCATAAGCCTCAGTCACTTCATCGCGCACCGTGCCTTTGAAATTGTAAAGTTTTGTGACGCGCGACTTTTCAAGAGTTCCATCAGTTTTTTTCAGCACATAAGTTGCACCCGCTTTGATGGTGCCTTCATGAATGCGACCCACAGCCAAACGTCCCAAAAAGTTATCATAGCCAAGATTAAAAGGCTGCATGCGAAGTTGGGCTGCTCTGTCAGCTTTGGCAGCGTGCACTTTCAGCAAAATCATGTCCAGCAATGGTTCCAAGTTGTCAGATTCATCGGTCAAATGTTCCTTGGCAATCCCTTGGCGACCAATGGCATAAATCGTGGTGAAATCAAGCTGTTCATCAGAAGCTCCCAAGTCCATGAAAAGTTCATAAACTTGTTCTTGCACTAAATCAGGATCCGCCGCCGGTTTGTCAATTTTGTTAATCACCACAATTGGTTTTAGTCCCAACTCCAAAGATTTTTTCAAAACAAATCTTGTTTGTGGCATCGGCCCTTCTTGGGCATCCACAATCAGCAGCACACTGTCAATTGAACGCAGCACGCGTTCCACTTCACTGCCGAAATCAGCATGCCCGGGAGTGTCCACAATGTTGATTTTAGTCCCGCGATAATTGATGGAAGTGTTCTTGGCATAAATCGTGATTCCACGTTCTTGTTCCAACGCATTGTTGTCCATGCTGACGCCTTCTTCCACCATGCCAGTTTGGCGCATGATTGCATCCGTCAGAGTTGTTTTGCCATGATCCACATGAGCGATAATGGCGATGTTTCGAATTTCCATATTTTTTTCTACGAATTACGAATTGGTACGAATGTACGAATTTTCATTCATGCATTTGTAACTAATTCATAATCAAGTAGCGATTACTTTTTAATTAAATACCTTTAAAAAAATCAGAGTTCTTTTTCTTGTTTTTTCGTACATTCGTACGCCTCTATTCGTAATTCGTAGAGCTAAACAAAAAAACTGCCACCAGGCAGCAGAACCTCCTAAAGCTCTTAAAATATAGCAAGAAAGCCAGGAATTGTCAACTTTTTTGAGGAATTTTTCATTTTTATCCCAATTGTTGACTTTCCTGCAAAAAATGCTAGGATATGACTTCAGTATTTTAACAATCCAATTAAAGTAAATGAAAGAATTTTGGCAAGATTTTGCCTGCGGCTAGCACCAGCATGATGAACAATTTTTCATCGTCATTTTGGTGCTAGCCACAAAGCAATTATTTAAACCAACAATGAAACCTTCGGGAGCTGACCATGAAAAATTATTACGCCTTATTTCTCTTAAGATTAGGGAGAGATATTTGGAACGAATATCGCCCCTTTAATGTTAATTTTTCAAATCTAAATTTTGATGGAAGAAATTTTGCAGGATATCACTTCGACAGAGTTAATTTTACCAACGCTTCTTTTAAGAAAGCTGACTTAGCGGGCGCTTCCTTCATAGAGGCTATTCTGGAAAGGGCATCCCTTCACCAGGCCAACTTTGATGGTGCGACATTGACTAAAGCTAACCTTATCAAGGCAATTCTTTATGCTTCCTCTTTCTGTGGGGCAAAGTTGCAAGGTGCTAACATGAGTATTTCTCAAGCAGACAATACAACTTTTAATTTTTCAGATTTAACCAACGCAGATTTTGAAGGAGCTAGCCTCATAAGTACAACTTTTGGAAATGCTATCTTGCAAGGAGCACTATTAAAGGAGGCTGACCTCAGAAGAGCCAAAGGAAACAACCAAGAAATACGCGACCTCAGGATTTGCGGAATAGAAATTACCTATACGACGGAGGAAGTCTTCACCACGAACAATTTCGGGAAATGGGCTTTTCCTATTGATAAATTTTTTGCCTCAGGTCCTTCCTTTTTTGATCGTGAACTTGGAAGAGAATATCTTGAAGATATTTACCAGCTTATGAGAAAATATCCAGCCACTCCATGCAACCATAAACCCAAAGCAGAATTAATTGTCTCAGAAAGTTCTTTTGCTAACCTCGTAACTAGATCCCGCTAGTTACGCTGACATTAAAGACATAAAGAGGAGTGCGATCACAACCGATTGCACTCCTTTTAATTTTGTTCAGAAACATCCTCGAACTTATGTGGGAGCTCATTCCTAATCAGAAAAGTAAGAATTAAAAAAGGTGGGGGTCTTATTCCCCATCCAAAAAAAATTCAAAATATTTAAATGAGTCCTTCGAGCGTAAAATATATCGGAGGTAACTTGCAGTCAAATACTTCACAATATTCTTCTATTCTCCTTTTCTGCTCTTGCGTCAAGCCTCTACTCTCGGTTGAAAAACAAACTACTCCATAATTTTCACTCATTGAAACCTTAACCGCTATTTGCTCTAAATTTTCGCCTCTTTGCTTGAACACATCTATTGCACATTGCAAATGAGCGCAAAAACCACATTCCACATATTCTCCGCCTGGGAGAATCCACCCATTTGGGCTTTCCATAAAAATCCTCCTTTTTTAAATTAAAATTAAAACACCTAATTTTTCAAGAACTTTTAATCAGCTTAATGGTTATTTTCTTTTCAGTCAATAACAAAATATCTATCCAAACGTGTGACAGAAGTCTGCGATCGCAAAGATGTGTCACACCCTAGCTTGCAGTCCCTTCCCTGGTATCGATTCATTTTTTTTCGACCTAACAAAAAAACTTAATTTAATTTAATTTAATTTAATTTAAAAAAAATCGTCATTATCTCACGACCGTGAGATAATGACGGAGTGCAAAAGATGCTAGTGCCAAATTCTATGGCAGATGCCACAGAAAAAATCATACCGATACGCGCTAGTGAAATCTTCCACCGGCACCATTAAAACCAGCAATAGCAAGTCGATACCTAAAAATAAAAACCAAACTAAGCACATCTTTCCTGTTAAAAATGCAAACAGAAACAACCCCACAAGAATAACTGCTAACGCCAAACTAGCTATTCTGCGAAACACCCAGAAACCATATTCGTTAAATTTTTTCATTTCATACCCCTCAAATTAAGTTTTTAAAAAACACTCTTAATTGATCGTAACAACCCACAATACACCTTTTTGAAAAATATATCAAGAATTACGTCAATAAATTACAATTAAAATATGCTAAGACGCTATATCTTGGCTTATTATTGACATTTTATGCATAATATGCTATCATTTATTTGTTGCCATAATTGATGACAAAACAAAATATGCTGAGAAAAGAACTCGAAAATGCGGGCCTGAGCAAAAATGAAGCCAAAATCTATTTGGCGGCGCTTGAACTTGGAGAGACGAACATCAGCCGCATCGCCAAAAAAGCTCTCATCAAGAGAACCACCGCCTATCTCGCCGTTGAATCTCTCAAGACCAAGGGACTAATCAACACTTTCAAAAAGAAAAACAAAACTGTCTTTTTTGCCGAAGACCCCCGCATGATCCAAGAAAAAATGGCTGAAAGAAAAAACGCCATTGACCGCATCATGCCAGAATTGCTGGCCGTAACCAACGTCCTCGACAAAAAACCCGCCATCCACTATTTCGAAGGCAAAGATGGCATTAAAGAACTTTTCAAAGATATTCTGAAATATCCCAATCAGGAAGTTTTAGAATGGTATTCTCAAGCCTACGCCGAAGATTTTGAAGAAGAATTTTTTTCAAAATATTTCACTCCCAAAAGAGTTGCCAAAAAAATCTGGGTGCGGGCAATTTTGCCAGATCATGCAATCATCAGAAAACTAGCCGCTCAAAATGAAAAGCAACTCCGTCAGGCGAAGTTGCTTGATCGCGAAAAATACAACATCAAAATTGAAATAAACATCTACGGCAACAATAAAGTCAGCATCATTTCTTTTCAAGAAGAAATCGGACTTATCATTGAAAGCCAAAAAATCCACGATAGTTTGAAAAATATCTTCGAACTTATGTGGGAATTCATTCCCGCCCAAAAAAATACGCCTTAAGACAAACATTAGCCAATCAAAAAAGTGTGACAGAAGTTGACGGTCGTCAACTTCTGTCACACTTTAGCTTGCAATCCCTTTTCTAATATCGATTCATTTTCTTTCCGACCTAACAAAAAAAAAATTAATTTAATTTAAAAAAAATCGTCATTATCTCACGACCGTGAAATAATGACGAAATGAAAAAGATGAAATGCGACAGCATGAGCCACACAGAATACACAAAAGTAGCTTAGATGCGAATCACGGTTTTCTTATCACACTTTTTTAGCCAAAGATTTCCTCCAACAATTCTTCTCTGCCTTTTTTGGTTTTGCTAGAAAAATAAAAGATTTTTTCGGTGCCAAGTTTTTCCACAATCGTGCGCTTTTTTTTGACAATTTCGCTTTGTTTGACTTTGTCAATTTTGTTGGCAATCACGATGATTTCATGCTGATTTTCGCTGAGCAATTCCATCATTTCCAAATCAAATTTGGTCGGCCCGATATTGGAATCAACAATCAAAACAACTTTTTTGGGTTTGGCCTCACCCGCTTCGAGATACCACATAATCATCCGGCGCATTTTTTCCGCCTGCTTGAGCGAAGTCTTGGAATATCCATAGCCTGGCAAATCCACGAAAAAAACTTGTTCATTGATCAGAAAAAAATTGAGCTGCAATGTGCGGCCCGGCGTGGAAGAAGAAATCGCCAAATCCTTGACGCCCACCAAGGCGTTGATCACACTGGATTTTCCCACGTTTGAGCGGCCCACAAAAGCAATCTGGGGAATTTTTTCTTTCATGATCGGATCCGAACCCGTGACCCCTTTGACAAATTGTGCTGATTTAATTGTAAGCATATGTTTAGTATCCTAACCCATCCCAACAAAAAAAGCCAGCAACTTTTTTAGCAGAATAAAGATTTCAGATTATAGATTCTAGAATCTTGTATTTTTGTATTTTTATTCTAAAATCAAAAATCTAGCATCCAAAATCTGTTTTCGTATTCCATGCTTCACATTTTGCTTTCCACTTTATGAACTTTACAAACTTTATAACTTTACAAACTATTTTATCCCATTCTTCAGCCTCGAAATCTGCTGAATCAAAATCGTGTTGCCGGCCAGGATAATCATGAAAATTACAATCAAAGAATTGCCACCCAAAAAGATGCCGCCCATCACCGCCACAATTGCTGCTCCCAAAGTGGTGACAATGTTGTCCATCGCCACCCCCACAATTGCGTCGCCAATGCGACCTTTCGGATTGACTGAAAAATTGTGCACCACCATCATCTCGCCAAAACAACCAATGATGCCAGCCAAAATTCCCGTCATTACATAAGGCAAATGAGTCAAATGCGCAAAAACCTCCATCGCTCGCACCATGCTTTCCGCTGCCCACAAAATCGCAAGACCAGACAGCACCAAATCAAACCAAATGCGGGTGGTTCTTTGCTTGGCGTAATATTTTTCTTCCGCAATAATTTCTTTTTCCAGCGACTGCGGTCGCTCGTCTTTGCGAAAATAATAAAGGGTTCCAACGCACAAAACAAAAAGCAAAATCCCCACTGGTCGAGTCAGTTCATAAACATCGCCCGCAATCACGCCGCTCAAAGATTTCACTTGACCAAAAATCACCATGAAAATTGCCACCGCAGCTGTGAGCAGCGTCAAAACGGAAAGAATGTCAACAGCCGCATCCATCTCCTGCTTGGATGGTTTGGCAGCATGCTGATTGAGCGGTGTCAATTTTCCTCCCCATTTAAAAGGCGGAAACATCAAAATTGCCCGATCCAAATGATTGGAAAGATTCTGACGATAAAGACACCAGCCAGCGTGCATGATGTTGTAAATATTGGAACCGAAAGTGGCCGCTGCGGCAATAATGGCCAAATTAATTGACCTAGCTATGTCAGATTCCCGCACGCTCAAACTCAAAATGGCCGCCGTGACTCCGATGATCATGTCTGGAAAAGCCGTTCCAAATGATTGCAAAAATCCGCCAGCCAACCCAGTGCGATCTTTGAGCACCTCCGTGGTTTCCTCAATAATATTGGCCGTTCCGCGAAAAACAAAAACAATTCCAATTCCAAAAATCAAAAAGATAGAAATTACTTTCAAAAACAAAACATCCATGGCCATCACTGCCACCAATTCATAACGCAACAGCGCCGCCAACACCAAATAAATCGCAATATTGATAATTTGATTTTTATTTCGCATTTACCCCGTTAAATAAGTTTCAAATTCTATTTTAAAAATAGCAAGTGACTTATTTATGTTTAATTTTGAAGTTATTTTGAATCTATCTTTTACTAAAAATTTGAAACTTAATTCTAAATTTCTTAAGAAATTTATTCCATTCTTATGCCACTAGAATATACCACAAAAGCTCCACCAAAAAAAGCCGCCAAAGTTTGACGGCTTCTTGAGTTTCAAAACTGACAAACAGTTTAGAATAGTCCCACTTGTCCGAACAAAACAAAGACCAACATTGGAACCAAAGAAACCAACACAGCCAAAGAAAATTCTTCGCTGGCTGTTTCCTCTTTTTGTTTTGCTGCGCAGTGAGGACAATTTGTGTTTTCCATTTTGTTTTTGCCATTTTTTGCCTTCAGAAAAGCAAAAGTGGTTATATTTTCAAAAATTAGCAATAAAAAAAGTAACGTGGCTTTCACCCGTTACTTCTATAAACCCATTATACATGATAAAAACGAAAAAGTCAAGCCAAAATTATTTTAACTTGCCGTCAAAGACGTCGAAAGATTTTTGCTCCACCTCCAACAAGCCCAATGGATCCTGAAATTGCCGCAATATTTGGAAGAGTTTAAGAAATAAAAAATAAAAAACACGTCGCATTGCGTGTTTGATTTTTGAATAAAAAAATCCCCCAGCTCGATACCACGAACTGGGGGAATAACCGAAAACAAACGTGTTAGATTAGAAGAGAACTTTAATGCCTCCGCTGCCATAGGACAAGTCTAGCTTTTTAGCCATCAGGGCATTTTGATAAGCGCCTTGAGCAAAAAAAGAAATGTTTTTGCTCAGTGGATAATAGACCCGCAACCCAGGCGTGACATATGCCAGCCCAGTAGCATGATAAAAGTTCTCCAGATAAGCAGTTGCGATAAAAGGAGTTAGCACAAGCTTATTGATGACAACTGGATTACTCAGCTCAGCATATAGTCTGTTTCTGCCCAAGCTTATGCCTCCAGTAATCTGCTTTGTCCAAATGAGTGTGCTAGTCACGTCTCCTTTATGTTTTAAGGCAATCTCCAGCATATTCTCATTTCCATTTTCAGCCATAAAACGCTGGAAATTTAAATCGCCAGAAATTTCACCCAAGGAAAACCTTTTGCCCACAACTAGATCAGTCTCAATGTTTTGCCCTTCAGGAAAACCTTGGTTTCCCCAAACGTTTAAATAAAAACGATCAACTTCCACCCCAAGCATTGTTTGAACAAGGGTTCCCTTGCCAATTGGGCTGCCGGACTTCGTAAGCAAACGAGAATTCATTGCTTCATAGAAAACGAAGTCAGCCGCACTACAATTAATTGAAAAGTTAATTGAGAGCATCGCCATGAGAAACAAAAACTTTTTCATTATTCTATCCTTTTTATTTTTCTACATTAATTGAGCACTTAAATTTTCAAAAAACGGTTGCCACGATGTTTCAAATTGCTTATTCATCGTAACAATGAAGTATAACACTAAATTAAAGTTTTGTCACTAGTAATGCCATGTTTATTTTTAAGACTTAAAATTAAAGATTAATTTTTGCTTATCTGTTGCCTTTTTTCTCCAAATATACTATGATAAAAGTGTTGTCATTTACGATGACAGAGATAGAAAAATAGACCTTTTTTAATAAAACCGTCATTGCGAGCCTGTACTCAGGCGTGGCAATCTAGGGCCATGCTCGACTCTGGATCGCCACGCATTTCCGAGTACAGAAATACTCGCGATGACATTCTAAAAATATCTCTATGCTCCACAAACAACTCCAAAACGCGGGACTGAGTGAAAACGAAGCGAAAATCTATCTCGCCGCGCTTGAACTTGGTCAAACTTCCGTCAGTCGCATTGCTCGCCAAGCTGGCATCAAGCGCACCACAGTTTATCTTTCTCTGGAAAGTCTCATGGGAAAAGGTTTGGTCAGCGCCGTCAAAAAAGATGGTAAAACAAACTATTTCGCTGAAGACCCTCGAGATTTGGAAAGAATCATGGAAGAAAGAAAAAAAGAAATCTCCGATCTCATCCCCCAGCTTTTAGCCTTCACGAATCTCATCGACAACAAGCCCGAGATTCGCTATTTCGAGGGAATTGAAGGAATTAAGGAAGTTTTAATGAAAACTATCGAACAACCGAATCAAGAAACACTAACGATGTATTCCGAAACATATTTTGCAGATTTTGGAGATGACTTCTTTGAGCAAATATACCGCCCTGAAAGGATTAAAAGAAAAATTTTTTCCCGCACTTTAATGCCAGAGAATGAACAAATGAAAGCTTTTTCAAATAACAACGTTAAGCACTTTCGTCAATCAAAATTCCTGCCTCCAGAACTTTTCAAAATTAATATCGAAATATTAATTTATGAAAAAAACAAAATCGCTATTATTTCTTTCAAGGAAAAATTCGCCTTTATTATTGACAGTCTCGCCATTTATGCCAGTTTCAAATCCATCTTCGAAACTCTCTGGGCTGGGGCAAAGTAAAAAAGCAAAATGATTACACTGAAACTACTCACAAAATTTCAGCCAAAAAAATCGTCATCAACTCACGACCGTGAAATTATGACGATTTTTTGTTTTTTGTATAATCGCAAAAAAGTCAGAGGTTGAAAAAATGTCTGCCTAACATGTCATATCGCGACAGGCTGGCGATAGCTGAAAATTTCAATTATTTCTAGCTCTCGCAGTAGTGGCCTAGGCCCTATTGAAAAACACTCGCCAGCTGCGAGTGTTTTGTTGATCTGATATGCGAATGCTTATTGTTTGCCGCCGATGACCAAGAGGTCGGCATCGGGCTTGATTTCGCCGTCAGGAAGTTGTCCGACAGCACCGCCAACGGTTTGGGCAATTTGAGCAGCCAAGTCACTGTGCGAGCCCGAAAGATCAATCACCAAGCTTTTTTGATAGGTGCCTTTGGAATTTGCCGTGGTGCCAATTTCCACCCCTGGTAAAGTCGCGATGCTGTCAGCCAATTTTTTGGCCAAGCCCGCAATTTTGGCGCCATTAAGAACGGCCACTTTCGCTTTGGCAGTGTTGTTGGTCGAAGCAGTTGGGGTTGTGGAAGTGTCCTGAGTTGTATCAGTTGATTTGGCAGCAGTCGGGGCATTTTCAAAACCACCAGAATTTGCCAAATTTGAAACTTCAATCAACTTGTTGGTTGACCAGCGATAGAGAATGGCTTTTCTATTTTTAGTATAAACCAACACCTTGTCACCATTTTGGGCTTTGGCGAAAAATTTTTGACTGTTGATTTTTTCAACATCTGACACGGTGGCAAAAACTGGATCTTCGTCCGTTGGCAAATCCATGAAAACGCTGATTCTTTTTTCAACCGCTTGTGCGTTCATCGATTCATTGATGCCAGCTTTCAATCGATAGCGATAAACCAAAAACGCCACCACTGCCAGCAGCAACACACCCACAATCTTGAGGGCAACTTTGGGAATTTTTTGAAAAGTTTTTTTGAAATCAAATTTGATTTTGCCTCGAAAAGAATTTGTTTTCTTGGAAACTTTAACCTCTGCTGTTTTTGTGGCCATTTTCACTGGCTTTGCTTGATTTTTGGTGACCACTTTTTTGACAGTTTTGGCCGCCACTTTTTGCTCTGCAGGCACCGAAGCGCCAAACAATTTTTCAATCGCCTGTTCTTTTGCTGAAGAAAGTTTTGCTTCGGTTGGGTTTTTTGTTTTTGACATAGGTAAAGATTTTTTACTATTTTAATTTTAACAGAAAAAAATATTTTCAACAAGACGAAAAGAAAAAAATCTTAGACAGAAAAATATTTTTTTATAATACCCCTCAAAAACTACTTACAACGCGAGCACGGGGATTTCCGCCTCGCCGTCGCTCGCTCTTTCCTTGCCCGCGGGAGAGCTGAATGCCTGCCTGCCGGTGGGCAGGCTCGTATTCCTCGCATTCATCTACGCACGCTACGTTGCTTTTCTGCTGAAAATCAACTTGCCTAGCTTCTGCCGGTTCGAATCCCTCTTGCATTCTAAAGATAACAACAAACAAAGACCTCTCTAAAGAGGTCTTTGTTTGTTGTTATGTCGGGAGTCAAGGACGCTACCGCGAACGATTTTGCCCTCATGATTGAGGGAATTTTGACCAATTGGGATTCCGTTAAAGCAAATCTTGATTGAGTGAGATTATTAATACACTGATTCATTTTTTTCCTGCTCAAGACTTTCCAAATAATCTTCGCACTCTTTTATTGGATTCAAAATACGTTTCCAAAGATTCGAATTAATGAATTTGTCAGTGCTCTTTTTTGCTTCGCTAACAGCTGAGTGATCCTTGTATTCTTCACCAAGCACACGCCTAAGTTCTTCTTCAAGTTTATCCAAGAACCAAATAATCATAACTCCATGTTTTATGCTGTCATTTTCCAATTTTTGTTTTTCCACTTCCCATGTTTGAGAATAATCATGCTTGAGATCATCAAGATCAATGAAGCACAAAACAAAATCTTCCGCACCAGTCCTTTCGCTCTTGCAGAGATTTAAAACATCGTAAGCTGATCCTCCGTGAGCATTGCCATAGGTAAAACGCCAACTTTTCGTGTGAAATTTGAATTTTTCCAGTTCAGAGAGTGCATAGATGAAGTCTTTGTCATTTCTGCCTTCTCCAAACATCAAACACGTATATTTCTTTTTGAACATTTATTTATACTTTTATATTTGGAAATGAACCATAAGCGCCAGACATGTATTTAGTCAGGAAGTTTTCATCAGTTCTAATGCCCGCTACTGTGTCTAATCTGTATTCAACGCTGCTTCCCTCGTTATTTTTTGATGTTAAGAAAATTTGTTGCATATCGAACTTTTTCATAAAATCAAGAGAATGAGATGAAAATATCAACTGTGCTTTACCTTTTTCATTTTCATCAATAAAGAAGTCCACAATTTTTTTAACCGCTTCAGGATGAAGTCCAGTTTCAATCTCATCAAGAATAACAATGCCATTATTTTTTAGAGCACTAAAAATTGGAGCAAGTATAAAAAGCAATGTTCTTGTACCTTGAGATTCATAAATAAAATCAAGATCCTTGGAATTTTCTTTTTCTGTCTTATGAATACCAGCAATTGAATAGTTTGCTTCATTGTTTGAGCTGATATCTTTTTTAAACCTGAAGCCATCAAGTCCCATATCAAATCTTCTTACAAAATCTTCCATTTGCTCTTTAAGCGAATTGTCGTTTAGATAAACTTCGATGCTTTTCACATTGTGAACTGGAGTATTAAGCAAGCCAAATTCATTTATGTTCACATAAATTTTTGAAAAGAAATCAAAGATTTTGTTTATAATTTCAATTTTGTATTTTCCATGAGCAAATGCAATTAAGGAAACATCATCCCTTATAGGGCCAAGGAAGTCATCTGGGGTACCCTTGAAATAGTCTTCGTGTAAATATTCAGCGACATTGCCTTTTCTGACAAACACTTCCTTCACTTGAGCGTGTTTGACATTTTTTTTCTCTAAGAGCTTTTCTTCAACTATACGGTTGTTATTCAGAATCAAATTATAGAAATACAAGTCACCATTAATTTCAAACTCAACATTAAATTTTGAATCGTCATTGTTGCTAAAAAAAGTTTTGTATCCAGCGTTAAGCAATGGACCCCTGTTATTATCACATATAAAATAATTAAGAAAACCAAAAAGTCTCATCACATTGGTTTTGCCAGAAGCATTACCACCAATAAAGCCAGCGACCTTTGTCACTTGCTGACCATCCTTTGTCTCGGAATTGGAATATGAATAAGATTTCTTCCTATTAGTTAAGAAGTTGATTTCCTGCTCCTCCTTGAAGGAGTAGAAATTGCTAAATTTTACGTTTCTAATCATGGTTGTGATTTTACGAGTTAACCCTAAATATATGCTAGCATAATATGATTAATTATGCAAGTTAATACAATATTTTGTATTAACTGTAATAATTACTACCATCTTGACCTTACGCTTCCTTCATTCAGCCAACAACCTTCGAACCTACAATCTTTGCTTTAGACAAAAGAAAAACAGACGCTTTCGCCTCTGTTCGTCTACACTTGTCGGGGCGCAGGGATTTCCGCGTCATTCACTCGCCGTCGCTCGCTCTTTCCTTGCCCGCGGCAGAGCTGAATGCCTGCCTGCCGGTGGGCAGGCTCGTATTCCTCGCATTCATCTACGCACGCTACGTTGCTTTTCTGCTGAAAATCAATTTGCTTAGCTTCTGCCGGTTCGAATCCCTGCCTCATGCAAAGTGGGCGCAGGGATTTTCGCGTCGTTTGTTCGTCGACACTCACAAACTCCTTGTCCTCGGCAGCGCTGAATGCTCGCTCACTCGCATTCATCGACGCACA
>CAIOVI010000011.1 GCA_903861715.1 uncultured bacterium
GAAGGCAAAACGCTGACCTCAACCTTGGCAGTTTATCTTAATGCCCTGGAAGGCAAAGGCGTGCACATCGTGACTGTCAACGACTATCTGGCCAAGCGTGACTGCAATTGGATGGGCAGTGTTTATCATGCTTTGGGGCTTTCCACGGCTTGCATCATGCATGACGTTTCCTATCTTTATGAGCCAAAAATTATTGACAGCAATGAAGTGAGCGTGGAAATGGAAAATCTTTCGGAAATTTCTCGCCGGCAGGCATATGGCTCGGACATTACTTTTGGAACCAACAATGAATTTGGTTTTGATTATTTGCGTGACAACATGGTGCAAAGCATTGAGCAGATGTCGCAGCGTGAGCTCAATTATGCGGTGGTGGATGAAGTCGATTCAATTTTGATTGATGAGGCCCGAACCCCGCTGATTATTTCAGCGCCAGACAGTGAGTCGACCAAAATGTATCAACGTTTTGCTCAGATTATTCCTCGCTTGAAAGAAACGGAAGACTATGAAAAAGATGAAAAAATGAAAGCGGTGACTCTCACAGAAAAAGGTCTGGACAAGGTTGAAAAAGAATTGGGCGTGGGAAACATCTATGAGCTTGGAAAAATTAGTTATGTGCATCATCTTGAACAGTCATTGAAGGCTGGAGTTTTCTTCAAACTCGATAAGGACTATGTAGTCAAGGATGGCCAAGTTATCATTGTGGATGATTTCACTGGTCGTCTGATGGAAGGCAGGCGCTATAGTGATGGCTTGCATCAAGCGATTGAAGCCAAAGAAAAAGTGCAAGTGCAAAAAGAATCTCGCACCTTGGCGACCATCACTTTTCAAAATTATTTTCGCATGTATGCCAAACTTGCGGGCATGACCGGAACTGCTTCGACCAGCGCCGAAGAACTTTCCAAGGTTTACAAATTGGATGTGTTGGAAATTCCAACCAACAAAGTGATGTCCCGCAAAGATTTGCCAGATGTGGTTTACAAAACTGAAAAAGGCAAATTTGACGCCATTGTGGAAAAAATAAAAGAGCTTAATTTCAAGGGTCAACCAGTTTTGGTCGGAACCATTGCGATTGAAAAATCAGAATATCTCAGTGCGCTTTTGGTGCGAGAGGGCATCAAGCATGAAGTGCTCAACGCCAAACAGCATGAAAAAGAAGCTTCAATAATTGCGGGAGCTGGTCAATTTGGGGCCGTGACGATTGCCACCAATATGGCTGGTCGTGGAACGGACATCAAACTGGGTGAAGGTGCGCGCGAGGTTGGTGGCCTTTGCATCATTGGAACTGAAAGGCATGAGGCGCGGCGCATCGACAATCAACTTCGAGGACGGGCTGGACGTCAAGGTGATCCGGGCCTTTCGCAATTTTATGTTTCGCTGGAAGATGAACTCATGCGCCGTTTTGGGGGCGACAAGCTTAAAAGCATGATGGATTCGCTTGGTTTGCCAGAAGATCAACCCATTCAAAATCCCATCATTTCCAGAACCATTGAAAGTGCTCAATCAAAAATCGAGGGCTACAATTTTGATATGCGTAAGCACGTGTTGGACTATGACGATGTGATGAACAAACAGCGCGAGGTGGTTTACAAGAAACGCAAAGAAATTTTGGCAGCCGCAGAAGCAAAGCAAGAAATCCAGAGTTATGTTGAAGAAGAAATTGAACGCAATATCTCAGTGCATTGCGTGGGCGATGACTATGAGTGGCAAGTGGAAAAAATCACGGCTGAAATTCAAAATATTTTCCTCTTTACCGACCAAGATGGCAAAAAATTGGAGCAAATCAAAGATGACAAATCCAAAAATTCGGTCGAGAAAATCACTTTGATGCAGGAATATGTCATGGGCAAAGCCAAGGAAGCCTACATCAAGAAAGAACAAGAAATCGGCAGTGAAAACCTGCGTCAAATTGAAAAAGCCATCATCTTGCAAACCATTGACACCCTTTGGATGAATCATCTGGATGAAATTGATTATCTGCGCCAAGGCATTGGCCTGCGTGGTTATGGTCAGCGTGATCCCTTGATTGAATACAAACGCGAAGCTTTTCATTTGTTTTCACATTTGATGGAAAACATGCGCGCAACCACCGTCAATACAGTTTTCAAAATTTCAATGGTTTCAGCCCAGCCGCAAGCCGCAGTGGAAGCTTTGCCTCAAAATGTGCAATATCAAGGCGCTCAAGAAAATCTTGAGCAATTTGCGGGCGGCAGCGAAACCCAAACCAATCAGCAAGCTGCTCCGCAACAGCCAATCATCAACAGCAGCAAAGTTGGTCGCAACGACCCTTGCCCATGTGGGAGTGGGAAAAAGTATAAACAATGTCATGGAAGATGACATTGTTTGAAATTTCGTCGCTCGCTCCAAGTGAAAGATTACTTTCACTTGCGGACTCGCTAGAAATTATAAGAATTGCCACGGGAAATAGATAATATAAGTTTTCATAACAGTTTAATAATTTTACTTTATGAATAATACTTTTTATTTTCTTCGTCACGGAAAAACAAAGGTAGATTTGGAAAAACCTATTAGTCAGTGGGTTCTTTCTGAGGTTGGTGCGCAACAAGCTATTGAATCTGCGCAAAGCGGAATTTTTGATGAAATTGAAGTGATTATAGTTTCTGGTGAAAAAAAAGCTTTCCAAACGGCTAAGCCGATTGCAGACAAACTTAAAAAGGAGATAAAAAAAGTCAAAGAAATTAGTGAGTTGAATCGAGACAAGGGTGGTTTTTTATCATCAGAAAAATATGAAGAAACTGTTCGTTATTGCCTGGAACATCCATTAGAAATTGTGAACAACTGGGAAATGGCCTCACAAGCGCTAAAGCGTTTTTCAGAAAAAAATAGAAGAAATCGACAAGGAGTATGAAAATCAAAAGATTCTAATTGTTGGTCATGGATATACAATAAACATGTATTTTGCTCAATTGTTTGGCGTGCTTGATCAAGTATATAACAGATTAAACACAAATACTTTCTCTAATTGGGGTGTTGTAAAGAATAAAAAAGTTATTAAGGATATCGCTAATTGATTTCTGGGTATTTTTTGAAGATAGAAATTACCATGAAAAATAATCTTTTTATGCATAAAGTTGTTGCCTTTGAAAAATCAGTGGGGGCGTAAATTTGACAAAATGACCAATTTTGTATATTATTTAACTACAAAGTAACAATAATTCATTACCTTATGGCAATAAATAGTACAATATTGACCCAAAAAGAGTCAGATTTGATTGAAAAGCTCATCGCTAAATGTGGGCTGTTTGTCGATTTTGGGCAGATTTCTGAACAATTAGGGACTGGAATGACCAATCAAGAGGTAAAAAACGTTGTTGGCAGGCTCTTGAAAAGAGGCTGGCTTGTTAGGCTTAAAAGGGGTGTTTACTATATAACAACGTTGGAATCAAGGGGCACGGCAAACGTTTCAGTTTATGTTATTGCACAAGTACTGGCGGATGATGCCTATGTTTCTTTTGAGGCAGCCCTGCAGCATCATGGAATATTCGATCAATATTTAAAGACTATAACTTCACTTTCTCTTAAAAATCATTCTACTCAGGAATTGCAGGGCACTAAATATGAATTTATCAAAACAAGCCAAGTTAATTTTTATGGTTGGGAAGAAACCAGGATGGAAGGAAAATTAGTCAAAATAGCAACCCTTGAAAAAGCTGTCTTGGATATGTTGAGTACAAGGAGAACATTATATTCAATGGATTTGATTCTTGAAAAATTCAGGGAATATAAAGACAATTTCAATTTTGAAAGGCTGTATGAATTTAGCAAAAAACAAACCATAGCTTCCAGCAGAATCTTAGGATTTTTATTGGATAGGGCTGGGTTGGATTCGACTAAAATATATTCTCAAGTAAAAAGCGCAAAGGGAATAAGCCGCATGATGATCGATAGTAAGTTGTACGATTCAAAATGGCGACTTTATTATCATAATATCTTTGAACAAAATTAAATATGGCAAACGAAGTTTCACTTACCATAAGAGAGCTCGAAGTAATCAATAGGCAGAACTTGCAATATCCATTGGCTATTGCAGAGAAGGACTATTTTTTGGCGTTGGTGTCTAAGATAGTTTTCGAATCGGCACTTAAAAATAAGTTGCTTTTCAAAGGAGGCACAGCACTGCATCATTGCTACTTGAATCAGATGAGATTTTCTGAGGATTTGGATTTCACTTCACTTGATAGAAATATAACTGTTGATGAGGTCAAAAAAATATTTGAACCTTATGATTTTTTGGAAATTAAAAAGGAATATGTTTCAAATGCAACTATAAAACTTGAGCGTCTGACTTATGATGGGCCCCTGGGACAGCCAAACTCTCTGAAGATTGAAATTGATTTTATTCAGAATGTTGTCTTGCCTCCCAAAGAATTGGAATACAAAAATGTTTGGAGGGTTGATACTAAAGTGAATGTTATGGATATTAGGGAAATTTGTGCAGAAAAGATTCGCGCCTCAAGCGAAAGGGTTAGATATAGAGACTTTTATGATCTTTTTCAGATTATGAAAAACTATGATTTGGACTTGAAAGAAATCGTAGAGCTCATAAAACAAAAAGAAGTGCGCAAACCTCTCAGTCAGCAATCAATTTTGGCAAATTGGGAAAATGCTAAATTGGAAAAAGCTGATGACGCTCAGAGAATTCATTACACTGAAGAAGTTGACGATTTGGAAATGGAAGAAATGCTCAAAACTTTAGATATAGGGCTGATTGAGCCGTCTAAATCTGTTTTTGATAAAAACGTTTAAGAATAGAAATTTTATGCATTACATAATTTTTGACCTCGAAGCTACTTGCTGGGAGGATAAGACTGATAATATTAATGAAATAATAGAAATAGGTGCGGTGAAACTAGATGAGGACTTGAAAGTCGTTGATATCTTTTCACGATATGTAAAACCCATGATCAATCCCGAGTTGTCTGATTTTTGCAAAACGCTAACCTCTATTTCCCAGGCAGATGTTGATAGTGCTAAGACTTCCAATGATGTTATTGGTGATTTTGAAAAATGGATTTTGGTGGATGGCAATAATGTAAAACTTCTTAGCTGGGGATATTACGACAAAAAGCAGATCTTGGTGGAAAGTGCTCTGAAAAATTATTCTGGAAATATTATCAAACTATTGGAAGAAAAACATATCAGCTTGAAGCATACTTTCGCCAAAATTAGGAAGGAAAGGACTTGCGGGATGGCGAGAGCTTTAGAAAAGTTAGATATTCCTTTGGAGGGCACGCACCATAGGGGAATTGATGATGCTAAAAATATAGCCAAGATATTTCAAGTTGTGTCCTCAGATCTAAAAGCAAAATACCTATAGAACTATTGAAAATAAAAGTAAGCTAGAAGAAGTATATAAGAACTGCCATGGGAAATAACTTTTTTTAAAATGTTCTTGCTTGTCAATATGGATAAACGCATCTTGAAAAAAATGAATGAGCTTGCGGAAAGATTCTTTGGGACAAATGAAGATCCTGATCAAATTCCTATTGGTAACGGATCTCTTGAAAAACTTCAAAAGCTGAGTCCGGCAGCATTGACTTATAAGCTGGAAGATAGCAATCCGATTAGCTGGGTTGTGATT
This sequence comes from uncultured bacterium, assembly GCA_903861715.1. Lineage (GTDB taxonomy): Bacteria > Patescibacteriota > Minisyncoccia > Moranbacterales > GWC2-37-73 > CAIPMZ01. The sequence goes on from CAIOVI010000011.1 coordinate 5,600, forward strand.
GTGCCCACAAGCAGTGATTTAGCTGACAAATTTTTGAATGGAAAAATTACCGAGAAGCTTTTGTTAGATTTATCTGAGCCAAGAAAAAGCTATGACGCTCTTTATCTTTGTGCAGTTTTTACTGTCCCCGAGCATAGAAATAAGGGCTATGCACTTGAAATGTTGAAGCGGGGCATTGAAAATATTCCTCATGCTGAAAAAGTAAGGCTGTTTGCTTGGCCATATAGTCCGGAGGGAAATTTTCTTATTAAGAAATTGGAAAAAGAATTAAATTTGCCAATAGAATTAAAATCTTTATAGAAAATAATTTGAGAAATATTTTTCATTTTAGATAGTAGTATATTCCAGATGATGAAAATTTTTATCCTTGCATTTTTGTGAAAATGTTTTTCCTGAATGAAGGCAACGTCTTTGATCCAAGAAAATTGAAAGGCCACAGGAAATTTTTTCTTGGGTTTTTCGATTTTTGGCTCATTTTGTGCTAGAATAGGAATATGAAAACAAAACTTTTTGCTTTTGAAAAATCAGTGGGGGCGGTGGTTTTCAGAAAACAAGCAGGCGAAATCTTGTATCTTTTGCTCTGTTATCGCAGCTGGCAATGGGATTTTCCCAAGGGACACACTGAAGCAGGTGAAAGTGAAGAGCAAACTTTGCGTCGAGAAATTCTGGAAGAAACTGGTCTTGCGCAAATTTCGATTTTGCCAAATTTCCGCCGGAGCGTTTGGTATTTTTATCGCGCCAAAGGCAATGAAAGAAAAGAGCGAATCGAAAAGGGCAGAGGAGTCAATATTTTTAAGAAAGCGGTTCTTTATTGTGTGCAGTCGGGCACGGCTCAGGTTCAAATTGATTTTGAAAGCAAGGATTTTACCTGGCTTTCTTTTGAAGAGGCCTCTCAAAAAATTGGTAACAAGGATTCCCGAAAAATTCTCACTCTGGCCAATGAGGCGATTTTAAAAAATATTTGAAAATCTTTTTTTGTGTGTCATTCTGAGCGTAGCGCCTGCCTGTCTGATAGGTAGATAGCGGAGTCGAAGAATTTGAGTTTGTATCGTCAAAGTTTTTAAGTATGAGCCCAGATCCTTCGACTATGCGTCATTTCTATCGCAATTCCGCTTCGCTCAGGATGACAATCATATAAACTGTGATATGAAATAGTTTAAGCCTGCCTCATTGTTGCCTATTTCGCCAGGATGCCATATAATGGAATTTATGAACATGCAAAGGAAAATACAATTAAAGTTTGCCGGGGTGGTTCTTTTGGCCGTAGTGGTGGGGCTCATTTCCTATCCGCAGGCAGTTTCAAAAATAACCCCGCTTTACAGCGCACTCAATAAACTGAAAATAAATCTCGGGCTTGATTTGCAGGGTGGCATTCATTTGGAATATAAGGCGGATGTTTCAAAAGTGGAAGCTTCCAAGCGGGCTGACGCTTTGCAAGGCGCCCAAGATGTGATTGAAAAAAGAATCAACGCTTTTGGGGTTGGCGAGCCGTTGGTGCAAACCAAAACTCCCAGCACTGGCGATGATTATCGCGTGATTGTGGAAATTCCAGGCGTCAAAGACATTGAACAAGCCAAAAATCAAATCAAAGAAACCCCCTTGCTCGAATTTCAAGAAGAGGGCACTGATCCTCAAATTCAGCAAATGTTTGATTCGACCAATGCGCAGGCCAAACAAAAAGCGACTGACCTGCTCGAGCAAATCAAAAAGGGTGCTAATTTTGAAGAACTGGCCAAGGCCAACAGTCAAGATCCTGGCTCGAAAGACAAGGGTGGTGATTTGGGTTTTGTGAAAAAAGGAGCTTTTGTGCCGGAATTTGATGCCGTTCTTTTTGGCGGAACTCTGAAGCCAGGTGAAATTTATCCTCAGTTGGTTGAATCGCAATTTGGTTGGCACATCATCAAGTTTCTTGAATCGCGCGGCGAAGGTGATAATCTTGAAATCCATGGCGAGCATATCTTGCTAGCCAAGCAAAGCGTTGATCAATATCCGCAGTTTAAATACAAAGCAACGGGATTGACCGGCAAAAATTTGAAAAGCGCCTCGGTGGTTTTTCAAAGTCAAGGTTTGGGCGAACCGCAAATTTCCTTGCGTTTTGATGAAGAGGGCACCAAGCTTTTCGCAGATTTGACCAAGAAAAATCTTGGCAAAACCATTGCTATTTTGTTGGACGGAAACATCATCAGCGCTCCAACGGTTCAATCAGAAATCACCAATGGGGAAGCGGTTATCACCGGCAAATTCACTTTGCAAGAAGCGAAAACTTTGGCGCAAAATCTCAACACTGGTGCGCTGCCAGTGCCACTGACTTTGGTTTCTCAGCAAAGCATTGAAGCTTCTCTTGGAATGGAGTCGCTCAAGAAAAGCTTGGTTGCTGGGGCAATTGGTTTGGGCGCAGTGATTATTTTCATGCTTGTTTTTTATCGCTTTCTTGGGCTGGTAGCGTCCTTGGCGCTGCTCATTTACACGGGTCTGATGATCACGATTTTCAAAATGTTTGGCATCACTTTGTCGCTCTCTGGGATTGCAGGCTTCATCCTTTCCATCGGCATGGCAGTGGATGCCAACGTGCTGATTTTTGAAAGAACCAAGGAGGAAATCCGCAATGGCCGAACGGTCATCAATTCCTTGGATGAAGGTTTCAAGCGCGCCTGGACTTCGATCAGAGACGGGAACATTTCTTCACTGCTAACCGCGAGCATCCTCTATCTGATGGGCACGGGTTTCGTGAAAGGTTTTGCCGCCACTTTGTTCATTGGAGTGGTGGTCTCAATGTTCACCGCCGTGGTGATCACTCGCACCATGCTTAAATTCATCATCAGCGATTGGATTCACGAAAGAACTTGGATGGTAGGAGTAAGGAAGAAAAAGATTTCTGAATAAAAAATATTTTTCTAAAATCCTAAATCTAAATGTCTAATGTCTAATAAAATCTAAAATCCAAATGTCAAAAGTATTTCTCCTCCCTTTTAAAAGGGAGGTCGGGAGGGATTAGAAAATTTTTTATTTAAGTTGGTCTTTCGAATTCCCCTCAATCCCCCTTTTCCAAAGAGGGAAGACAATGTTTTTTCAAATTAAAAATTTCAAATTTCAAATTGCCGTTATGTTTAACATCATCTCCAAAACTAAATACGCCTACATTTTTTCTGGCACTCTGACCGTGCTTAGCTTGCTGAGCCTTTTGGTTTGGGGGCTTAAATATGACACGGATTTCACTGGCGGAACTTTAATGGAAGTCAAATTCGCCAACGCTGTGCCTGCCAATCAGGAAATTTCTGATGTTTTGAGTCAGCTGAAATTGGACAGCTTGGTCATTCAGGCTTCGGCCAACAACTCAGTCTTGCTTCGCTATGCAGCTGATGATGATAAGATTAATGACACCGTTTGGAAAACGCTCAACGCAAAATATCCAGAGGCCACTCAATCCCAAGTCGATTTCGTCAATTCCTCAGTTTCTAAAGAGCTTAAAAAGAATTCTTTCAATGCGCTAGGTTTGGCGATTCTGGCTATCATGGCTTATATTGCTTGGGCTTTTCGCAAAGTTTCCCGCCCGGTTGAGTCATGGAAATATGGCGCTGGCGCGGTGATTGCCTTGGCTCATGACGTGATCATCACTGCTGGTGTTTTTTCTGTCCTGGGTCATTTTTATGGCATCAAAGTCGGCATTCCATTTATTGCAGCACTCCTAACTATTTTGGGCTTTTCCGTGCATGACACCATTGTGGTTTATGATCGAACCCGCGAAAATTTGCTGCGAGGTTCAAGCAAAGAGCCTTTTGCTGAAGTGGTCAATCGCAGTCTTAATGAAACCCTGGTGCGTTCCATCAACACTTCGATGACTGTGATTGTGACCTTGTTGGCGATTTATCTTTTCGGTGGCGCCTCCATCAAATATTTTTCCCTGGCTCTTTTGGTCGGCGTGACTTTCGGAACCTATTCCTCCATCTTCGTCGCCTCCGCCCTGCTGGTGACGAGTTATGAGCTGACGGTGAAATACAAAAAATAATTTTGCTAAATTATTTTTCCAATAACCAATAACCAAGAAACAATAATCAAACAAATTTCAAATTCAAAAAATCAATAATCAAACAGTTTGTAATTTGGATTTTGGTTATTGAAAATTGTTTGGTGCTTGTATCTTGGTTATTGTATCTTAGACAAAAGACCTTGTTTGATTCTCGTATCTCGCGTAAAATTAATAATAATTTAAGATAACGACTATGGGATTATTAGATGCTTTCAAAAAAGACAAAAAAAAGAAAGTTGCCAATCCGGCTGATCCGCAGAGCATGAATATGATGCAACGGATGGCCATGAAAAAATTGGAAAAAATGAGTCCACAGGAGCGGGAGAGTTTGATGAAAAAAGTGATGACACCGGAAAACATCCAGAAAAACAAAAAGGACATCCTGGCAACCCTGGAGCAAATGGAAAAATCCGGCCAAATGAACAGCCACCAAATTTTCGAAGCCAAAAAAAGACTGGGACTACTGTAGTCTCGGTTTTTTTAAAAATATTTTGCTAAAATTATGAAACTTTATCATGGATCTAAAAGGGACATTATCTTAATAGAAAGAAGGCAGGCTGGAAAGGCTGATAGCGTTGTAGTTCCAGAGACGGAATTACAAAATGCAATTTACTTGACGCCAGATTATGGTTTTGCTTTAGCTTGTGGAGCAAGGCCGAATGGAGTTACAACAATAGATAATGACAATAAGACTATTAACTTTGAAAATCCCGATCTATTTGATTCTAATGCAAGAGTTTTTGTATATGAAGTTGATGCTGGTAATATTTCAAAAGAAAATATAGAACAGATTGATGAACGGCAATTTGTCGTGAGCAACATGGAAAGCTTGTCGTTTGAAAATAAATTTGTTCACAAAGCTGGGGATGTTCAGAAATATTATGAGTTAAATAATTGGAAAGAAAAGCCAAGGGATACTAATATGGGCTTTAAAATAAGATAAATGGAAGCAATTACTCCAGTCGGAAAATAGACTAAAATACTCTGCTATTAATTAAAAAACAAAAAAAGGCTTGAAATAAACAAAGTTAAAAAAGAGGTCACTTTGTGATCTGGAAATAGAAAATTTTCATACCTTTAGCTTACAAATTAAGAGAGACTTTGTTAAAATATTTTTTAGTTAGTTATAATTAAATTCACACCTATAAATTAATATATGGGTGTGGAGAAGAAATCATATGAAGTTATGTAGCGCCTGTCTGTTGGGTTTGAAGTGTCGCTATGACGGCAATGCTAAGCCCGATGAAAAAGTTTTGAAATTAGCCAAAGAGGAAGTTTTGATTCCAGTTTGCCCTGAGCAATTGGGCGGTTTGTCGACCCCGCGAAAGCCAGCCGAACAGCAGGGTGAAAAAGTTGTGCGTGAAAATGGCGAAGATGTGACTGAGAATTTCAATAGGGGGGGGCAACAAGTTTTGGAGATTGCAAAACTGCTCAACATCAAAACTGCAATTTTGAAACAGCGCAGTCCGTCTTGCGGTTGCGGTCAGATTTATGACGGAACATTTTCGAGAACTATCATTGTTGGTGACGGAGTGACTGCTAAATTGCTCAAAGAAAATGGGATTGAAGTTTTAAGTGAAGATGATTTATGATTAACACACTTAGCTTATTATGAAATATTCATATCAAAATCTTTTTAACTTGAACCCAACTGCTAAAACTTTTCTTGACCTTGGTTGTGGGCAGGGTTTTGTTTCCCTTTACGCTTGTGCTAGAGGTCTTCAAGTTGATGCGGTAGATATTGAAAAAGTGACTCCCTTGGCAATTCAAGATTTGAAAACTGTTAACTATATTTCTGCAGATCTTAATAGCTGGCAACCCGCGCATAAATACGATATTATTGTGGCGCATCACAGTCTTCAATTTTTATCAAAAGAATATGCTTTGAATGAGTTTATCCCAAAACTGTGTGCCTCACTTAATCAGGGTGGACTTTTGGAAATTTTTTCTTTTACGTCAGAAGAAGAATTAGATGTACCGACGAAGTATGCCCTTGAAGAAATTTTAGCAGCATTGGAAATAAATTTAGAAGTTATCAAGCAAGAAGTTTTCTCTTATGAGGATTTACATAAAAAACTAGGAAAACATGCTTTTCATGAGCTGCATGTCATTGCGAGGAAAAAAGTTTAATTTAAAAAAATATAAAATTATATGGCAACCTTTGAAGATTTTCAAAAATTGGATATCAGAGTTGGGAAAATCGTGGAAGTGGAGGATTTTCCTGAGGCGAGAAAGCAATCCTTCAAACTCAAGATTGATTTGGGACCAGAAATTGGCATCAAAAAATCTTGCGCTCAGCTTCCGCAAAATTACAAAAAAGAGCAGTTGCTTGGCAAACAAGTTTTGTGTGTGGTTAATTTCCCGCCTCGCCAAATCGGCCCTGCAGTGTCTGAAGTTTTGACCCTCGGTTTGCCAGATGAAAATCACGAATGCATTTTAATAATCCCCGAATGCGAAGTTCCCCTGGGCGGAAAGCTATACTAATCCTAATTAATCAATGTGATTGTGTTATACTTCCATATATCCATTTATGGAAGTGAGCCATTAAAAATAAAAATTAAGAAATAAAATAAAATTATATGTCGAAGGTAAAACCTCACATGATTGATCCAAATGAGAAATTTCAAGCAATCGATAGTTTGTTTGAAGTTATTTCAAAACTAAAAACCAAGCAGGAAATTGTTGATTTTTTTCTGGGACTCTTTACCGCTAGTGAATCCTTGATGATGGCGCGCAGAATCCAGATTGCCAGAATGCTCTTGAATGAAAAAAGTTATGATGAGATAATGCGAAAGTTGCGGGTTAGTAGTCAAACCATTAATGCTACTGATAAATGGTTGCATAAAGGAGATGAAAAATACACAGCTTGGCTTAAAAGCAGAGTTTCAATTGTTGAAGATAAAAAGAATTTAAAAAAACATTTGACCTATGAAAGTTTGCTTGATAAATATCCCTATCACAGGTTCATCAAGAATCTTTTTGACTAGTAATTGGCAAGAGTCCAATACTTCCATATATCCATTTATGGAAGTAGGCATGATAAAAATAAGAAACACTAACTAGCAAGCTACTTCCATATATCCATTTGTGGAAGTAGAGAAATAGCTTGTGAAATATAAAATATGAATGATGAAATTATTTTGGAAAAAGTTTTGCAGGAATTTTCGGAAAAGTTGCCGAAGTTTGAAGATGGAAGAATTGACTATTCCACTTCCGATAAGGCGCCAGTTTTGAATTGCTTTGTTAAATTTGAGAACCAGGTTTTGATTTTAAGGCGAGGTGACAAGGTGCGAGCTTATCGAGGACTCTGGAATTCTATTGGTGGTTATTTGGATGAATTTTGCTTACTTGAGGAAAAAGTCTTGGAAGAACTTCGAGAAGAACTTGGCATAATGCCAGACTTGATTTTCCAAATGAAAACAGGAAATCCATTTGAGTTTAATGACAAAGATATTCAAAAAATTTGGCTCATCTTTCCAATATTAGTTGAATTAAAAAGTAAGCCTGAAATCAAATTGGATTGGGAGCACACTGATTTTAGATGGATATTTCCAGAGGACTTAAAAAGCTTCGATACAATGCCAGGCCTGGAAAAAATATTGGCTAGTGTATTGATAGATTAATTTATTATCTAGCAAAGTGAGTGATTTAGTATTAATTAAATTTTAAAATAAATATTATGAAAACTATTTTATACATGGCGATAACTGCAAATGGATATATCGCAAGGAAAAATGATGAGACCCCTTGGTCAAAAGAAGAATGGGGAAGTTTTTTTAGTAAAGTAAAGGAGGCAAAAAATATTGTTCTTGGCAGGAAAACTTTTGAAATGATGAAGTCAAATGGCAACCTTAAGGAAATTGGCGATCCTCTTGTTATTGTTGTTTCAAATAAGATGAAAAATAATTTGGATAATCCAAATTATTTATTTGTAAATTCTCCAGAGCAAGCAATTGAAACATTGAAAGAAAAGGGTTTCAATGAAGTCTTTATTGCTGGCGGAGCAGCTTTGAATTCTTCATTTATGCAAAAAGGCTTGGTTGACGAAATTTATCTCGATATAGAACCGTTTGTTTTTGGCGATGGCGTGAAACTTTTTTCAGAAAATGATTTCGAAGCAAATTTAGAATTATTATCAATAAAAAATCTTTCAAAGAATGTGCTTCAACTGCATTATAGGGTAATTAAATAGCATCGGTCTCTATATTGCCATAATGGCCTTAACTTGGTAAGATTGGATTATAAGAAAAGTCAGCATTAATGAATGTCATCATGACAAGGAAATTCATATGTTAAAAGAAAAAATTGAGAAAATTAAAGAAGCGGCCCTGGTGGCAGTTGAAAACGCCAAAACCGTGGAAGAGGTTTTGCAATTGGAAATTCAATTCTTGGGACGCAAAAGTGAGTTCGTGGGAATCTTGAGGCAACTTAAAGACGTTTCGCCTGAAGAAAAAAAAGAAGTTGGGCAATTGGCCAATGCTGTTAAAGTTGAAATTCAAACGCTGCTAGATCAAAAGAAAAAAAATCTCGCTTCAACTTTTGATGCTGCGGCGGAAAAAATTGACGTCACTGTTCCAGCTGTCAAATTGCGACGCGGTCATCTCCACCCCTTGACCCAAATTCAAAATGAAATTGAAGACATTTTCACTTCGATGGGTTTTGAAATTGCCGATGGCCCGGAAGTGGAAGATGAATTCCACAATTTTGACGCTCTTAACATGCCCAAGGATCACCCAGCTCGAGATATGCAAGACACTTTCTGGCTCAGATCGCAGACTAGTGCAGATAAGACGCAGACTAAGGCTGACAATAGACAGAACGACACAGAGGAAAAGAAAGGCGAACGGATTTTGCTGCGAACACATACTTCAAATGTGCAAATTAGATATATGGAAACACATGAGCCGCCTTTTCGCATCATCGCCCCAGGCAGAATCTATCGTAATGAAGCAGGCGATTCAACTCATGAGCACACCTTTCATCAATTCGAAGCCTTGGTGGTTGGCGATGATATCAACGTGGGAAATTTCAAATTTGTGGCACAACAATTTTTTTCCAAATTTTTCAAAAAAGATATTCAAATTCGCATTCGACCGAGCTTCTTTCCTTTCACGGAACCAAGTTTTGAATTTGACATCAGTTGCACAGTTTGCGGTGGCAAAGGTTGCAGTGCTTGCAAAAATGCGGGCTGGTTGGAAATTGGTGGCGCTGGCATGGTCAATCAAAATGTTTTTGTGGCGGCTGGCTATCCAAGAAACAAATATCAAGGTTTTGCCTGGGGATTTGGGGTTGAGCGCCTAGCCATGATGAAATACAAAATCAGCGATATCCGCCTTTTCCACAGCGGAGATTTGAGGTTTATTAAACAATTCTAAAACCCTACAAATCTACAAATAGAATACAAATCTACAAATTCGCATTGTTCCTCCCTTTGGAAAAGTGGCGAATGCGAGCGAGTGTAGCATTCGCGGGAGGGATTCGAAAACTTTCTTTTCTGGGTAGGTCTTTCAAATCCCCCTTAATCCCCCTTTTCTAAAGGGGAAAGAGAATACATTTGTAGATTTGTAGCAAATTTGTAAATTTGTGGGAACTATTTATGAAATATTCTTACAACTGGCTCAGGGAAATTTCGGGCACGAAACTATCACCAGAAGATTTGATCCAAGGCATCACGATGCATGCTTTGGAAATTGAAGGCGTGGAAAAAGTCGGCAGTGATTTTGAAAATTTTGTGGTGGGCGAGATTTTGGAAATTTCCAAACATCCCAACGCAGACAAGCTGCAACTGACTAAAGTCAATGTCGGACCCTCACTCCCAACCTCTCTCCCTGAGGGCGAGAGGGGAGATGGTAAGGATATTATTTTGGACATTGTTTGTGGCGCGAAAAACATCTCCGTTGGCGATAAAGTGCCTGTTGCTTTAGTAGGAGCAAAATTGCCAGCCAATGGAATGGAAATCAAGGCGGCAGAAATTCGCGGCGAAAAATCTTTTGGCATGCTTTGCGCCCAAGATGAACTTGGCCTGGGTAGCGATCACGCGGGCATTTTACTATTGGATAAAAATTTGAAAGTTGGCACGCCGCTCAAAAAAGTTTTGGGTGAAAATGATCAAATTTTGGAAATTAAGGTTTTGCCAGATCGAGCGCACGATGCAGTCAGTCATGTTGGCCTGGCTCGGGAAGTGGCAGCGCTTACGGGAGACAAAATCGAATATGATTATGATAGTTTAAAACTTGGCAAGAAAAAGACTGTCAGTTTGAAAGTTTCAATCGAAAATCAGAATTTGAGTAGTCGCTACATTGCAGCTAAATTAGATAACGTTAAAATTGAAAAATCTCCACAGTGGATTGCGCAAAGATTGGAAAAATGTGGGATCAGGTCAATCAACAACGTGGTGGATGTGACGAATTATGTGATGCTGGAACTGGGTCAACCGATGCATGCTTTTGATTTTGCGCAAATTTCCAAAGATGGGACGGCGGAAATAATTGTCAGAAGCGCCAAAGAAAATGAGGAAATCACAGTTCTTGATGGCAGTGTGAAAAAAATGTCAGCGGATGACATCGTGATTGCCAACAAACAAGGCGTACTAGCCATAGCTGGGGTGATGGGCGGCAAAAATTCTGGAGTAAATAATGATACGACTAGCATCGTGCTTGAAGCAGCAGCCTTCAATTCAACAGCCATTCGCAAAACCAAAAATAAATTCGCCTTGCAAACTGATGCAGCGATGCGTTTTGAAAAAGGACTTGATCCAAACCTCGCGGAAAAAGCCATGGTGCGGGCCATTGAAATTCTGACGCACATCACGGACGCTAAACTTGATGGCCTTGTGGACAAATATCCGAATCCAGTGAAGCCCTGGACCATCAAACTCGAGTTGGCTTATGTGAATTCCTTGCTAGGTGAAAATGTGCCAGCCAAGGTTAGCCAGGAAATTCTCAGCTCACTTGGCTTTGAAGGGAAAAAAGTCGGCAAGGATTTGACAGTGACGGTGCCAACTTTCAGATTGGATGTGCTCACGCAAGAAGATTTGATTGAAGAAATTGGTCGAGTTTATGGCTATGACAAAATTGCGCCAACCGCGCAACTTGTTTCCATCAAACCGCCAGTCATCAATGAGCAAAGAACTTTTGTCAGAAAAGTGAAAGATGTCTTGGTTGGGCAAGGATTTTCCGAAGTCTACAATTATGCTTTTTATAGTCAAAAAGATAGTGAAAATGCTAGATTGCAAAATTTTAAACATCTTGAACTTGAAGCGCCAGGCAATCTTGAGCAAACAATTTTGCGCGTGAGCTTGATTCCAAACTTGCTCAAAAATGTCAGCGAAAATTTGAAATTCAACAAGGAACTGCACCTTTTTGAAACTGGCAAAGTTTTTTTGCCGGGCGAAAATGTTTTGCCAACTGAAAAAAATATGCTTTGCGGAGTGGTGGTGTTGGAAAATAAGGCAAGCAAAAAAAATGGCCAAAGCACTCTGCAGCAAACTGCTTTTTTTCAAGCGAAAGCATTTGCGGCCGACTTGCTGCTACAATTGGGCATCACTGATCACTATTTTGCAACTTTCGAAGAAGGCTTTGAACAAATCTCAAAATCATTTTGCCATGAGGGTCGCGCCAGTGAAATCAGAATCACTGGGAGCAACGACGCCGTCGGTTGCTTGGCGGAAATAAATCCAACTGTGCTGGCTGATTTTGACATCAATAGTCGCGTGGTCTTTTTTGAATTTGAAATGAAAGGCCTGCAAGCGGTTTCCACGGCTGAGCGAGAGTTCAAGGCCATTGCGAAATTTCCCAACGTGTTGCGAGATGTTTCAATGGTGGTTTCTGATGGCAGGAGGATTGATGAAATTTTAAGTCTTATTCAAACTGAAGGAGGGGATTTAATTGTCGACGTTGATTTGTTTGACATCTTTGATTTTGCTGATGGCACTTCCAGTTATGCTTTTCATGTGATATTCAATGCTGAAGATCGAACACTCACGACTCAAGAAGCAGACAGCGTGATGGAAAAAATCATTTCCAAACTTGAATCGGAGCTTAAAGTTCAGATTAGGAAATAGTACCACTGTGAACAGATTAAAAGATTTTAGATTATAGATTTCGGAATCTTCTGAAATTAAAATCATCTTAGAAGTTATGCATTTGAGTTTATTGATTTGTTAAACGCATAGGTCGTGCATTTTTAAAAATAGACTTTGTCTTTGCGGGCTTAGTCTTTTTTAATTTTCAAAAATCAAACATCTAAAATCCAAATTCAGCCTCAGTGAGGTTGATTTCTTGTTGGGTGTTGACAAAAATTGAGAATGTGTTAATATAATGTGAAACCTAATAAATTAAGCTATTAGACAATAAATAATATGAAAAACTCGATTGTTGAGGCAAAAAAGACCCAAGCAGAAAAAGGCTTTTTTTCCAGTGCTTTGGATGAAATTATTGGCGATTTGTCAGTCAGATCACAGGAAATTATTTTCAGTCGCTATGGCCTGGGTGGCGATGGAGCCTTGACCTTGGAGGAAATTGGTGGCAAATACACCATCACCAGAGAAAGAGTTCGCCAAGTGATTCGCGAAGCTCTCAAAAAAGTCAGAGAAAAAAACAACCATCCGCAATTTATCAAAATTAAGGACACGGTTATTTTGGCAATCACGAAAAATAGTGGTATAATTAGTAAGAAGAAATTGCTGAAAGTTCTTGGTGAGGAGAATTTGGCTGAACAAGCTGCTGTGCATTTTTTTCTGGAATGCATCAGTCAAATCAAGAGTCATGAAGTGAAAGGCGAACTGGCTTTCTCCTATTCACTTTCGGATTTTAATCTTGAGCATTGGCGAAAAACAAAAAATGCAACCCTAGCAGTTCTTAAGCGAGAAAAGAAACCTTTGACCGGTGACGAACTTTTCAAATTTGCAGTTGGCGAATTGGAGAGCAATTTGAGCAAGGATCATTTTGTTTATCATCTGGAAATTTCTCAAGAAATCAAACAAAATAATTTTGGCAAATGGGGCGCTATCAAATGGAAAGAAATTTCACCCAAGGGCACGCGCGAAAAGGCCTATTTGATTCTCAAAGAAGCTGGCAAGCCACTGCATTTCAAGGAAATTGCGCAAAGAATTGACAAACATCAACTCAACAAGAAAAAGACTCATCCGCAAACAGTGCACAACGAGCTCATTAAAGACAGTAATTTTGTTTTGGTTGGACGTGGAATTTATGCGCTGGCAGAATGGGGTTATCAAAAGGGGACTGTCAAAGATGTGATCAAAGAAATCATTTCAAAGAATTCAAAATCACTGAGCCGAGAAGAAATCTTGAAGAAAGTGCTGGAAGTCAGACAGGTGAAAAAATCCACCATTGTGATCAATCTCAACAATTTCTTTGCTAAATCAAAAGAAGGCTTGTATTCAATCAAGAAATAAGAAGAATAAAAGCTGCCAATATTTCAGCTCAACGAATAATAAGCAAAAAGCAAACATAAAAATTCATGGATCTTATTTCAAACTCACTAAGCGAAATTGTTTCATCCACGAAAATGGCAGGGCAAATTTTTGGTTATACGTGGTTTTTTATCTTGCCACCATTTTTGTATTTTTTGTTTAAAGTGCTTTGGATGTATCATGTCCAAGAAGCTTTTTGGGCTTCGGCTAGTTGGCTGGTGCTGGAAATAATTCCACCGAAAAATATTGAAAAAAGTCCCAAGCCCATGGAGTCACTCTTTGTGGGTTTTGCTGGGGTGGAAAAAAGTTTCAGCACCTTGGAAGAATATGTCGAAGGCGGCTTTCCGGATTACATGAGTTTGGAATTAGTCAGCGACCAGGGCACGGTGCATTTCTACATTCGCACGATGAAAAAATATCGTCATTTGATTGAAGCGCATCTTTATGCTCAATATCCTGACGTGGAAATTATGGAAGTGCCTGACTATGTCGATAATGTGCCCAAGTTCGTTCCGAATGCGCAGTGGGATCTTTGGGGAGCCGATGTAGCCATGACCAAAGACCATGATGCCTATCCGATTCGGACTTATCCAACCTATGAAGAAACTGTGAGTGGAACTATGATTGATCCACTGGCAGGTCTGATTGAAGTGATGGGCAAGCTTGGACCAGGGCAACATATTTGGTTGCAATGGATCATAGCCCCAACTTCGCCCAAGTGGAACAGCACCAAGGGCAAGGAGCTTAGTGAAAAACTCAAAGGCAAAGAAAAGAAAAAAGAAGATCTTGCAAGCATCATTTGGAAAGATTTGACCGATGTTTTTGGAGGCATTTTCAAATATCTCAGCGCTCCAGTTGAATTTGAAGCTGAAAAGAAAAAAGATGAACAACCCTTGGACACAAGGCTTTCGCCGATGGAACGCGATGTGCTCAAAGCGGTGGAAGCAAATTTGGGCAAAGTTCAGTTCACCACCAAAGGTCGTTTTTTGTATCTCGGTCGACGTGAAAATTATGACAAGCCACTAGGAGTCTCAGCTTTTTGGGGTGCACTCAAGCAATTTGGCGACGATAACCTCAATGGCTTCAAGCCAGATGGTGACACAAAAACTTTTGCCAATTATATTTTCAAGGAATCACGTTTGCGCTATCGACAGCGCAAGGTTTTTCGTCGTTATAAAGTCAGAAACAGAGACGGCGTCAAAACTGTTTTGAGCAGTGAGGAACTGGCCACTATTTTTCATTTGCCAGACATGAATGTGTTGGCCCCAGCCATGAGCAGAGTTGAAGCCAAGCGGGGTGGGGCACCTTCAAATTTGCCAATCGAATAAGCCGATGCGAAACTACCTGCCTCGACGGCAGGCGGGCGAATGAAATACGAATCTACGAATTTACGAATGAAAAAATTGTTACATGGTTGAAAATCCCACAAATCTACAAATAAAATGTTTTTAATTAATTCTAAACGACAACGCTCGTATGAATAATAGTGAAATAGCTTTTTTTGCCAAAACCAATTTCAGAAATCAAGAACGAGTTTTTGGCATCAAAACTGACGACCGCAGACGGCACATGTATATCATTGGCAAAACCGGTATGGGCAAAACCAACTTGTTGGAAAATTTGGTGGTGCAAGATATTCGCAATGGCCATGGCGTTTGCTATATTGATCCGCATGGTGACACCGCTGAAAAATTGCTCAAAGCGATTCCTTCCAACCGCATCAATGACGTGATATATCTCAATCCCGCTGATCAAAATTTTCCTTTGGCTTTCAACGTGATGGAGTCAGTCGATCCTGACTATCGTCATCTCGTCTCTTCGGGGCTCATTGGAGTTTTCAAAAAAATCTGGGCTGATTCCTGGGGACCTCGTTTGGAATATATCTTGCGCAACGCTATCTTGGCGCTCTTAGAATATCCCGGCAGCACGCTTTTGGGCGTGACTCGAATCTTGGTGGACAAAAAATATCGCGAACGGGTGGTGGACAAAGTTACTGATCCAGTGATTAGGCAATTTTGGGTGGATGAATTTCCCAAATGGAGCGACAAAGTTTTGCAAGAAGTTGTTTCGCCGATTCAAAACAAAGTTGGACAATTTTTGTCCAGCTCGCTGATCAGAAACATTGTCGGTCAAACTCAATCATCTTTTGACATCAGGGACATTATGGACAGTCGCAAGATTTTGATTTTGAATTTGTCCAAAGGCCGCATTGGCGAAGACAATAGCGCCTTGCTTGGGGCCATGATGATCACCAAAATTCAGTTGGCGGCCATGGGTCGGGTTGACATTGCCGAAGAAACTCGCAATGACTTTTATCTTTACGTGGATGAGTTTCAAAATTTTGCCACTGAATCCTTTGCCAACATCTTGTCGGAAGCTCGCAAATATCATCTCAATTTAATTTTGGCCAATCAATACATCACTCAAATTGACGAAAAGGTTCGCGATGCAATTTTTGGAAATGCTGGCACAATTGTTTCTTTTCGGGTTGGCGCCATGGATGCGGAATTTTTGGAAAAAGAATTTGAACCAGTCTTCATGCAAAACGACATTGTTAATTTACCGAAATATAATGTCTATTTGAAATTGATGATCGATGGTATCGCGGGAGATGCTTTTTCGGCCAAAGTCTTGCCGCCAGTTTTCATCGAAGACACAGCTGAAAATGAAGAGAAAATAGTGGCCGCTTCCAGAGAAAAATATGCTTCCAGCAAGGATGAGGTTGAGGACAAAATTTCCAGATGGGCAGGGATTATGCCAGCCGCTGGTTTCCAGACTGTCAACAAACCTCCAATGGCTTCAGCTGGGCCTAATCCAGTCATTGTTCAAGCTCCAACCCGCCCTCAACCAGCTTTTGCCCCTGCGGCGCAACCTGGGTCAAATTCTGGCCCCACAACGCCAAGAGCACCTCAAAATCCAACTCTTGTCAGCCCAAAGCCACTTCCAAAGGTGCAGGTTCAATCGCCATCCGCTACGGTTTCTTCAGCTACCCAGGCTCAAGTCACAGTCAAGGAAACCAACTTCAAAATGTCAACTCAGCAATTTCAAAATCAAGCCCCAGCTTCAGTTCAGGCCCAAGATGATCAGGATTATTATGTTAAACCAGCTGACACCCGACCGAAATTTGAAGCAATTTGCGACATGTGCGCTGAAAAAATTCAAGTCCCATTTCAACCAGATGGATCGCGTCCAACTTTTTGCAAAGATTGTTTGAAAGAATATCAGCGCATGACGGCCAAGGAAAAACTGGCCCAAGAAAAAAGAATTGCGCTCCAAAATGAAGACCAACAACAAGGGCAACAAATTCAAGCTCAGGTAGTTCAGCCAAGCAGGGCCATTCAATTTCAAACCAAAAAAGTTGAAAATTCAAAACCTGCCTTCTCGGAGCCACTTCGGCAGCCTCCAGTCAAGAATATTCAACAAAAAGCCTACGCACCCCAGGAACACCCCATGAGTCTTTCGCAAATGCAATATATCGCTCCCAAAAAATTCAGTTCCAATCGCCAACGCCCAGTTGTGAATTTGGACGAAGTTCGCAATTTGATTGATGCTTCCAAGCAAAAGAATTCAGTCGAGTAAGTCAAATCTTGAAAGAAAAAAACAGCCGAGGCGTAGGATGTTATAGGTATTATAATAATTATTTGAAATAAGTCAGCCGGATTAATTTGCATTTTCAGGGCTTATTTAAAAGAAGAAATGAAAAATATTTTCCTAACCTTTTTGATGATTGTGGGCTTGCCAATTGCGGTGGCTGTTTTTATTTATGTCAGCATTTTCAAAAATTCTAATCAAAACTCCACCCAGACAGTCGCACCGTCAACTGCTGCGACCGCCACAAGCACCAATTCAGCAACTCCGAAATATGCTGCCACGACTCAAGCAGTTCCAGTGAAAGCCACGAGAACTACTCGAGTTTCCTAAATTTCCAATGTTTTAGTAGGGTGGCAAAAATATAAATTAGCACTCATCTCCAGGGATTGCTAATTTTTTGTTTTTAAATTATAATGATTAAGCTGAAGTATTGCTCGTAAATGTTCTTTATCCTTACGGGGCTGTTTAAGATTTTAGGACTTATGTGCCTGCTTTCAAATTCCTAGAGCGTATGCTCTTTGCTAAGCAAGCTGCTCCTGGTCTACTTCAAGTATCTCTTGCTTTAGTTGACGTATGGTGACAAGGCAAGTCACTTTTAAGTGAAAAAGAAAAAGTTTGCTCGCTCAGATTAAAAATATTAAATGTAACTAAACATATGGCAAAGGATTTATACGAAACCCTAGGCGTTAGCAAGGGCGCCTCGGATGATGAAATCAAAAAGGCTTATCGCAAGCTGGCGCACAAACATCATCCCGACAAAGCTGGTGGCAACACTGAAAAATTCAAAGAAATCAACGCTGCCTATCAGGTGCTTTCCGACAAAGAAAAGCGCAGTCAATATGATCAATATGGTCAAACTTTTGAACAAGCGCAAAGAGGCGGTGGCGGTGGCCAAGGCTTTGGGGGATTTTCTTCGCAAGGTTTCGATTTCTCTGGTTTTCAGCAAGGTGGAGAATTTTCTGGCGGTTTTGAAGATATTTTTTCGGATATTTTTGGCGGTGGCGGCGGTCGCGGAAGAAGTTCTCAGAGGGCTGGTCGTGATATTCAAATTGACGCTGAAATAAGTTTTGAAGAAATGGTTCATGGCGCTCATCGAGAAGTTTCCCTTTTGCGAAGAATGGTTTGTGATCTGTGCCGTGGCACTGGGGGAGAACCTGGCGCCAAAGAGGAGACTTGCCACACGTGTAAAGGTTCGGGTCAAATCAGACAAACGGTGCAAAGTTTTTTTGGCAGTTTTGTGCAAGCCTCGACTTGTCCAACTTGTTTGGGAGCTGGCAAAACCTATGCCAAAAAATGTCACAAATGCGGCGGCGATGGCCGTGTGCGCGAGCAACAATCCATTGCTTTCGACATTCCAGCAGGAATTTCCAATGGTCAAACAATTTCCCTGCAAGGTCAAGGTGAAGCAGGCGAGCGAGGTTCGCAAAATGGCGATCTTTTTGTCAACGTTCACGTCAAGCAGCATAATCTTTTTGAAAGAAAAGGCAACGACATCTTGTCGACTGAGCACATTTCTTTTTCGCAAGCCGTGTTGGGTGACAAAGTGAGCGTGCGCACGATTGATGAAAAACTCAGCATCAAAATTCCAGCCGGCACTCAATCAGGCGAAACTTTTCGCATCAAAGACAAAGGCATCCCGCAACTTGGTCGCTCAAGCGTGCGCGGTCATCAACTGGTGAAAATTGTCGTTGACGTGCCCAAGAATTTAAGTCGTGAGCAGAAGAAACTTTTGGAAGAGCTAAAAAATACTGGGCTCTGAAATTGTTAGATTGTTATATTGCTAAGAACCCACAAGTCTACAAATTTGCTACCCGCCTACCGTCGAGGCAGGCAAATCTACAAATAAAAATGCAAAAAAAGAAACGGGCAATTTTGCTCGTTTTTTGGTTGGTTAGAATGATATCAATTGGTTGTATCAATAGGCTTTTCAAAGAAGGGAAATTGGAGTAAAATAAAGATGTTATTTAGTAAGCTTTACTGCTTAGCAAGCTGTTGTTATAAAAAATAGTCTATATCTAAAACATGAGTAAATACAAGGATTTATCTAAAGAAGAACTCCTAAAGCTGATTGAAAAGCAGGAGGCGGAATTGAAGTCAAAGAAATATGGCTTAGTTTGGGATGCCGAAAGGGAACCTGAGCAAGTTGTTTTGGATTGCGAAAGCAATTTGCCGGTTTTGAAAAGAGTTAAGGGCAAAGAAATTAAAACCAATGATGAGCAGGATAATATCTTGATTGAAGGTGATAATTATCACGCGCTGACAGTTTTGAATTATACGCACAAGGAAAAAATTGATGTGATTTATATTGATCCGCCTTATAACACAGGAAATAAAGATTTTGTATATAATGATCGTTACGTGGACAAGGAAGACGGATACCGGCATAGCAAGTGGCTGAATTTTATGGAGAAGCGACTTAACCTTGCAAAAAATCTGCTCAAAGAAACAGGCGTGATTTTTATTTCCATTGATGATAATGAAGTCGCCCAACTTAAAATGCTTTGTGATAAAATTTTTGGGGAGGATAATTTCATTGCTCAAATAGTCTGGCAGAAAAAATATGCTGCAAGTAATGATAGCAAAACAATTGCAAGTGTTCATGAATATATATTATGTTACACAGTAAGTATTAACGGGTGGAAACCAAAACTATTTAAACGATCTGATGACTTAAACGCGAAGTATAAAAATCCAGACAATGATATCCGAGGTGATTGGTATGCTACAAATTTATCTGTAAAAACTTTTTCAGTAAAAAATTATTACGAAATAATTTCTCCTAACGGAAACAAATTTTTACCACCACCTACTAGGTGCTGGGTATTTTCTAAAGAAAAATATAAAGAATTATTGGAAGATAATAGAATTACTTTTGGGAAAAATGGAAATACAAGACCATATTTAAAAACTTTTTTATCAGAAGTACAGCAAGGTGTTGTTCCTGATACATTATGGTTACACAAAGACGCTGGGCATAACATAGAAGCAAAGAGTTTACTAAGGTCAATGTTTGGAGATTTGAATAATCTTTTCGATACGCCTAAACCAGTTAGATTAATAAAACGGATTTTAGAAATTTCAACCAAGAAAAATTCGATAGTTCTTGATTTTATGGCGGGTTCTGGAACAACTGGACAAGCAGTATTGGAATTAAATAGTAGCGACAAGGGATCTAGAAAATTCATTCTTTGTACAAATAATGAAAATAAGATAGCCGAAGATATTTGTCAGCCAAGAATTTTAAAAGTTATTGGTGGATATTCACCGCAAAAAAGTGAAAGAGTGATTGGTTTGGGTGGAAACTTGCAATATTTCAAAACTGATTTGGTCAAAAAAACCACGGCAGTGCAGACAAAACTTGACATAACCTCCAAGTGCACTGAGATGCTCTGCGTTAAAGAAAATATTTTCAATTTAGAAAAGGAAGTTGAAGACTGGAAGATTTTTTCGTCCAATAAAAAAGAGAAATTTTTGTGCGTTTATTATAATTTCATTGAAAAAAGTTTTGATGATTTTTTGACCGAGCTTAAAAAAATAAAGGCAGAAAAGGCTGTCTATATTTTTTCTTTGTCGGATGAGCTTGATGAAGAAATCATTGCTGTGGTTGAAAATGCTAGCCTTGAGGCTATCCCGCAAAAGATTTTGAAAGTTTATGAAGAATGGGTCAAAAAAAATGTGCCAATGCGGAGTGACTTGATTTTGTTGGAATTCCAAAGGGCAAAGGAGAGAATTTTTGATCAAAAAGACAAGGAGGAAGGCGCACGGTTGCTCAGGATTGTTTTGGAAAAAACAATTGTCAAAATTTCTCAGCAAAATGGGGTTGAATTTCTGAAAGAAAATGCTAAAGGTGAAAAGACTTCAATTTTGAATGACAAACTGAAAGGTAAAAACATTTTTTCCAAAGTGCAGTGGGAGGAAAACAAAACCTTTTTGGCGATTGGAAATTATGCAGCTCATGGGGAATATGATCAATACGAGCTTGAGCAGGTGAAAAATTTCTATAAGCACGTCCAAGCTTTGTTAAGCAAATTTAACCTAGAATAATATGTCATCTATTCAATTAAAAAAATATCAAGAAACTGCTGTTGAAAAAATCATTGTCAAAACCAAAGAGGTCTTTGAGCGCAAAGAGGTCTCAACTTCAGATGACAAAATTATTATTTTCAAAGCCCCGACGGGAAGTGGCAAGACTTTCATGATGGCTGAGTATATTTTTCAGCTCATCAAGGAGATGGAAAATAAAAGAGAATTCAGTATGTGTTTTCTTTGGGTTAGTATTGGCAAGGGGGAATTGCACAAGCAAAGTTATCGTGCACTGAAAAAAAACTTCGGTCCTTTTCCAAATGTTTCTTTGCTGGAAGAAAAATATTTTGGCTCACTGCGAACAATTGAAAATAATGATGTAGTGGTGGTTAATTGGGAAAAATTAAGAGCCAAAAACAATCAAACAGGAGAGTGGAAAAATGTTTTAATGAAAGACAAAGAGACAGTTAATTTTCGTGAACTTGTGGAAAACACAAAAAAGAATGGCACGAAAATAGTAATGATTATTGACGAAAGCCATAGTGGCGCAACTAGCGAACGAGCGAATGAACTTCGTGAGATTATTGATAGTGACGTGATTGTGGAAATGAGCGCCACGCCCATTTTGCTAGACGGAAAACACGATAGCCGTCTGGTTGAGGTATCTGCAAATGAAGTGATTGATGAAGGCATGATTAAAAAAGAAATCATCGTTAATGAAAACATTGATGAAATCGCTGAGGATGAAATAACTTCGCAAGACTTGGTTTTGGAGGCTAGTTATCGCAAGAGATTAGAACTTGTGAAAATGTATGAAAAAGAAAAAGCCAATGTTAATCCCTTGGTCTTGATTCAAATTCCAACAGGAGAACAAGGTAATGAAAAAAGAAAACGTATTGAAAAGTTTTTGGCAGAAAAAGACATTGCACTAGATAATGGAAAATTAGCGGTCTGGCTGAGTGAGGAAAAAGTGAATTTAGAAATCCTCGAAAATAATGTCAGTGGAGTGGAATTTCTTATTTTCAAGCAAGCCATTGATACTGGTTGGGATTGCCCAAGAGCCCAAATTTTGGTGAAATTTCGAGAATCGCACAGTGAAACTTTTGAGCTGCAAACAGTGGGTAGGATTTTGAGAATGCCGGAGGCAAAACATTATCAAGATGACAATTTAAACAAAGCCTTTATTTATACCAATATAAATCCTGAAAATTTGGAATTCAAGGGGAAGGATTTGACGATTAAAAATGCAATCAAATCAATTCTCGTAAAACGCTCTGAGGCTTATCAGACCTTGAAATTGAGATCATATTATCGAAACAGAGTTGATTTTGGTGACTTAACGCTCGGTTTTCATGAAGTGTTGGAGAATGTTCTTTGTGCAAAATTTGAAATTGAAAAAAATAAATTTGATTTTAATTTTGCTGAAAAAAATAAACAACAACTTAGCAAAAAAATAAATCTTAGTGGCTTGGAAAATAAATCTGAAATAATTTTAAACAACAAGATAGATGCAAAATTATTTGATGGATTGGACAAAGAAAAAATTATTCAGAGTGAAAATTTTCAAGTTTATTTATCGGAAGACGATAAGGATGCACTTTTTGAAAATTTGATAAAAATGAATCTCAATGGTTTTGCTCCAAAAAGATCGATGTCAATTTTTATGGGAGCAATTTTTAGTTGGTTCAAGAAATATCTAGGTATCACTCGTTTTGATAATGGAACAATTTTTATTCAGAATATTATTTTGAATAATATCGAAGTGTTTGATCAGCTTTTTGATGAAGCGGTGCTTCAATATAGACCTGTAAAAAATGAAGAAATAAAAAGAAAAATAAAGGAAGTTGAACAATGGAATGAGCAGTGGGAGATTGCCCAGAGCAGAAATTATAATCCAGACAATTATAAACCTTTTGATTTTAGTCTCTCGCTATATCAAAGACCAACTGAAAAAAAAGCTTATCTCAATTTTGACAGCGAAATTGAAAGAGAATTTGTGGAATTTTTGGAAGAAAATAAAGATAAAATTTCTTGGTGGTGGCAAAATGGCAATGAGCATATGGCGCTTAATTTTGGAATCAAATACGGTTTGGGTTCAACTTTTCAGCCAGATTTTTTAGTGTCGCTTAAAAATGGAAAAATTGGAATTTTCGATACTAAGGCTAGCGGATATAATGAAGGCGACAATAAAGTAAAATCTGAAGCTTTGCAAAAATACATCAAAGAAGAAAATGAAAAAAATAAAAAAGAAAAAATCTTTGGTGGACTTGTTATTAAGAGTGGGGAACACTTCAGAATCAATAGTGATCTGGAATATGAATCATTTAAAATGGCAGATGGAGTAAGAGAGAGTTTTGCTAAATATGGATATGCGAAGGAAGGCAAGAAGGGATGGCCCTATTTAGAATTTTAATTACAAGTTTAAATGATATCAATGGTAAAAATATAAAAACAAACAAACATGAACAACAAAAAAATGGAAAATTTGTTTGCGCCGCAGTCGATTGCGATTGTAGGAGCTTCCAACAAAAAAGGCAAGATTGGCACCGTCTTGGTAAACAACATAACTAAGTTGGGTTATCAAGGCAAGGTGTATTTTGTAAATCCATCGTATAAGATGATAGGCTTGAAAAAATGCTATCAAGCTTTGACGGAAATTCCGAAAGAAGTTGAGTTGGCAATTTTGGCCATTCCAGCTAAGTTTGTTTGTGAAACCATCGAGCAAGCTTCAGGAAAAGTCAAGAATTTCATCATCATCTCTGCGGGCTTTTCAGAAACTGGAACGGCTGGGAAAAAAATGGAAGAAAAAATTGAAAAGTTGGCCCGCGAAAAAGGTCTGCATATTTTGGGACCGAATTGTTTGGGCTTCATTGCGCCGCCTGTCAAGCTTAACGCTTCTTTCGCCACTGGCCTGCCAAGCGCTGGCAACATTGCTTTTGTTTCGCAGTCTGGCGCCTTGGCGGTGGCTTTGATGGACAAAGCTAAAAAAGAACATTTGGCTTTTTCGAAAATCATTTCCGTTGGCAACAAAATGCAAATTTCCGAATCAGAGCTGATTGAATATTTGGGCAATGACGAACAAACGAAAGTGATCGGACTTTATTTGGAAGGCATTAAAGATGGCCAAAAATTTCTCAAAGTGGCCAGTCAAGTTTCTCTGAAAAAGCCGATTGTGATTTTGAAGGCTGGCAAAACTGCCAAGACTCAAGTTGCGATTGCTTCGCATACTGGCGCTTTGGCCGGCAGTGATGAAATCATGGACGTGGCTTTTGAAAAAGCTGGCGTCATCAGAGCCAATGATTTGGATGAATTTTTGAATTTATTGAAATTGCTGAGCAATTATGCTGCCCCAAAAAGTTCAACCTGCGCGGTCATCACCAATGCGGGAGGCGCGGGAGTTTTGGCCACTGACGCTTTTAAAGATAAACAAATAACCTTGGCTGAAATTTCTGCAATTGCAAAAAAGAAACTTAGAAAAATTTTGCCGTCCGAATCTTCAGTTGAAAATCCTATTGATCTTTTGGGCGACGCGCAAGAGGATCGCTATCAAGCAGCCTTGGAACTTTTGCACCAAGAAAAAATTGAAAATGTTTTTTGCTTGCTGACTCCACAGGGCCAAACCAGAGTTGCCAAAATTGCTACGACTATTGTTGCGCAAGCCCAAAAAAGAGGTTTGGATATAGTTCCTGTTTTTATTGGGGGCGAGAAAATTGTTGGGGCGCTGGATATTTTTATCAAAAATAAGTTGGTTAATTTTGCCACGCCGGAAGCGGCCATAGGAGCATTGGAAAAATATCGCATCTGGCAGCAGTTTAGGGAAAATAACTCAAAAGTTTCTGTGTTAAAAATTGATAGCCAAAGAAAAAGTCTCTCGCAAGAAATCATCAAAAAAGCCATTACTGAAAAACGCAAAGCGCTTTCTTTCGCTGACGGCGCCAGTGTGATGGAGCTTTATGGCATTGCGGCCATTGCGCACAGTGACGTGACGGCCGAAAATATTCAGAGTTTGACCATTGGTTTTCCGTTGGCTTTGAAAGTTGATTCGGACACGATTTTGCACAAAACTGATCAAGGCGGTCTGCGCTTAGGAATTAAAAACGAAGAAGAGCTAAAAAAATCTTTTAGCGAAATGCAAACAGCTTTTCCAGGCGAGAAAATTATTGCGCAAGCTCAGGTGGACAAATTTGCCGAAATTATTTTGGGCATCAAAAAAGATCCAATTTTTGGACCAGTAATTGTCTATGGTTTGGGTGGAATTTACACGGAAATTTTCAAATTGGTGAATTTTCTGTTGGCGCCAATGAGTTTGAAAGAAATTGAAACGCAAGTTTTGAAAAGCAAAATTGGTTTTCTTTTCAAGGGAGCTCGCGGACAAAAGGCTTGCGACGCAAAAGAATTTGCCAAAATTTTATTGGCCTTGATGAATTTTGCCCAGGAAAATCCTCAAGTAGCTGAGTTCGACATTAATCCGCTTTTTATCTATAATGATAAGCAAAGAGCATGTGCAGTTGACATTAAGATTATCTTTTAAAGATAGAACACACGGCATACAACATATAACAATATACAATACGTAACACCCAACAAAGATACTAGCATTTTGCTCCATGTTCTATGTTCCATGTTATGTTCCAAAGACTTTTATGGCAAAATGGCTGAACAAGGAACCCGTTGAGGTGCCCACTGATTTTTCTTCAAATTTGCATCCTTTGGTGACAAAAATTTTGTTTGCCAAGGGTTTGGCGAGTGAAAAGCAATTGCGGGAGTTCATCACCCCCGACTATCAAACGGACTGCCTTGATCCGTTTCTTTTTGTGCAAATGGAAAAAGCCGTCGAGCGAATCAGACAGGCGCGTGACCAACAAGAAAAGGTGATTATTTTTGGTGACTATGACGCCGATGGCATCACCTCCTCGGCAATTTTGAAAGAAACTTTGACTGAACTTGGAGTTGAAGCCGAGGTTTATATTCCAGACAAGCGGACAGAGGGCTATGGTCTCAATTCGTTGGCTATTGAGCTTTTCAAGCTTTCCGGGGTCAAATTGATCATCACCGTGGATTGCGGCATCACTAGCATTGCGGAAACCGAAAAAGCCAGAGAGTGTGGAATCGATGTGATCATCACCGATCACCATCATGTTCCGGAGCAGGTTCCCAGCGCCTTGGCCATCATCAATCCTCATCAGAAAAATTGTGGCTATCCCTTCGAAGACTTGGCTGGGGTGGGCGTGGCTTTCAAAGTCGTGCAAGCAATTTTTCAGAAATTGATGCCGGAAAAAATTGGACAAACAAAATGGATGTTGGATTTGGTGTCCATTGGCACAATTGCTGATTGTGTGCCATTGATTGGTGAGAATCGTTTGTTTGTGAAATATGGCTTGATTGTGCTTTCCAAAACCAGGCGCATTGGCCTTTCGGAAATGTTCACTGTCGGCCGAATTGTGATTGATGAAGCTGCCATTCCTGACACCAAAAAAGTTTCTTTTTATGTTGCGCCCAGAATTAATGCGGCTGGACGCATCAATCATGCAAATTTGGCCTACAATTTGATTATCGAAAAAGATATTCTCAGAGCGCGAGATTTTGCGCTTGAATTGGAAGCCAACAATACTGAGCGTCAAAAAATCACCAACGAAGTTGTCAGTCAAATCAGACAACTGGTGGAAACTTCTGATCAAAACAAAAAACTCATTTTTGCCGTCGGAGAGCATTTCCCAATTGGCGTGGTTGGCTTGGTGGCTGGAAAAATTGCCCAACAATACAACAAGCCCACCGCTGTTTTTCAAAAAGGTCTTGAGGTTAGCAAAGGTTCTTTTCGCAGCATTCCTCAAATCAACATCATCGAAAGCATCGGCCAGTGCAGTCAGTTTTTGATTAAATTTGGCGGGCACAGTCAGGCAGCTGGAGTTTCAGTTCAAAATGATCAATTGGAAAATTTTCAGAAAGCCCTGGAAGAAATCATTGAAAAGCAGCTTGTTGGCATCAAGTTGGAAGCTGAAATTGTTATTGATGGGCAGGTCTTGCCAGCCGAGATTAATTTGGAATTGATTGCGGATTTGGAAAAGCTCAAGCCTTTTGGCATTGGCAATGAAGAGCCGATTTTGCTGATCAAAAATTTGATTATCAAGGAGAAGCGTTTGTTGGGCAATGAGAAAAAACACGTGAAATTTTTTCTTTCTTCGACCGAGCAGGAAAACAGAATTTTTGAAGCCATTAGTTTCAGTGGGGCTGAAAAGTTTGAAGGCCTAAAGGAAGGTGATCAAGTTGAAGTGCTCTGCAACCTCCAAAAAGACGACTGGAACGGCAACAGCAAAATCCAACTCAACGTGGTGGATATGCATATTGCTTAATACAAATAGTGATTATTTCGAGTTATATTCTTTGACTATGAATTGTGCAAATGTTGCATGTGAAAATTTGAAATTTTAAATTTTAAATTTGAAATTAAATCCTAAATGCTAAATGAATTAATTTTTTGAAATAATTTTTAATCTTATACCAAATCAATTAAATTAAATTGCTGTTGGTTGCAAGGAGGTTCGACCTCCCTAATGGAGGTCGAACCTCCAACGTATAGCTGTAACTAATTAAGTTTATTCTGTATTATTTAAATTCATTTTTTAATTTTAAAATTTGATATTGATTTAAAATTTCAAATTTCAAATTTAAAATTATTTTAATATGCGTATTGCTTTTGTTCATGATTATTTGGTCCAACATGGGGGAGCCGAAAGGGTGCTGGAATGTTTTTGCGAAATTTTTCCCTATGCCCCAATTTACACCATCGTGCACAACAAGCAGGCCATGCATGGGGCTTTTGAAGACAAAAGAATCTACACTTCCTATCTGCAAAAAATGCCATTCACCAAAAATTGGCATCGCATTTTTCCATTGCTGATGCCACCAGCCATTGAGCAATTTGATTTTTCGGCCTATGACGTGGTGGTTTCAGATTCGTCCAGTTATGCCAAGGGCATCATCACGCGGCCCGAGACTTTGCACATTTGCTATATGCACACGCCGATGCGCTATGCTTGGGATGATTGTCAAAAATATACGCGCGACTTTTATTTCCCACGCTTTGTCAAAAGCATGATTCCTTTTGCCATGAACTACATTCGGCTTTGGGACAAGGTCAGTGCTGACCGCGTGGACGTGTTCGTGGCCAATTCCAATTTTGTGGCCAATCGCATTCGCAAATATTATCGCAAAGAAGCGTTGGTGGTTCATCCGCCAGTCGACACCAAAAGATTTTCGCCAGTCATTGGTGGTGTGCAAGAAAACAAACCGTATTTTTTGATGGTGGGAAGACTCATTGCTTACAAGCGACATGACATCACCATCAAGGCTTTCAATGAATTGGGACTAACACTCAAAATCATTGGTCGGGGTCCAGAAATGAAAAGACTCAAAAAAATGGCCGGACCAACCATTGAGTTTTTGGGTCGAGTGGATGATGATGAATTGAAAGAATATTATTTGAACTGCCAAGGTTTGGTTTTTCCGCAAGAAGAAGATTTTGGCATCGTGGCCATGGAAGCCTTGGCTTGTGGCAAACCGCTCGTGGCTTTTCAAGGAGGGGATATTCCTGAACATATGGAAGACAAAACTATGGGCGTTTTTTTCCAAGAGCAAACCAGCCAGGCTATTGTTGAAGCTGTCAAAAAATTTCAAACAATGTCTTTCGATCCCCAGTACATTTCCAACAAAGTCCAGAAATTCAATCGAGAAATTTTCAAATCGAGGATGAAGGAGATTATTGAGAATAAGCTCAGGGAGCACATAACACGTAACGCATAACATGGAACATGAAGCATGGGGAATTCAATTCCTAATGTCTAATTCCTAATTTCTAATGCCAAATATAGAACGTGAAAGGACCGTGTCATGCTGAACTCCATGGCGATGCCGTATGGCTGTCGTGTTTCAGAATCTACTTTCTTTGCCTCACTAAACTGCCCGTAACCAAGATGCTGAAATAAATTCAGCATGACAAATTATTTTTAAAAAAACAAACCTATAAATTAATATATGGGTTTGTCTGCTTGTAGTGATAATTTTTTAAAAATAAAAAATCGCAGAAACTGATTTGCAACTCGTACACTTTCGTGTATGCAAATCAATTTCTGCGGAATGCATTGTTAGGGGGTAATTGCATTACTGACTGCAGTCTGTACCTCCCTTATTAACTCTGGAAAATCACTGAGCACAAGTGGCACCGAGCTTTGATTTATCATGGATAGGGCTAAATCTTCTACGCTCGTATTTCCTATGTTGCCACCCATTTCCCTGAGTATATCAATCGCTTTCGCAATGGTTGCTAACTTTTCCATTGCTCCTGCTGTTGAAGCAAATTTTGCAATTAGCTCAAATGAGAATACTGGTTTTGTGAAGATAGACATGACCTACTCCGTTTGTGGCTATTTTTAGCCGTTTTTAAGGTATGAATTTAGGACTATTTGTAACTGTAAATTATACTCCTTTTCCACCCAAAAGTCAAGACTACCGCAAAAGCGGGGGATGGTATATGGTTATTAGAGAAAGATATTAGATTCTAAATTATAGATTCTGGAATTTTTATCAATTCATGAATGCATTTCTTCCCCCTTTGGAAAAGGGGGATTGAGGGGGATTCGAAAGCCCAGCTCAAGCAAGGAAAAATTTTCGAATCCCTCCGCGAATGCTGCACTCGCTCGCATTCGCCACTTTTCTGAAGGGAGGAATGATACTTTTTGTAGATTCGTATTTAATTCGTAGTTTCGCATCGGTAATAATATGAGAGTAGGAATTGACATCCGCTGTTTGGTGGAAGGAAAAAACACGGGAGTGGAAGAATATACGACCAACATTTTGCATCGGCTTTTTGAGTTGGATCAAAAAAATGATTATGTTTTGTTTATCAATTCTTGGCACGAGCCTAAAGCGCAGTTGCAACAATTTGAGAAATACAAAAATGTTTCCGTCCAGCAGTTTCACATTCCAAATAAACTTTTGAATTTTTGTTTTTGGTATTTGCGTTGGCCACAGATTGACAAAATGCTCGGCGGAGTGGACAAATTTTTCATGCCGAACATCAACTTCTTGGCGCTTTCCAAAGACGCGAAATTAGTTCTGACCATTCATGATCTTTCTTTTGAAATTTTTCCCGAAACTTTTTCTTTCAAGCGACGTGCTTGGCATCATTTCATCAACACCCGCAGTCTTTGCCAGCGAGCTGAAAAAATTATCACCGTTTCTGATTCATCCAAGCAGGATTTGATTAGTTATTATGGCATTGACCCTAGCAAAGTTGAAAGGATTTATAACGCCGTGGCCGATGACATTGAGCAGCTTGATCGCAACGACCCGCGCTTGATGGCCGTGAAAGAAAAATATCATCTGCCTTTCAATTTCATTTTCTATCTCGGCACGATTGAGCCGCGCAAAAACATTCCGGCGATTGTGGCGGCGTTTGATCAATTGAAAACTTTGCAAAATCCACAACTGGATAAGTTTAAGTTGGTGATCGCGGGCGGCAAAGGTTGGGGCGTGGAGAAAATTCTGACCAAAATGCGCAAGGCTCAAAAAACCGATGATATCATTTTCACCACTTGCATCACCAACCAAGACAAAGCAGCTGTCTACACCCTGGCTTCAATTTTCGTTTATCCTTCTTTTTTTGAAGGGTTTGGCATTCCAGTGTTGGAAGCGATGCGCTGCGGCGTGCCAGTCATCACTTCCAATGTTTCTTCGCTGCCAGAAGTGGTGGGTGAGGGCGGGCTCATGGTTGATCCAGACAATCCTAATGAACTTTATTTAGCCATGAAGGAATTGCTGCTCAATAAAGATTTTTATGACCAACTCAAAAACAAAGCCCTACGGCAATCAATTCGCTTCAACTGGACAACTTCCGCCCGTCAACTGTTGACGATTCTAGGAAAGTAAATTTTCAGCACCTCCCCAAACAATTTATTTGATACTTCACTTCCATAAATCGATTTATGGAAGTGAAACTAAAATTAGTATTAGAAAACCTTGATTTTTCCTGCGTCTGTGCTAAAATCGGCTTATGCAAAAGAAAAAAATATTTATTGAAATTCAGCTTCCGGCTCAAACCAAGCGGCGTTTGGCCAAAAGATTTGAACAGTATGGCCAATTGCCAATCAAGTGGAGCAAGGAAGACAATTTGCATCTGACCGTGGCTTTTGTGGGCTATGTGGATGAAAGTGTCACGCCGGAAATTTGTGCCAAGGTTGGACAGGCTGTCGAAAGTCTGGAGTCTTTTGATTTGGAATTGGACAAAATCGAATTTAGCCCAAGTGCAAGTGACCCCAAAATGGTGGTGCTGAGCGGTCAGCCAAGTGAAGAGCTGCGAATTCTCAACGAAGCCATCGAGGAAGCACTAGGCATGAACAAGGTCGAGCACAAACAATTTAGTCCCAAGATTACTTTGGGAAAAATTCGAAAAGAAAAATGGACTGAACTCGAGGAAAAGCCTAGTCTCGAAGAAAAAGTTCATATTATTGTGCCAGTTGACTATGTGAGTGTGATGGAAAGCAAGGGTGGAGGAGCGGAGTATATTTCACTGGAGGACTGTCCGTTAGCATAGAACACGTAACACATAACATAGAGCATAGAACAGATGAAAATTTAAACATTTTTTGTTCCATGTTCCATGTTCCATGCTTCATGATGGTGCTTGGCATTGAAATCGACAATCTGACCAAAAAAGAAATTCTTGAAAAGCTGGAATTTTTTTTGAGTGAAGATAGTTTTCACCAAATTGCTACGATTAATCCAGAATTTATTCTCCGGGCCAAAAAGAATAGAGAATTCAAAGCCATTTTAAACCAGTGTGATTTGAAAGTGGCTGATGGGATTGGAATCAAATACGCTTTCTCGCGCTTTGGGAAAAAATTGAAAACCACAGTGCCTGGCGCTGACCTGTTGACGGAAATTTTGCAAATTGCCAATGCCAAAAGACTCAGTGTTTTCCTAGCGATTAACAAAGATGGCCTAAGCTCCTACAAGGAAATAGTTTTAGTATTAAATAAAAACTATCCAAACATCAACTTTTTCGGCGAAGATATTAATCCAAGAATTACTGATTACCAGTTACTGATTACCAGTTACTCTATTTTGTTTTGCAACTTCGGGGCTCCGTTTCAGGAAACCTTTATCCAAAGCCAGAAAGATGCTAGAATAAGGATAGCCATGGGAGTCGGAGGTAGCTTTGATTTTCTGACTGGCAAAATCACGCGCGCCCCTTTTTGGATGCGCCAATTTGGGCTTGAATGGCTATGGCGCTTTGTTCAAGAGCCGAAATATAGAGTCAAGAGAATTTTCAAGGCAGTGATCGTTTTTCCAATTAAAATTTTGTTTTCAAAAAAATAACATGACTCAAACAGAAAAAAAAGTCAGGGTTCGTTTTGCGCCTTCACCAACGGGCTATTTGCACATTGGCGGCTTGCGAACGGCACTTTACAACTATCTTTTCGCCAAAAAAAAGGTGGGAACTTTTGTCCTGCGGGTTGAAGACACCGATCAAAAAAGATTTGTCGAGGGCGCAGTGGAAAATCTCATCCAAGCACTTGAACAAATGGGCTTGAGTTGGGATGAAGGAGTTTACATCATGGATCATGGAACATGTAACATAGAACACGAGAAAAAAAATTCAAAAACTTATGCTGGTATAGTTGAAGTTGGTGAATTTGGACCGTATGTGCAGTCAGAAAGATTGGAGCTTTACAAAAAATATGCCGAGCAGTTAGTAAAGGACGGAAAAGCTTACTATTGTTTTTGCGACTGCGAAAGGCTGGAACAGATGCGTGAAAAACAGCAACAAGCAAAATTGCCACCAATGTATGATCGCTATTGTTTGGATAATTTAACCTCTGCAGAAATAGCCCAAAAATTGGCTGAAAAATGTCCGGCGGTTGTTCGCTTGAAAGTTCCCAAAGATGAAATTATTGAGTTTGAAGATTTGGTGCGAGGCAAAGTGACTTTTGCCAGCAATACGATTGATGATCAGGTGTTGCTCAAATCTGATGGTTTTCCGACTTATCATTTGGCCAATGTGGTGGACGATCATTTGATGGAAATTACTGAGGTGATTCGCGGTGAAGAATGGCTTCCAAGCACACCCAAGCATATCTTGCTTTATCGCGCTTTTGGTTGGCAAGAGCCACAGTTTGCACATATTCCACTGCTGCTAAACGCTGACAAGTCGAAACTTTCCAAACGCCAAGGCGACGTGGCAGTTGAAGATTATCTACAGAAAGGATATCTGAAAGAGGCTGTCATTAATTTTGTGGCGATGCTTGGCTGGAATCCAGGGGAGGGAAGTGTGCAGGAGATTTTTTCCATGGCTGAGCTTATCGAAAAATTTGATTTGAAAAAAGTTCACAAAGCTGGCGCCGTTTTTGATTTGAAAAAACTAGATTGGCTTAATGCGCAATACATCAAAAAATTATCCGTAGATGAATTACACAACAGTGCTAAGACATTTTTTGAGGCAAAAGAATTTTTTGAAACTTGGAACGTAAAACGTGCAGTTTGGAGTGTGGCAGAAAAAGAAGAATACCTCAAAAAAGTTTTAGCTATTGAACAAGACCGACTAGCCAATTTGTCTCAGGTGGGAGATGAAAATGAATTTTTCTTTAAGGATATAGCTTATGAAAAAAGTTTACTCGCTTGGAAAGAGATGACCGACCAGCAAGTGAAAGAATCTTTGCAAAAATCTTTACAAGTGCTTGGTGACACGTCAGAATCGCAATGGACACGTGAATTGCTGGAGCAAAACCTACTAGCAGCCGCTGGTGAAAAACGAGGAGAGTTGCTTTGGCCCCTGCGAGCATGCTTGACTGGCGTGCAAAAATCTCCGTCGCCATTTGATTGCGCTTGGGTGCTCGGAAAAGAAGAAACGCTCAAGCGCTTACAAAGAGCCTTACAATTATTTTGATCGTTTGGTAAGCGATTACGTTTATTTCCATTACTACGCTAGCTAATAAAAATGAAAAAAAATAACAAATATCACCCAAAATATCGAAGGATTTTTCTGCTCAAAGCCATTGCCCTTAGCGCTGTTTTTTCAACCTTTTCTTTGGCACATGCCACGACGCCCATTAGCACTAGCGCTAATTGTGACAGTGTGACTGCTTGTCTTGATCAAGCTGCAATAGTTCGCAGTATTATTGACATCAAAAAAAAGCAAACTGAAATTATTGGCAACAAAATTTCCTCCACCAATTCAAGTTTGCAAGACGTGAAGGCTCAAATTCAAACAACTGGCAATCAAATTGATGATCTTAATGCTCAAATTAATGAGCTTGAAAAACAAATTGAAGCAAAAAAAACCCTGATTGCTTCCAACAAAGAGCTACTTGTTCAAATGATTCAGGCTTATTATCAAATTAGTCAGACAAATCCAGTGGCAATTTATCTTTCTGAAGATAACCTGGCCTCTTTTATGGTTAATAAGGATCGCATTTCTCAAACTGGCGATAAGATAAATCAAACTATTGAAAATTTGAATAACCTTAGAGCTCAAATCCAACAACAAAGCGACCAACTGGCTGAAAAAAAGGCCCAATTGGTTAGTGCTCATCAAGAACTACAAAGCAAGAATGACAATTTCGAAGCCATCAAAAAACAACAAACTTCTTTATTGGTTCAAACTCAAGGAGAGCAAGCGCAATATTCTCAACTACTAAAAAATATTGAAGAACAAAAAGCTCAGTTGTTGGATATCGATCAATTCTTTGCTGCCAGCGGTTTGTCGGCTGATTCTTATCCAAAACCTGATTCAAAATATACTGCTTCAACTGGTTGGTATTTTTCACAAAGAGACCCTCAGTGGGGAGGCATGACTATCGGAAACACCAAGACCTTGATGAAAAGTTATGGTTGCGCCGTGACTTCGGTCGCCATGGTTTTCAAGGAGCATGGCGGTTCAGTCACGCCAGGCAAACTTGCCAAAGAATCAATTTTTTCAGGCGACCTTATCAACTGGCCAAGCAGCTGGGATAATCCAAAATTAAATCTCAGTGGCGACGGAAAATCACACAAGAATATTGATTGGTCAATCATTGATGCTCAAATAGCGAAAAGTAATCCTGTTATTGTTTATATTGGCAGATCAAATGGTTCCGGTGGACATTATGTCGTCGTTCATCATAAAGATTCAAAAGGCAAGTATGTGGTGCACGATCCATATTTTGGAGCTAATATTTTTCTGGACACTTCACGCGCCCTGATTGGCGCCATGGGCTCAAGCAGCTCAACCTACATCGATCAGATGATTATTTATAATTAAAAATATTCTTCAGCATTTACTTTTGTAAAAATACCATGCATGATTGTGTGGTATTTTTTTGAAAAAAATAAAAGTTGAAATTCTTAACTAGCACAAAAAAACCCAACTCTTAGGTTGTGCGACATTAAAATAGGCGGGTGCTATCTAAATAGGAAATAGTTTTTTTGTCCTGAGTTCAAAAGTGTGAAATTCTAAATTATTTTTTTGATATTGGGTTACCCCAAATAAACACCCCCTCTTTTATAATCAAGTGTTTTTGAAATTTATTTTTTATTGCTAAAATTTAATTTAAATTTAATTTAAGATTTTGCACTTTAAAGATGTGTCACAAGCATTCCAGGAGTTGAGCTTTAAAATAGTTGTAACTATAAAAAAGCTCAAGTCCGAGGTGCTTTTCATTCAATATGAATGCTTAAGGAGGATTGATAAATTTGAGTTCGAGGGGTGTTTTTAATGACTGAATGTATATCTGACCACCATAGGATGAAAAAACTTTTGCTGGGTCATTTTAAGGCTTCAAAACAATCAAAAACAGTCCAAAAATAACTCCAAAATAATGGCTTATTTAAGCCAAAAAACGACGCTTAAAATTGACCTGTGAGGTGCCTCTAGTCAAAAAGTGATATATCTATACCACCAAAAATGGCTCATTTAAAGCTCATAATGGCATCATGGAGGATATTGGAATTAATGGGATGGGAAACTCGTGAATGGTATTGTAGGCAGATACCAAATAGGGTAATTATGAATAATTAGGTAAGTTTGGATACTATGGGTTACTGAATAGTTGAGTTTTTGTTTAAGTAAGAGAAGGCTTTTTTATTATAAGAATTAATACAGTGTCGTGAAAGATATATTGTGCGACGTATTGTTTATTTAAAGAAAAAAGCCGAAAGCTATTTGTTCCTCCCTATTTCAATTTAAAATAACTTATGTTATGATATTAGCACATTAGTAATTTGCTTGCAACTGTCCCCTGTGGATAAGTCAA
>CAIOVI010000012.1 GCA_903861715.1 uncultured bacterium
CACATGCTAAAGTATGCGCACGAGAGTCACGTCCAATAATCGAGATTCTCAGGTTTTCCATGACCCTCCTTAAAAATTTAATTATTTACTAAAAAATATTACAGAGAAAATTTTCTCCGCTTTTGTCAAAAAACAAACCGCCAAAAAGGCAGTTCTTCATGATATCAGTTTTTTGGATTTATGCAATATCTGCCAAAAAAAATAAGACCACAAAAGTCTTATTTCCAAGCAAAAATAACCTACAAAAAACTAGCAAGTTACCCCTTGCGCCAAAAGTTCATCGTATTGCCTCTCAAGTTTCCGCTGTTCTTCCTGGCCCTTATACAGAGCTTCCTTTAATATCTTTTTTTGCTCTTCTTCAGTAATCTTGAGAAAATCTACTTTTTGAGTGTTCTTTTTATGTTCCATAATATTCTATTCCTCTGTAATAACATATTAGCATACAAAACCCTTGCAAGCAAGGAAATATAAGTGTAATTGACTTCTTGAATTTCGTCAACATTTTTAATGTTTACTTTAATTTCACCAACTCCCCCTCGGTTTCCGTAATTACTCTTCATTCCAACAATATAAACTTCGTCTCCGAATTTCTTTTTTATCTTATTAATATTTTCTCTTGATTCAAAAAATGCCTTCAGAAAAGTTTTTATTGCAATTTTTCTGCCTTCCGTGTATTCCCTCTTTTTGGCATAAGTCCACGCGACCCTGGGGTTAGTATATAAATAAAAAATAACCACACCTCTATTTCTTTTTAAACTTCTACTTATATTCTCTTCACATTTTTCATAGTTCAAACTAAAAGTACCATCAATTAATATATTGTAGCCATATTTGAGGGCTCCGTCATATAAAACATCAACCCCTTTAGATGCAGCTTTCTGCACTTTATGAGAATTACTGCCATTATAATAAGGTATTAATTTTCTTATTTCATCCGCATCAGCAATAATACAATTTTTTAATATTTGGGCTAAATGTTTTTTGACAATTTCAGTTTTTCCAGAACCAGGAGCTCCAGCCATAAAATATGTAAAGGGCTCATTTTCTATAATACTGCCACTTGAACTTACAAATTCTTTCCATATCATTTTTTTAATAAGACCCCTTTTTACATAAGCGATCGCTTCTTCACTTGTTTTATCTTTCTTAAAAAAATCTAACAACTTTTTAATATTCATATTTTTATTCCTTTTTTAATCTTAGCACAGAAAATAAATCTAATCCTCTAACTTATTGGGAACATCCCTGAATTTTTCTGTCTTATAAACATTAGTGCTTTCAATCCGCAGCACGACATCTCCATATTTCTGCATAATCTCTTCAAAGAGCTTGCGCAGTTTTTCCCGGCTTTCGATTTCAACATCAATCAAAGCCTGCCAATTGCCAAACAGCTTCAAAAAGTTAACCACATTGGGACTTTGCTGGCAAAAAACAAAAAACTCATCAGCCTTTTTCGAAGTAAAGTTTGTCATTTGCAGCAAAACTCGATAACGAGGATAGCCAATTTTTTCGTGATCAAGCAGAAGTGCGTTACTTTGGATGATGCCTGATTTTTTTAATTTCTTCACATTAGAAATCACTCGTTCTCTGGAAATATGCAAGTGCTTGGCAAGTTCAGCATACGACTGCCGACAATTTTTGTTCAAACTTTCAACGATTGCCAACTGTTTTTTATTTAATTTTACTTTTTCAACATCCCCACCCGTAAAAGCCATTGCCTGATTAGGCTTGTTGGTTTTTCTGTCAGCCAAATATTCTCGTCTGAATTGATGAAAACCAACAGAAATGGCAGTTTCGTAGTTCAAGATATAAAGGTGAAACAAATCATAAAAAGCATTAAAAATTTCCACCACCTGGAAAATGCTCTTGGCAGAAATCGTGAAATGCAAGTCCCAATAACCATCTCCTCGCATCACGATGTTGAAATTATTCCCCTGCTTCAAATGATGCATCAGTTCTTTTTCTTTTTCGCCAGAAAGGTTTTTTAATTTTAGGAAGTATGACACGTTAAAATAACCCAATTTTCTAAAGTCTAGCATCGGCCAATAAGCCAAAATAAGGCCCTCTTTTTTCAAACGGGCCAGGTGATATTTCACCAGTTGAGGCGAAATGCCAACTTCTTGGCTTATCTTGGTCAAAGATTTGGTCGAATCTGCGTCCAAACTATATAAAATTTTTCGATCAAGTTCTTCCAACATTTTTATATATTTAGGTTATTTATATTCTTATTTTATCTTATTTTTAAAATTATGTCAATATTTTATTTTAAAAGTATTGACAAATACCCCTATTTCAACTATAAATTATGGTTAAGCTGTCAGTAAGCAGGTAACAATTAATTTTAAATTAAATGAGCAAACGTATGAAAAAAATTCTAGGATTAGTGTTCTTAATTCTGATGGTAGGCGCAGCGTATTTCTTTTTTATCGATAGACGACAAGGAACTAACAATATTCCAGCTGACAAAAACAACAGCCAGCCAACAAAATTAAAGTCAGTAACCATTAATCAGGCATTTACGCACATTCTCTACATCGGTCTTTACGTGGCCAAAGACGCTGGTTTTTTTGAGAAACAAGGATTGGACGTCAACATCGAAACTGGAGGAGGTGACGCCCAGGCTTTTGCAGCTCTTGCCAGCGGAAAAGCCCAGTTTGCTCAAGGTGACCCGGCCTTCGTTGCAATTGCGGGAGAAAAAGACTGGGACGGTCGAGTAGTGGCCATGGCTGTGGATCGCGTAGCTTTATGGGGTGTGACTTTTGATAAATCAATTCAGCCTTTTTCTGATCCTAAATTATTCGCTGGTAAAACGGTGACCACCTATCCAGAACCAAACACTGCTTATGTCGTTCAAAAACAGCTAGCGCAAAAGGCAGGACTTGCTCTCGACAAAGATACAAAAATATTGCAGGTTCCTTTTGGAACTGAGCTGGCTACCCTCGAAAATAAGCAAGCGGACATTGCTCAAACAATTGAGCCGAACGTTTCACAAGTTGAGAAACAAGGCGGCCAGATTGTTTTTTCCTATCCTGATGCTTACGGTCCTCTAGCATTTACAGGGGTTATAACTTCCAAGGATCTAATCGACAAGGATCCAGAGACCGTTCAGAAATTCGTGACAGCTTACGAACAAGCTTTACAGTATATCCAAAATAATTTCGACGAGACAGTTAAGATTGCAGAAAAAAGATTGCCAGACACGGACCCAGAAATTGTGAAATCAGCGTTGAAAAGACTTATTGATTCTGGTAGCATTCCAGCTCATGCTGAAATTGATCCCAGGTCATGGGAGAAGCTTTTGCAAATCAGAGTTGAGGTTGGCGATCTGAAAAAAATGCCAGTTCAAATTTTATACGACAATTCTTTTGCTCAAAAAGCAAAGCGTGCGAATTAAAAAGGCAGTGTTGCAAATACCTCCATGAATAATTGCATTTCCATCAACAATTTGGACAAAGTTTTCAGCTCAAAAGATTCAGGCAGTGTTCATGTTTTTGAAGATTTGAATCTCCTTTTTCCTATGGGCAAAATAACCTCAATTCTTGGGCCTAGTGGCTGTGGAAAAACCACCCTGCTTAATTTGCTAGCCGGTTTAGCTAAGCCAACTAGGGGGACTATAGTTTTTCCAGAGAGTTGCCAACTTTCTGTTGGTTACATGATGCAAGAAGATCTTTTATTGCCGTGGAGGACCCTCAAAGAAAACGCTCAGCTTGGAGCAGAGGTGACAAAAAATAAAAGCACCTTACAAGGAAAGGAACTCAAAAAAAATTTTACTGACTTCGATTTGGCTAAAACCATGAATAATTATCCCGATGCAGCATCTGGTGGAATGAAACAACGAACAGCGCTGATAAGAACCCTGTTTTACTCTCCAAAAATACTCCTTTTGGACGAACCTTTTTCCAATCTTGATTTTGAGACCAAACTGAAAATTCAGGAATATCTTTTGAAATATCAATTTGAAAAAAAGGCAACAATTATTTTAGTCACGCACGATATACAAGACGCAGTTGCTCTTTCTGACAAAGTAATCATTCTCTCAAAAAGGCCAACGAGGGTAAAAAAAATAATTGACATAAAGCTGAGCATTCACAAACGCAACTTTGCTACTGCTTACAAGTCGAATGATTTTAAAAAATATTTTTTGGAAATTTGGAATGAAATATCTACAAAGTTATGATGCCCAATAAAAATATGCCAATCTACAGAGTGCTACCACTATCCTTCTTGCTTTTGCTCTGGGAGATTGCCGTGCGCCTGAACAACAAATGGATTTTCTTTTTTGGTATGCCGAGCAAAATTGAAACTTATTTTGTTATCAAAATGCTCAACGGCACCCTGCCAGTAGATTTTGCCATCACTTTCTTTGAAGCAGCGACGGGGTTTATTATGGGTAACCTTTTTGGCATTTTATTGGGAATAACTCTTTGGCAATCAAGAAATATATTTTTAATCGCCAGACCCTATATTATTGCCTTGGGATCCGCCCCTATTTTCGCATTGGCACCACTTTTCATTATCTGGTTCGGCACTGGCATATTTTCAAAAATTATGATTGCGACTTTTTCCACTTTTTTTGTCG
Organism: uncultured bacterium; assembly: GCA_903861715.1. Taxonomy (GTDB): domain Bacteria; phylum Patescibacteriota; class Minisyncoccia; order Moranbacterales; family GWC2-37-73; genus CAIPMZ01. The sequence goes on from CAIOVI010000012.1 coordinate 4,580, forward strand.
CACTTTTTCAAGCACATACTGGAGCTTCAGAAGTGAAAGATGAATACATTAGCCTAATGCAAACTTTTGGCGCAACCAAAAATCAGATTTTTCGAAAAATAATTGCACCATCCTCAATTGTTTGGGTTGTGTCAGCTTTCCGAATGAATGTAAGTTTTGCAATTCTCGGTGCTTTTATCGGGGAGTTTATTTCTTCCAATAAAGGCTTGGGGCATTTAATCTTAGTCGCTAGTGGCTTATTTGATATTTCCTTGGTTCTTTGTGGAATTTTCATGCTGATGTTAATGGCTCTGATTTTTAATTATATAATTTCAATCAGTGAAGCGCCCCTAAAAAAGATAGTGGTAAAATATTTATAACTAGGCCTGCATCAACCGCATAAACACAATTAAATCGAATAATAATAGACAAAAAAACAAGACTTAAAAAGTCTCATTTTAAAAGCTATAATAACCAAAAATTTTTCCAATCATTCTGAAATCCTAGCAATAACAAACTCCTTAACGATTTCAGCAATTTCAATCGCCTCGAGGGCTTCTTTGTTTGAAATATCTTCTTTTGTTTCAATTGGATAACGCGATTCAATGTAATAATCATTCAAAACTGAAACCTCATTGGAAAATTGAGCAAAATCGGCTTCCAGCTTCATGCACTGTCTCAACAAATCATCCAAATGATGAGTTTTCTCGAAAGGCTGATTTTTGAAAACCAAAAAACCTTTCAAATATTTCTCCACCACCTGTTGTGCATGAAAAGCAACAATCGCCGGAGCCCCATTATGCTTGCTCAAAATATGCGCTGACTGCAAATCTTCCTGCGCCTTTTCTGACCACTCTTGAAATTTAATCAGTTCTTTATTTAGCATAAATAACCTTGCCTTCGTTGATTATTTTTTTAAAAAAGAAATCCTCCAATTCTAAACGATAATCAAGTTCTGCCTGAGTATACACAAGCAAATCTGTTGGCACATCAAACTTAAAAAGTTTTTTCCGCAGTTCAATTTGCTTTTGTCTTCGAGAACCTTGTGTGTTTTGGATAATCAACAAATCAACATCGCTACTACTATTAGGTTTTCCCCACGCATAAGAACCGAAAAGAATAATTTTTTCCGGATCAAGTGTTTCGACGATTTTTTCCCTCAATTCAGGGATTTTTTGTTCATATTTACCCATGTCTACATTATACAAAAATTGCCTTAAAATGCAACTCGCCCGCCTATTTTCCCTTCATTTCATTTTTCACGGATTTGGGCTTTTTGACAGGATTCATCATGGCATTCTTAGCCTTGCCTTCCAGTCTCGGCGGACGCGTCAATTGAAAATGCTGCTGGGCCTCAACTTCTTTGTCAATTTTTCTGAAAGTTTCTTTTTTCATTTACCCTGTTAAATAAGATTCGAATTCTATTTTAAAATAGTAGACGACTTATTTGTGTTAACTTTTAAACCTAAACAGCTCATCCCTGTAGTTAGAATTCGAAGCTTAATTTTAAATTTCCTAAAAAAATTAAAATTATTTAACAGGGTGAAGTTTGAAACTTAAATACTGCTTCATTAAATAATACAAAAAAGAATTTCAGATATTGCAAGATTTTAAATTTTTGACAAGACAACATTCTCACATTCTTGAGAATGTGAGAATGTTGTTTCATCTAGTTTTTAAAATTTCAAAAAGTTTCGGGTCCGTCAGGCCATCTATTTTAAAGATGCTGATGCCCTTAAGGTTGAATTTTTTGGCCAGGGCAATTTTTTCGCTGACTGACTGAACGTCATCAACGGTCACCAAATGCTGACCATCCGCAGCCTGATAAACAAATGACAATTCTCCACCGGTGGTTCGCGTTGGAGTTGCGCCAACCGAAGTGGCCAAGGCCATGGCAGCAGGATAGCTAACGCTTCTGACGCGAGTGTAACGATAGCCAGCAGTAATTTTCTGCAAACTAAATTCCCAACCATAAGTTGAAATTCCTAAAATTAATTTTTCCGGAGCGATAAATTTCAGTGCATATTCGATGTTCTCTTGAACCCAAGCATTGTCGGCGCTTGGTGCAGAGGGCTCAGGACTACTATCCTCAAAAACTTTGGCCCGATGGATTTGAAAAACTTGGTCATAGGCCATGATCGTCACGCTGTCGCAAAACTCATTTAATTTTGAGAAATCATTGGCAAAGCTCATGGCTCTGATTCCCGTCAAATCAGCAGGCGGGCTGTCCTGCGTGCGTGCTTCAACCGTGCAGTTGAGATTTTTGCCTTGCAATTTTTCATGCAAAGTTTGCAAGAATAAAGAAAAGTTGTCGCGGTCAGCGATATCTTTGCCTTCATAATCAATGTCGACGCCTGCAAAATCATTTTGCGCCAGCATTGTCACAATGTTATCATCATGTTTGCTACGTAGCATTGGGTCTGCAAAAATTTTGTGCATTGCGACTGCATCGCCCCACAAAATGGTGGGGATGATTTTGACGTTTTGTTTTTTGGCATCTGAACTCAGTTGCGGCCATGGCGCAATTTTGCTTTTGGCCGTGTCAACAAGCTGCCCATCAGCCGAAACACTGAAAGCAAAGAGCTTGAGCTGCGAGAAAAGCCCCATTTTTCCTTGCAAAGAAGCAACTCCCTCGCTCTTGGCCCAATATGGAATCCAGCCGGCCACAAAAAAATCCTGCTTACCCTTGTCTTCAGCAACTGCAGGCTTTTCTTTGCCAGCATCAGCTGCCGAGTTGCTGGCAACTTCGTTTCTAACTATTGAGTTAGTTTTATTTTTCTGCATCAACCAAAAAAATCCGCCCATCAAAATCAGCAGCCCCATGAAGAAAAAAATAATTCTAGAGATGTTTTTAGTCATGTTTCAATTTTAGCACAACTTCAAACCCTTTTTACAAATAATGAGAAGACTAGGCATCTTTTTTGAGCCATTTGACTCCTGCATAGACAATTGGGGTTTCAAAAATTGAAACCAAGCATTTCAAAATCCAATATGGCACAATCAGTCCAACCAAGAACAACAAATTGCTGGAGAAAGATTTGTCCAAAGAATAAAAAGCCAACAAATAAAAAATGCCAGTGTCGAAAAATTGCGCCACAAAATTGGAAACATTGTTGCGCAGCCACAAAGCTTTTTCTCCAAGTGCTTTGCGAATTTTCACAAAAACCAACACGTCCAATTGCTCGGCCACAAAAAATGCCAGCAAACTAGCGATTGAAATTCGAATGGAAACGCCAAAAATATTTTGATAGGCACCCTGGCTTGGCGCAAATCTTGAGGTGGTTGGCAAGTTGATGGCCAAAAAAGAAAAGCCAATCAAAAAAACAATCATCAAAAGACCAGCATTAATGATGCTTTTGGTTCTCTCTTTGCCATAGACTTCTGTGATGATGTCATTGACGGTGAAAATGAAAGGCATCAAAAAAATTGCCACGCTGGCGCTGAACTTTCCAAACAGCGGAAAAGTTTTGGCCCCCATCAACTCCGAAACAACAATACAAAAAATGTAAAGCGCAATCAAGAAATCAAGTTTATTTATTTTGAACATATTTTTTAAAAGTGAAAAATTAAAGATAACAAAAATCCGCCCTCGAAACTACAAAAGCAGATTGCTATCATCAAAACCAGACCAAGTTTTCAGATTTTTCTTCAAAAGCATATCCAAACCATAGCAAAACAAGGGGGTTTGTCAATTTTTCCAAATCAGGATAAAAAAGAGCCCCTTAATTGCTAAGCGAAAGGGGCTTGTTAAAAAAGATTGGCTCGCGTAAATTTACACGGCTTTTAAAAAATTCAAACGAGTGGGACTTGCAGACAACGGATGTCAGCAATGGTTTGAGCCCGGCTTATTAACTTAAGTGTGCCATCACTCATGCGCATAACCTGGGCTGATTTTGTCCAGCCATTGTAATCCATGCCCATCACAATGCCATGGCAGCCGGTGTGAAAAAAAACAACCAGATCTCCAATAATAATTCTTGGAAGAAAACGCTGTGAAGCAGCGTGGATATTCTCGCACAACGGACCGACAATTGACTGCTTGATGATTGGACGATCATGCACGGGGTTCCCATTGCTATCAAGCACATCCACATGATGATGGGTTGGATACATCCCCGCTCGAAGCAAATCTGATCCATCGCAAGCAGCCATGCAAGCAAAACGACGATACTTCTGAGTAACCGCAATAATTGGAGCCACCCAGATGCCAGCCGGAGCAACCGGATAACGAGCACATTCCAAATAAAAATCAGGACGCCATCCATTATTAAACTCAAACTCCCTCAAAAGCAAATTGACTTCAATGCCATAACGTCTGAGATCAAATGGCTTGTCTTCCTCGCCATATTTAATCGAGCGGTCGTCAGGATGCTTATAATCAATTCCAATGCCACCTCCAGCATTGACGAATTTGAGTTGAATTCCCAGTTCACTTTTCAATTTTTTTGCAATTTCAAGTAAAATTTGCAATGTTGTGCAATGGACTTTCCAGCTCCGATTATTGGTTGCATACATTGTATGAAGACCAAAGTCTTGAACACCCATCCCTTTAGCCTTGCGAAATGCACTAATAATTTTTTCATATGGCACGCCATATTTCTGTGCACCTGCTTCTCCAATGATCTTATTCTGACCTCCATCTTTTCTCATCCCAGCAATGTTGACCCTAAATGAGAGCACTTTTGGGACTTCCTCGAGCATTCCAAGGTAAACAATGTCATCAAGATTCAGAATTGCACCTTTATCCATTGCAAATTTTAGATGTGCTGAAGGTGTAGCATTAGCCGTATACATCATCCGACCAAACCCTACTCCAGATTTTAAAGCATCCAGAATTTCCGTCGGTGAACTACAGTCAAAGCCAAATCCTTGATCTCCGAGAGTTTTCAAAATATAGTGGTTTGGATTTCCTTTGACTGCATAGAAATTTCCTCCTCGACCATCCGGCCAAATTTCCCGATTCATTGCGCTTGCGCGATCCTCGAGTGTTTGCTGATCAATAAGGTGCACACCTTGGCTTAGTTGACAAAGAGTCGGATCTGCAATATTCAAGTCAATTGGACTCGTGCGACCCAGCGTCAACGCCTCCGAAATTCTCGGAAAAAGCCTTCCCTGTGTTTCCTGACTAAGCATATTTCCCCCTTCGATTTTTATATTGCAATTATGGAAAACTTAAAAAAAATTTAAAAAACTAACTTCTGATATTTCTTTTTTAAGACAACAATCTGCCTCAAAAGACAGTTTCTCATCATAGCAGATATGCGCATTTGTGCAAGAAAATGTACGCATTAGCCCTATTTTCAAAATTGGCAATTACTTTGATACTTTCGAGTATCAAAGTAATTGCCAGAAAAGTTTATTAGGCTTTTTTTGGAACAACTTGTCTTCTGAGCACACAAACCAGTGCGACTGACAGGTTGGCCACAAAAAGTGTGGCCAGATATGCCACAGTCAAAAAATTATACTGGGCATTTGAAACAATTGCCAACAAATCCGTCGCAGCCATCAAAACCCAAAACAAAATCGTTTCATCCCAAGGATTTTTGAAAGATTTTCGAAGCGTGGGAAAATATCCAATTCCGTCAATTGTGCAAGCCATCAAAACTGCAACGTATGGATTTTTCAGCTGCCACCAAATGCCGATTGCAAGCAGGGCCAGCACCAACACAAGCTTGTCACTTCTGGTGATATCTTTGGTGCCATATCGAAAAGACAAAAGAAAAACAACAGCCACGATGATTGTTCCTGCAATCAAACTGAAGCTTCCAAATTTTCCGCCACCATAAAGCAGCCCCACGGTGGCTGTGGTTTGCGTGATCAGCCAAATCAACCAAGTGAAAAGATGCGGCTTGGTTTTTCTGGCAAAAACATCTCTGAAATATGGGAAATAGCCCCCTATCGCCAGCCCGGTGGCAAAAATTGAAATGAAAAATTTGAAATCCATAGAGCAGAAATATTAATCTTTCAATAAACGAATTATACCATGAGATTTTCAAGTCTTGCACAATTCGTCGCAAAATAGTTTCAGAAATATTAGTCTTCCCCTGTTGTATTATTTTCGTAAGGCTAATAATTAAATTACAAAAAAATATGGGCATCTTAATGTGGATTTTGTTTGGGGCAATCGTGGGCTGGCTAGCCTCAATTTTCATGGGCACGAGCGATGGTTTGGTGCTGGATATTGTTTTGGGGATTGTCGGCGCAATTATCGGCGGTTGGGTGATGAGCTTTTTTGGCAAAAGTGGAGTCACTGGCTTTAATGTCTATAGCTTCCTCGTGGCTATCTTCGGCGCTATCATCTTGATTGCCATCGTCAAAGCAATCCGCTAAAACTTTGCAAATTGCTGCTTTATTTTCTTTTTCGGATAAAAAGGCAAAACAAAAAAGACTATCTTCGGTGATAGTCTTTTTTGAATTTTCATGGGCTCCGCGACCAGGATTCGAACCTGGAACCAATTGATTACACATTATCTTCTTGTTTCCAAAAAGGGTGGACTATATCATTCCCGTTGTTTTGAAAAACAGTTAGGGATGAGGCGCTTCCCAGCCCGCCTGTGGCGGACAAGTACTCTCTTGCAAGATAGTCTCTGAACCTTTCCAGGCCTTTTTGCAAAGGATTGGACTTGGCTGCTGATCACCATAATTCCTGCTGAGAAATTTTAGGCTTCCAGCCACCGACTTCTTTGAAAAAATCAAATGCGTCGGGATCCCGTTTTATCGGGACAATTCACCTCATTCTTCACTCCCAGCTTTCACTGGAAGGCTGCGAATATTGTTGTGCAATTCTCGATGACAATTAGCGCAAACTAGCACGCACTTATCAATTTCAGCTTTTGTCTTCTCCCAACTGCGAGTCATCCCACCTTGGGAAATCGCAAAATCTTTTTTGGAAGAATCCAAATGATGAAATTCCAGTGCATCACTGCAACGCTCATAACCACAAAGCGCACATTTACCACCTCCGTATGTGATGGCCATTTCTCGAAGCTTTTTACGTCTCTTTGAAACAGCTTTTATCATATACTCTCGGCGGTCAGCATATTTTCGGGTTTCTTTCATATGTAGTCAATTATATTACATACGAAGAATGTGTACCACAGTCAACTGCTCTACCGTTGAGCTATCGCGGAATAAAAATCGCTTTTTCAAGCAATGAAGCCATTATAGCAAAAGGAGCCAGTTTGGCAAGGGTAGTCAACTGAGGGTTGGCCAAAGACTGTCCTCGAATGAGTTTTCAGCTTCTCATCGTGATATAATTTAAAAATTAGAAGGACATTATGACAGCGAGAAAAAAGATTCTCTGGCAAAAAATAATAAAGGAGCTAATTGGATGAGCGAAAGTTGATCAAAGACGGTCTTTGGCTGAATTTCAATCTCAATTCGATGGCAGTGGACTTGACCATTAGATATAATCGTATATAATTAGGTATAGATAAATATATACGATAAAAATATGGAAAATAGATTTGAAAAAAGGGCTACTTTAAGCCAAGAAATACTTCAAAAAATAACCAAAATTGATGAATTTAAGGGTCTTTGGAAAGGCAGTTTGAGATTAAGCCCACAGACATTGGGCAGACTTAAGCGCAGTGTGCTCATCACAAGCACTGGGGCTTCGACGCGCATTGAAGGTTCAAGAATGTCTGACAAAGAAGTGGCTAGACTTATTCAAGGATTGAAATCAACCCCACCTAAAGGCAGAGACGCCCAAGAGGTGGCTGGCTATGCTGACTTGCTGGGAAGAATTTTTGATAATTGGAAAACTCTTAAAATTACTGAGGGTCAAATTTTGCATTTCCATCAAATCCTGCTTAATTTTTCCGAAAAAGACAGAACTCACAAAGGCAAATACAAAACAGCTGACAATATGGTAGTTATGCGCAAAGAAGATGGCACGGAGGTTGTAATTTTTGAGCCGACCAAACCATATCTTACTAAAAAAGAAATGGACGATGTCCTGCATTGGCTGGATGGCGAAATGAAAAAAGGAGAAACGCACCCGCTTATGTTGATTGCCAATTTCATTTTTGAATTTTTAGCAATCCATCCCTTTCGTGATGGAAATGGCCGTCTTTCCAGAGCACTGACCACGCTACTCCTTCTTAAATTTGGTTATACTTATGTCCCCTATGTTTCCTTGGATGAAATTATTGAAGAAAAAAAGATTGACTACTATTTGGCTCTGCGAAAAACTCAGTCCAAACATAAAACAAAAAAAGAAGATATCACACCATGGTTGAATTTTCTTTTAGATGCGCTTATCGAGCAAATCAAAAGAGCTAAAAACATAATGGAAGAGGATCAACCGGAAAAATTGCTTTCGGAAAAACAACTACTGGTTTATCAATTATTTGAAGTCGACACGCTGAGTGTTTCAGAAATCAGCCGACTTCTCAATGAGTCAATTCCGATGGTGACATTAAAACAGGCACTAGCACGCCTGGTGGCTTTAAGTTTGATTGAGCGAATTGGACTGGGCAGAGGCAGCAGGTATAAAAAACTATAACTGTTTCTTTTTTGAAAAAGGAAAACTACTGGGAAAAATAGAAGGATATTTTGCCAACGAGAAAAAAGATATTCTGGCGGAAAATAAAGGAGATAATTGGATGAGCGGAAGTTGGTCAAAGAAGCTCCTTGAATGGATATAATTTTGTCTTTAAGTTTGTATCAAATCGCATCATTTTCATGGCTTAACCTTGACTAATTGTATCACAAATGATACAATTAAAGCATAATAAACCCTCCAAATGATACAATTATGCCACTTTACCCGCCCTTAAGCGACCGCCAAAAATTCATCCTTGCTGTTGCTAAAAAAGAAAAAACCTTTCAAACAAAGGATATTTTTGCCATTATTGGAGAAAAGTTCAGCATTTCGCGCCTGACTGTTGTTCGCGAGCTGTCATTTTTGGAAAAAAGCGGCATTCTGGAAAAAAGTGGACGAGGAAGATCAGTTGCCTATGAAATATCCAAGCGATATTTAATGCTGGAAAAAGTTGACACAAAAGAATATTTCTCCCTTCCCCTTTCAGAAAGAAAAGCCAACCCCGTTTTCAATGACAGCATTTTTTCTCTTTTAAGTGAACCTATCTTCAGCGCAGAAGAAATGGTTGACTTAAAAAAAACTAACGCAAACTACACTGAAACAAAAAACAAACTCGCCAAGGAAAGCCCAACTATCCTAAAAAGAGAATGGGAACGTTTGATCATAGAACTAGCTTGGAAATCTTCAGAAATTGAAGGCAACACCTACACCCTCCTGGAAACGGAAGCCCTCCTCAAGGAAATGCAATTTGCCCAAGGGAAAGAGAAAGCAGAAGCACAAATGATTTTAAATCACAAAAAGACGCTTGATTTTATCTTGGCCAATAAAAGTTTTTTTGAGAATATCAGCCTTGAAAAAATCAAAAAAATCCATGAGTTGCTAACGGAAAAAATAGACATTCAAAAAGATTTCAGAAATCATCCAGTTGGAATTACTGGCACAATTTATCGTCCGCTACCAAAAAGAAACGAGCTTGAAATTGCGATGGAAAAATTGGTAAAGCTCCTATCTGCACTCCAAGACCCGTTCATGCAGGCTTTTGTTGTTTTGATTATGATTGCCTACATCCAGCCTTTCGAAGATGGCAACAAGCGCACTGCCCGCATTCTTGCTAACGCCATTTTACATGCGCATGGCAAGGCAATGCTATCTTATCGCAACATCAATGCGCTTGAATACAAGAAAGCGATGGTGCTTTTTTATGAACAAAATAATCTTTCCTACATAAAAGAAATTTTCATTCAACAATTCAAATTCTCCGTCGAAAATTATTTCGGTTAAAA
>CAIOVI010000013.1 GCA_903861715.1 uncultured bacterium
AGTCTATGTTGCTGTCACAGATAATACCGGCAAAATAACAGCCAAGAGTCAGCCTCTATTTTTTGTCAAAACTGCGCAAGCTGTTGAATTGACCAGCAACCTTGATACGGCTGCCAAAAATATCCCCCAAAATCAATCGCCAATTGAACGTTCGCAAGGAAATTTCTTGATTTTTTCTTTTTCCATCATTATCTTTTTTGTGGGCATTTCAATGTTGGTGACAGCTATAATCCTAAGAAAGAAACAACTTATCAATGAATGATTCATTTAAAAAAATAGGAATATTTTTTAGAAAAAATTCGACAGTTTCTTATTCAATTTTTTTGATTGTTTGTATTACGGGAATAATTTTCTTTAATACTTTTTATTCTTTGCAAAAATTTCAGCAAGCCAACGATGCCTTGCTTCAAAAGAAAGCGGTTTTGACTGAAGATATTTTTCAACATGTAGTGTCCGTTTATTTGCAAAAACCTGAGGAGCTGCAAAATATTCTGGAAAAAATCAAAGAAAACGATGGCGAAATTGTGGGCATGTCCGTGGCGGTGCCAGATGAAAAGCAAGAAAGTTTTTTGGTGGTGGCGGATTTGAACAAGGAAAATGTTGGGAAAAATCAAGACGCCGTTTTTAATGCTATGGCTTGGCAAGCGAAGAAAACTGGCATTGCTTTTCTGGATAGCACGGATGGCGTCAGGTTTTGGACCGTCGTCAAGCCAGTGCTGGATGAAAAAGAAAACAAAATAGCCTTGGCAACCTTCAAACTTTCTTTGGCGGATGCGGATACCTTCACCAATGATGCCATTAAAAGAGTTTATCTGCTGGCAATTTTTTCCATGATTTTGGTGCTCCTGCTGGTCAGTAATCACGCAAGACTCTTTCTCTTTGTGGCTAAGGCGGCTCACTTGGAAGAGGTGGACAAGATGAAAGACGATTTTATTTCCATGGCCAGTCACGAACTCAGAAGCCCTCTCACGGCTCTGCGAGGATACTTGGAGTTGATGGAAGATGAACGCAACACCGGCGATGAAAACAGAAAACATTATCTGAAAAACATGAGTTTATCGGTTGGTAGATTGTATAATTTGGTGGAAGATTTGCTGGAAGTTTCCAGAATTGAGCAAAACAGATTGCCCATTGTGATTGGACCACTCGAATTGCAGCCAGTGCTGGAGCAACTGGTGGATGAAATGAACGTCACGGCTCAGGCCAAGAATTTACAACTAATTTACAAACCAACCCAGTTGCCAATTGTTTATGGAGATCTAGATAGAGTTAAACAGATTGTGATTAATTTAATCAGCAATGCCATTAAATATACTAAAGTTGGTTCAGTCAACATTAGCACTAAAATTGATGATCGTTTTCTGTTTATAGTTTTTGCTGACACTGGGATTGGCATGTCACCTGAGCAAGCCAAAAATTTGTTTGGAAAATTTTATCGAATTTCGACTGAGCAGACCAAAGATATCGCAGGCACTGGTTTGGGACTTTGGATTTCACTGCAGTTGGCCAACAAGATGAGAGGGGACATCACTGTGGAAAGTATTGAAGGAGTTGGCTCGCATTTCACTTTGAAATTGCCTTTAACTGAAAAATAAAACATAAACGCAAATAATAATACCAATTATAAAAAAATGCCAAAAGAAAAAAAGATTGCTATTTTCGATATTGATGGCACAATTTTCCGCAAAAATCTTCAGTTTGAGCTTATCAATGAACTGTCTTGGATGAATATTTTTCCTCGCAAAGTTCGTGATCAGATTGTGACGCTCTACACAAGTTGGTTGGAACACGAAGGCACCTATGAACAATATCGTCAGGGTCTGGTGGATGTTTATGAGAAATATATTCGGGGTTGCAAGTTGCAAGATGTCCAGCGAGCCAGCCGAACAGTGGCAGCTTTTCATCAGAAAAGAACTTACATTTTTGCTGAACAACTTGTGGCCAAACTTCGCAGCGATGGGTATCATTTGATTGCTATCTCTGGCTCACCAGTTGAAATTGTGCGCGAATTCAACAAGTTGCATTTGCAGTTTGATGCCGTTTTTGGTAGTGTTTATGAGTATGATAGCAAGGGAATTTACACTGGAAAAAGTTTGTATGAACCAGTCAAAAACAAAGGCAATTTGCTCAAACAATATGTTTATGAACACGGTTTTACGCTAGAGAATTCTTATGGGATGGGCGACACGGAATCGGATGCGAGTTTTCTGGCGCTGGTGGAAAATCCGATTGCTTTTAACCCGAATGACAATCTCAAACAAGTAGCGCAAGACAAAGGTTGGAAAATTGTGGTTGAGAAAAAAGATGTGATTTATGATATGACGCAGTGCATCAATGCAAATCTAATCTAGGGCATATAAACATACAAACATACAAACATTGGGTAGTTTATTAGGAAATATAGAGAATTTCTAATTTCTAATGCTATAGTGCGCAGCGTTGATTAATATTTTAAACTGTTGGGCGATTAGTGAGGCGGCTAAAAATTCAGCCAAAACTTGATTGCAAAAAATGACATGAATTCAACAACGATAGGTTTGATAATCTTGCTAATAATTTTTCTCGTGGTGGCGTTTAAATTTTTCACTCAGTCTCTTGCCGACTTTTTGGATAAAGGCGCCAAAAGCACTTTGTGGTTGTGGTTGCCATTTGTGGCACTCAAAAGGCTGACCAAGCAGTTTAATGAGAAATATAAGAAGTAGTTTTTAATACCCAATGTCCAGTTTCTAATGTTGCAAATGTAGCCAACAAAAAAATCCGCTCAAGACGGATTTTTTTAAAAGCAAAAGAAAATTATTACCTAGTAAATTTATTTCTTGACACTTTCAACTAATTTTTGAAAAACAGTTGGATTTTCGACGGCCATTTGGGAAAGCACTTTGCGATCAATTTCGATGTTTTTGGTTTTCAGCATGGCAATGAAATTGCTGTAAGTGAGTTCAAGCAAGCGCACAGCGTTGTTGAGTCGGATGATCCAAAGTCGGCGATTGGTTCGCTTTTTGGTTCGGCGGTCACGATAAGCATATTTTCCAGCCTTGATTACTGCCTCTTTAGCAGCTACATAGTTTTTGCTTCTTCTCCAGCGAAACCCTTTCGCCATTTCAAGCACATTCTTTCGTCTTTTTGAAGCGGACACGCCGCGTTTTACTCGTCCCATATTTGTAAATAAATCTCGAATCGACTCTAATTTATTCGCGAATATTCGCAAATGTTAGTGAAAAAATTCGTGTTGATTAGTGAATTATATGATTATTTGCCGATTGCGTAGGGCAGGGCGGCTACGATGTTTTTTTCATCAGTTGAAAACATGCGTTGGTCTTTTTTCTTGGCTCGTCCGACTGCGCCAGTTTCTTTGGAATTGTAGTGGTTCTGTCCAGTTGAACGTCTGAGCACTTTTTTATTCTTGGTTATCTTGACCTTTTTGGCAACTGACTTGTTGGTTTTCATTTTGGGCATATTCTTCTCTCATATTGTCATATTGTCATATTGTCATATTGTTGAATAATTTTCAGCAATATAGCAATATATCAATATAGCAATGCTTATTATGATTTATTTTACTTTTCTAAATTAAATTAATTTTGTTCCTTTATCCTTATTCCGTCGTTTCTGTTGGGGCAATCGTGACGTTGAAACCGCCGGGAAATCTCTTGATGGGGTCTTCAACCTTGAATGGCACCTTGATGCTGGCAACAAAATCTTGCAGATTTTTTCTGGCCAAATCTTGGTGAGCCTTTTCGCGTCCTTTCAAGACAATATCAATTTTCACTTTATCTCCTTGCTTGATGAATTTTTCTGATTGAGTTTTCTTGAAATCCAAATCATGACTGTCAGTTCTCAGGCCAATTCGCACACCCTTGATTTCAACTTTTTTCTGTTTGGCTTTGGCCACTCTGATTTGCTTGGATTGCTGATAAAGGTGTTTGCCATAGTCCATGATGCGGCAAACTGGGGGAACTGCTTTGGGCGAAACTTCCACCAAATCAAGCTCTTGTTGCTTGGCAAGCAGCAGTGCCTCGCTGGTCAAAATTTCACCGATTTGGGTTCCTTTTTCATCAATCAAGAAAACCTTCGGAATTCGGATGGCTTCATTGATGCGCATTTGCGCCGGCCCATTTTGTTGCTTTGGTTTAAAGCGAAATCTTTTTCTAAT
>CAIOVI010000014.1 GCA_903861715.1 uncultured bacterium
TGAGTTGTTGGGCTTTTTCCAATTTGCCAGTTTTCACCGCTTCATCAAAAGCCACTTCAAATTGTTTTTCAAGTTCTTCCAGCTCGGCGTATTCAGTTTTAAGCTCAGTGCAGAGGGACATGTGGGTATTGTAGCATCAAACCCTGCTGTAAATCAAATAAATTCCCAGTAGCAGCATGATGATGCCAGTGACGGCGTGGAGCAGGCGCAGATTGTCTTTGCGAATGGCTTCCAATTTTTTCATTTTGATATTGAAAAAATACATCGCCAAAGTGATCAAAATCATCGGCGAAACAAAAACCAGGTTGTAAAACATCAACAAGGAAACCGTCTTAGCTGGATCAACTTTTTCGGCCAGTTTTGCCAGAATCGAAACATAGGGGCCGCTGGCGCAAGGGACCAGAAATAAGCTCACCACAAAACCAACTCCAAAAGCACTCCAAGGCCCAGTGGCTTTGCGAATGATTTCTTGCATTTTTGGTCGCCAAGTCAGCGGCACTTCCATGATGAAAAACTTGCCATACCAAAAAACATCTTTGAAATTGGCCAGCGCAATCAAGATAGCCAGGATGCCAGCTCCCAAAGAAAGATATTTAGCAATGTTGAAAACGGTTATAGCCTTGTAGGCTCCAAAACCCATCAGGAGATAGGAAAGAAAAATTGCCAAGGAAAACATGAAACCCGAAAGCAAGGCATAGTTTTTGCCTTTAGCGGAAATCACCGTGGCCAAAAGCAAAATCAAAACCGCCAACGCACAAGGGTTGGCTGCATCAGCCAGGGCTGCCAAAAGCAGAACTGAAATTGGAATCTCCGTCTTCGACGCACCCTTAGCTGGAACTTCAGTTCCCACTGTTTCAAAACTTGCCACATATTGCTTGGCCGTGCCTTTGGAATTTTCAATTACTCCCACGAACTGCTCGATAATTGACTGATCGCCAGCAATCAATTGGTCGTCCACAATCAAAGCTGGAATGCCAGCGCCATCGGTTTTTCCTTGAGCGGCGAAAATTTTTCCCAACAGCTCCTTGTTTTGACTTTCATCAAAATTCAGTTGCTGAATGTCATATTTTTCAAAAAAACCTTGCGCTTTGAGATAGGCTTCCACTTTCTGACAATGCGGACACCAATCAGCATAAAACAAAACCGCCGACTTTTTTTCCTGCGCGAACACATTATTCGGCACCAAGAGAACCAAGAGCAATAATAAAAAAAATATTTTTTTCATAAGTTTTATAACTACGACAAATCACTTATTCATACGAATTTACAAATATACAAATGTACAAAAAATAAAAAACAATTATATAACCATGCTATTTTTTCTATAAGCCAACAATTACAAATTATTCTTGCCTTTAACAATGTAGCAATATAACAATATAGCAATATAGCAATTTTGTTTTTACTTTCCGTGTCTTCTCCCCCGTTGCTGATAATCCTCAATCGCCAATTGAAACTGCTCATCATTGAAATCCGGATAATATTTTTCCGAAAAGAAAAGCTGGGCGTTGGCAATGTCCCACATCATGAAACCAGCGCTCAAGTGCGGTTCGCCGCCAGTGCGAATCAGATAGTCAACCGTTGGCAAGTCCTTGGTCATCAGATATTTTTTCAAAGTTTCTTTGTTGACTGCTTGAGCTGAAATTCCATCCTGAACCATAGCCTTAACAGCTTCCAACATTTCATCGTCTCCACTATACGCCAAAAAAAAGTTCAACACGTGCTTGGAATAATGTTTGGTTGCTTCCAAGCCATTGCGCATGATTTTTTTGAGCGATTCAGGAAACTGCTCCTCCCATTTTCCAATGAAATTTATTTTCACCTCATTGTCATGAATATCTGCGCTGTTGATCAATTTGAGAAAATATTCCTCGTAAATTCGCAGCAGTTCTTTTTTCTCAAGCAGCGGTCGCTTGGTGAGGTTTTCCACAGAAGAACCCCAAAGCGAAACGCACTGGATGCCCATAGCCAGGGCTTTGCGTAACAATTTTTCGGTGTTTTGAGCTCCGGCCTCATGCCCCTGCCAAGGATTCAAGCCTCTTTCTTTGGCCCAACGCCTGTTTCCATCCGGCACGATAGCGACGTGAATGGGCAGATTATTCTCATTATCAGTAATCATTTTTTTGATAAAATAATTTCTTAAAATATACGCTAAATCCAAAATCTAAATTTCCAATGACTAATATCAAAAATTACGACTCCTCCCTTTAGCGAAGGGAGGTTGGGAGAGATTTGGAAAACTTTCTTTGTTTAAGTTAATCTTTCAAATCCCCCTCAATCCCCCTTTTCCAAAGGGGGAAGAAAATACATCTTAAAATTTCTTCACTTCTTTCACAAATTCTTTGAGCAAGTCTTTTTCATTTACTTTTCTCAAAATTTCACCTTTTTTCATAATCAAACCAACCCCTTTGCCGCCCACAATCGCCAAGTCTGCCTCTCGAGCTTCTCCAGGACCATTAACCACACAGCCCATCACGGCCACATGCATGTCCTTGTCAATAAAAGCCAGCTCGCTTTCCACTTTTTTGGCCAAGGCAATCAAGTCAATTTCCGTGCGTCCACAAGTTGGGCAACTTGTGATGGTGATGCCTCTTTTGCGCAGTCCCAACGCTTTGCAAATTTCCCAAGCCACCCTAATTTCCTCCACCGGATCAGCCGTGAGCGAAACTCGCAACGTGTCGCCAATGCCGCCATGTAGCAAAATTCCCAGCCCGATCGAGGAAAGCACGGTGCCACGAAAAATGGTGCCGGCTTCGGTCACTCCAATGTGCAGCGGATAGTCAACCTTGGCTGAAAGCAAACGATAAGCCTCGACTGTGCGCTCCACGTCAGAAGCCTTCATGGAAATCACAATGTTCCTGAAATTATATTTTTCCAGAATTTTGATGTGTCGCATAGCTGACTCAACCATCGCTTTGGCCGTCACCTTGCCTTTATATTTTTTCAAAATATCTTTTTCCAACGATCCCCCATTAACGCCAATCCGAATGGGAATTTTTCTTTTCTTGGCTTCTAACACCACCATCTTAATCTTCTCTTCATCGCCAATATTCCCAGGATTAATTCTGAGTTTATCAATTCCACTGCGCATCGCCTCCATGGCTAGTTCGGCTGAAAAATGAATGTCAGCCACCAAGGGAATTGAAACGCGCTTTTTGATTTTGGCAATTGCCTTGGCCGCCACCAAATCAGGCACTGCCAAGCGCACCAATTCGCAGCCAGCTTTTTGAAGCTGCTTGATTTGCGCCACGGTTGCTTTCACGTCTCGCGTGTCAGTGTTGCACATTGATTGTATCACAACTGGAGCATTTCCTCCAAGATACAAATTGCCTATTTTGATTTTTTTGGTCTTTCTACGTTTAAGCATATTTATATAAACTATTTTATCGAATTTTCAATATCATAAAACTTATAAAACAAATACACTACCCACTAAATTACTAATCTTTTACGAATATACCAATGTACAAATTTACATTTTATTTTTTGATTTTGGGCTTGGGATTTTATTTGACATTAGATATTAGAAATTAGGAATTTTGAGCCCCTAAAATTATATCCCTCTTCCCTCCAGATATTCTACCATGTTTATTAAAAAATTTTTAGCCTGCGGGAGCAGCACCACTTTTTCGATTTCGGCTTTGCCAGTTGTAAAATAGGCTTGCGCCAAATCCTGAGTATATTTTTTGGCGCCAGTTTTGATCAAAATTGCTTGAAAAATTTGCACTTCTTTTACGCTAAGCTTTTTTTTGCCCAACAGTGCTTGTAAGCTTTTTTGATCTTTGCCTTTTGCCATGGCCCTGGCTCGAATCACCAACAAAGAAAGCTTGCCCTCTTCAATGTCCGAAACCGTTGATTTGCCAGTTTTTTCTTTTTTACCGAAAACCCCCAACAAATCGTCTTGCAATTGATAGGCCTTGCCAACCACGCTGGCATAGCGAGCGAAAACGCTAAGCGTTTTTTTATCTGCCGTCCCTGCCAACAATGCGCCCAATTTCAAGGGTCCTTCGAAAGTGTAACGAGCAGTTTTGTTTTCATACATCGCCAACACTGACTCTTCACTCGCCTGACCAGTTTTTTCCATGGCGATGTCCTGAGTTTGTCCTAGGATGGTTGTTTTCACCACTTCTTGCAAATAGGTCAAAGCTGTCAGCGTTTCTTTTTCTCCAAACCCAGCCCGCAAGATAGCCTCATTGGCCTTGGCAAAAAGCAAATCGCCCACGATGATTGCCAGCGAATTCCCAAAGTGTTCGGATTCTATTACGTTGGTTCGCCCGTTCTTCTTTTTTGCAAAAAATTTCTGCAAAGTCTCTTGACCATGTCGCAAATCTCCGCAATCAATGACGTCATCATGAATCAGAAAAAAAAGATGCAGCAATTCAATCGCCACCGCCACTTGCAAAATTTTCTTTTTTTCTTTGCCGCCAACTCCCGCATAGCCGCATTGCACCAGCGCCCCTCGAATCCTTTTGCCACCAGAGAGCGCTATTTTTTTGGTTTGCTCCAAGGCCTTGGCAGTGAGCTCATCCTGCTGGCGAGCGCTGGCAATGGCCAGGTCAAAATAGCGACCAAGTTCTTTGTCCATGGCGACTTTATAGCCCTTGAGTGTTTGCTGAAAATCCATAGTTTGAGGTTAAAATTGCCTACCCTTAGCCACCTTTTTCAATTTTTCAATTGTATCATTTTAAAAGAAAAAGGCAAGGCTTTATTTGACCACATATTTGACCCCCAGCTATTGACAAATTTAATAAAATGGTCAATAATTGAAGTTAAATTAAATAATAGTCCTGCTCATTAAAAAACAAAAAACGCCTGGGAGGGCAAACGCATGAAAAAACTCAACTTTATCCTGTTTGAGTCCTTGGTTTCTGCATTAAAAGATGTCTTTCCAAAAGCAGTACCATCTTTCAAATTAACTCAAAATCATGAAGGGTTATCGCTCTTGCTTAAAGTTAACGATGAAATCAAGGATATTATGGTTGAATGTAAAAATTATTTTTCATCCTTTGAAGTAGAAAACTGCGAAGAATCAGAACCAATAACGGCTAAAGAAATGGGTTTTATTAAGGAAGATGAAAGCTGGAAGTTAAAAATTAATCCCACTAATTTCCTAGAAATCAGTGGATTAAACAGACTCCTGCTGAGCGCTCTCAGAAAGGCCAGACAAAAGAAACGTAGATGCAATGTTTCCTATTACGATATACGGTCGCAAAATAATTAATTGAATCTTCAAAAAATAATTTTGCAACAGCATGCGCTCCAACAAAGAGAATTAAAAAAAAGCCGACTTCGAAAAGACGGCTTTTTTCTTTGGAAATAAAATTAAGACAAATTTAAAAGCCCCAAAAGATGGGACTTTTAAAAATTTGTAGCCCTAAGGAGAATCGAACTCCTGTTGCCAGGATGAGAACCTGGCGTCCTAACCACTAGACGATAGGGCCATAAATCAAAAACAGCAACAGTAAAAAGCTTAACATTAAAGGTTAAAACAATCAAGACTAACTTACGGCCTCATATAGGGCTTTTCTTTCCAATGCTTGGTTTGACGACAAAGCAATTTTTCGGCTTCAGTGGGCTGAGCCAAAAGACCTGCGACAATTTTTTCCATCCGCATTCCTTGCGAGCCTTTCACTAAGACAAAGTCTCCTTTTTTAATTATTTTTTGCAAAGCTAGCACAATTTCCTCATGACTGGCAAAAATCACAATTTTGTCGGTTGTCTGCTCCTGCGCAATGAGCTGCTTGACTGCCTCTTCCATCCTGCGACCAATGACGAACAGCAAATCAATTTTTGACTGGAGAACTTTTTTGACAACGTCGTGATGACCCCGTTGGCTTTCTTCACCAAGCTCCAACATATCCCCCAGCACGGCAATTTTTCGCTGGGTTTGCAGTTGCAAAAGCGTTTCCAGGGCCGCCAAAGTGGAAACTGGCGAAGCGTTGTAGGTGTCATCAATCAGAAAGCTGTCATTTGTTCCTCTCAACAAATTCATGCGTCCGGTTGGAGCTTGCAAATTTTCCAAAGCTTGCGCAATTTCCACCAAATTCATTTTAAAGACAACCCCCACTGCCACTGCCGCCAAGGCTGCATAAACATAATGTCCCGCCAAGATATTTTTTAGCCTGATGGGAATATTTTTTCCGTCATAATTAAGTTTAAAACTAAGACCATCTGGCAAACTTTCTTGATAGTTGTAGTTGAGATTCGAAGCATTGATAGTCGCCTCTGGCGCAAAGCCAAATTTGAGCACTTCGGCTTTGGAATTTTTTTCCATTTGGCGCGACAGTTCGTCATCACCATTGAGAACCGCAAAACCATTTTCACTCAAAGCTTTGATCAAAACACTTTTTTCTTTGGCAATTTTTTCCACCGTGGCAAAAAATTCCAAGTGACTGGCGGAAACATTGGTCACCACCCCGACTGTTGGCTGGAGGAAGGACATGAAATAGGCCATGTCACCTGGCCTGTCAATGCCAAGCTCTAGCACCAAAATTTCTGGATAGCCTGGCCAAATCAAAATCCAAAGCCATTTGAGCAAAACCCAAAGCCATTTGAAAATATTGCGTCCGCCACTTTCGACGCCGATGATGGTCAGCGGAATGCCAATTTCATTGTTGTAGTTTTTTTGATTTTCCCTGACCGAAAATTTGCTCGCCAACACCTGAAAAATTGCCGCCTTGGCCGAGGTCTTCCCTACCGAACCAGTGATAGCCACCACACTGGGCTGGTGCCGCTTCAAAACAGCCACCGCCATCAGGCGCAGCATTTTTTCCAGAAATAAAATCTTTTTGGGCTTCATATATATTTAAGAAATTGAAGAATGAAATTTATCTATATAACAAAATCTAATCCACCGAATTAATCACCTTATCGCCACTATTCTTTGACTGAGCCTTTTGGTCTTTCTTGTCGACCACTGGGGCTGGCGCAGCAACTGCGCTCGGCGTCTGATTAATAGCCAGTGGGTCAATCCCACTTTTATAAATTTTATACATCGGACTAATGGTTGGATCCTCAGTCGGCTTCACATTGTAATATTCCAGCAGAAATTTCATCACACGTCCAAAAGTTGGCCCTGCTGATGATTCTGCCCAAACCACGCCTTTGGGGTTTACCATTTTCACCAAAACCACAAATTGCGGATCTTGAACCGGAGCATAGCCTCCAAAGGAACCAATATTGGTTCCTTGCGCATAGCCCCCAGCTTTGGCAATTTGAGCGGTTCCAGTTTTGCCGCCCACCAAATAACCTGGCACGTCAGCTTGTTTGCCATGTCCGTCAGTTACTACGCTTCGCAGCATTGCCCCCATTTGCTCAGCCGTTGCCCGCGAAACCACCTGTCTGACTTCTTGAGGCGCAATCTCTTCGGTGCGACCATCCGAATAACGCATTTTAGCAACTATTTGCGGTTTCATCAACATCCCGCCATTAGCCAAAGCGCCATAACCAGCCGCCAACTGAATCGGGGTCACGGCAATACCTTGACCGAAAGCGGCTGTGAAAAAATTGATGGTTGTTTTGGGATCATTCAAATTCAAAGTGTTGCCAGCCAATTCTCCTGGCAAATCAATGCCAGTTTTTTGACCAAAACCAAATCTTTTCACATAATCTGAAAAAAGTTTGTTACCGACCAATTTTTCAATGTAAATAACCCCCGTGTTGAGGGATTTATCCAGCACTTGGGTCATGGTTTGCACGCCATTGGCTTTCAAGTCAGAATTGTGAATGGAATAGCCTGCTTCGCTGACCACGCCCGTGTCAACATAGGTGGAAGTCGGGGTGGTTTTGCCTGTGTCCAGACCAATGGCCTCAGTGAAAACTTTAAAGACTGAACCAGACTCATAAGACTCGCTCACCGCCGGATTGCTGAAAGTGGAAATATCCTGGGTTTTGGCAAAATCATTTGGATCAAAACTCGGTTGATTTGCCATGGCTAAAATTTTGCCAGTTTTGGGATCCATCACCACAATCGTGCCACTGTCAGGGCTGAATTTGTCCATCGCTTGTTTGAGAATTTTTTCAACTTCAAATTGCACGGTGCGATTGATGGTTAAAATCAAATCAGTTCCATTTTGAGCAGGCTCAAGCTGACGATCGGAAATTGGAATCCAACGACCGCGCGAATCACCTTCCTGTGTCAATTGTCCTGATTGTCCTTTTAATTCTTTTTCCCAAAAAGATTCCAGACCATACATGCCTCTTTGCTGATCGCCATTGGAACCCACAAAGCCCACCAACTGTGAAGCCAACTGGCCGCCAGGATAATAGCGAAAACTTTCCGGCGTTAAATATACCCCAGCTATTTTGGCCTCTTTAATTTTGGCAACTTCATCCTCGGAAAGTTTATGCTTGAGAATTTCAAACATATCATTTTCATTGGCCAATTTTTCTTTTAAACTATTTTGATCAAGTCCAAGAATTTCAGCCAGTTTGCTGGCATCACCTTGACGATCTTTCATTTCGCTAGGCACGCCATAGGCCATTTGCAGCTGGCGATTGACCGCCAAAGGATAAAGGTCACTGGATTCATCTTGCAAAAAAATTTCACCTCGCTGGGCCGAAATTTCGGTGGTGCTGTCGTGTTGATTTTCAGCCAAAGCCACGTAACTTTTATACCTTAAAACCTGAAGAACATACAATTTTCCAATAATACTAAGCCCCAAAAACAAAACAAAAAAAGCCAAACCATGCAACCTCCATTTTTTTTCAGAAGTTGTTTTTTGCGAGGTTTTTGGCTTGATTGTTTTGACTTGTTTCATATCTTTTCAGTCATTTTGCAAGTTACCGGGATGCTGGAATATTTTAATACAAAAAGGGACTAAGTCCCCAATTGGGGACTTAGTCCCTTCTAAGTTGGAAAGCTTTATTTTATACGGCCGTTAAAATTAAGAGCTTTAAAAATGTTTTAATCTTTACTTTTTGTTTGCAAAGCTGAATAGGCCACAGTTGGACTCTCTTCAAGATAAACCACGTTTTGCGCCGAAACCATGTTTAAATTTTTCGACTCATCTTCCACGTGGTAAAGCGATTTTATTTCAGCTTCCTTGATGCGCAGAGCATCATTCTCATTTTTTTTCTGCGCAATTTCTTTTTCAACCTGCTGGATAGCGATGCCTTTAGTCGCAGTTTGGTTGATTGAATAAACATAAAAAACCCCGGAAAAAACGGCGCAAGCCAACACAATAAAGACAGGATTAATAAACCCGGCCACTCCTTGACTTGGCTGAGAAACTTTTTGGATTTTTCTTTTTATTTTTGGTTGCCAACAGAAGGATTTTTTTCTGATAACAACAGTTCTGTTTGTCATTTCCCATGGATCCCCCCAGAGAAATAAGAAATTAATAACTTTTTCACATTTTCTCAACGACTCTCAGCTTGGCGCTGCGAGCGCGAGGGTTGACCGCAAGTTCTTCCTCGCTAGCCACAGTTGGTTTGCGAGTGATGATCTTGATGGCCGGTTTGTGACCACAGCGACATTGCGGAAACTGTGGTGGGCAAATACATCCCCTTGCATTTTCCCGAAACCAATGTTTGGTCAGCGTATCCTCACCTGAATGAAAGGTGATGACAGCCAACCGGCCCCCAGGCCGCAAAACTTCAACTGCCTGGAAAAGAAATGAACTGAGAGACTCAAGCTCTTGATTCACTTCCATTCTGAGCGCTTGAAAAGTTTTCGTGGCGCAGTGAATTTTTTTTCGACGATATTGCCCTGGCACAGCTGACTGGATGATGGCTACTAATTGTGGCGTGCGAGTGATTCTTTCCTGTTCGCGAGCAACCACAATTTTGCTGGCAATGGAACTGGCGTATTGTTCATCGCCATACTGACGCAGGATTCGTGCCAAATCGCAGTGCGCATATTCGTTGACCACTTTTTCAGCAGTAAGCTCGGCTTGCCTATTCATGCGCATGTCCAACGGTCCATCCCCCATGAAACTGATTCCCCTGTCAGTGTCAGCGAGTTGGTCGGAAGAAATTCCCAAATCGGCCAAAATTCCATCCACCTTTTCAATTCCCAAAGAAGTTAAGCTAGCTTTTAATTTTGAAAAATTCTGATTGACCAAAAAAATTTTGGCCTGCGAATTTTCAAAATTTCCTAACTTCAATTTTTTTTCGAATTTGTCAATTGCCTCATGGTCTTGATCAAAGGCAATCAATTTTCCCTCTTCTCCAATTTTTGCAAGAACTAGCTCGCTGTGTCCGCCTCCGCCCAACGTCGCATCAACCACCGTCATGCCTGGTTTTAAATTCAGCGCCTCAACAGTTTCATTTAGTAAGACGGTTTTGTGAATAGTCATATCGGGATAATTTTTAATTTCAAATTTTTAATTTTTAATTCATGCCAACACATTGGCAAGAAATTTCAATACTTTAATTTAGAAATGTTTCAAAATTGAGTCATTTGTTAATTTAATATTGATTTAAAACTTCAAATTTAAAATTTCAAATTATTTAATATATTCCGAGCTCGCCCAATTGTTCGGCCACTTTATCACTGCTTTCTTCAGCTTTGTTGCGATAGCTTTTCCATTTCTTTTCATCCCAGATTTCCAAACGATTGAAAAGTCCTGCCACCGTCACTGATCTGCTGAGGCCTGCATACTCTTTGAGATATTCTGGCAACAGAATTCGGCCCTGACTGTCCACATCACTATCGATTGCTCCCGCCAACATCAAGCGCACAAAACTTCGCGTGGATGATTGCCCCATCGGCAGCGTTCCAAGTTTCTCAGCCAGTTCTTTCCAAGTCTTAAGGGGATAGACAAACAAACATTTGTCCAATCCGCGTGTCACCACCACGCGCGTTCCCAATTCCTTGCGAAACTTTGAAGGAAGCGCCAAGCGCTTTTTGGGATCAACACTGTGTTGGTATTCTCCGATAAACATAAACAGCCGATACGAATCTACAAATATTATGCGAATCTACGAACATACAAATAACTTGAATTCATTTGCATATTTGCGGATTTGCATTGATTTGCATAATTTGTATTTTATTTTTAATTCCCCACTTGGCTCCACATTTCGACACTGTAATGCAATTTTACTCCACTAGCTCCCGCTCGTCAACACTTTTCATCCAAACAAAAAATGGCTTCAAAGAGCCATCAAGATGAGTTATCCACAGGGGGGTAGATTCATATAAACATACAAACATAAAATCATTTAAGCATTTAAGCATATAGACACGGGAACATTAAATCATAAATCACAAAACAAAAAACAGAGAAACTTAATTCTCTGTTTTAAAAAATATCAACCAGCTAAAAAATCATTTTACTTTACTTCCGTTATGTCAATCACCTTGACTGACGTGTTGGAATTGTTGATGCTGATTGAAATCAAATCGCCCACCCTGACATCTGCAACTGTTTTCGGTTGACTGGCGCCACTTGCGCTAGCGGTCACTGCCACCTCCCCAGTCAGTGGCAAAGCAAATTGCGAATTGGCATTTTTGATTTCGACTTCTTTTTCGGAAATTTTTGTGACTGTGCCACTAACCACACTGACTTCATTGGTTGATTTGGAAGGTTGTTGATTGAGCTCAGCTTGTTTGGTTTGGTTTTTCGCTTCGAGTTGGGTCACTTGAATTTCTTTGGTGGCCGGCGCATTCGTGGAGGCCAAATTTTTTGCCTGACCAGCTACTTGCCTTTTTTTAAACAAGTAAGCTCCCAGCGCAATTGCAATTGCAACTAGTGCAATCAGGCTGATAACTTTTGTTCTTTGCTTCATATTTTTTTAGCTTATATAAAATCAACTTAATTAATGATGGCTAGTCTTTGGAAATTTAATTTCCTTGCAACTAACGGTAATTTGATTGATCTGATATTATTAAAGTTTTTTGAAACAATAATGTGTTTTGTTTTTAGATTAATAATTATTATTTTTTTATGGTGCAACTTCCTTGAAGCCTCCTTGTTTGATTCTGAGCGGACAGCCTGGACACTGGATAGTTTTAGGAACAGAAGGACAAGGAATGCTTTGAGCGGTGCATTCGGCCGTGGGTCTGCTTTCACTAAGAGAACCTGTGCAACTATTGGCGGCTGTGCAAGCA
>CAIOVI010000015.1 GCA_903861715.1 uncultured bacterium
TATGCCCTCACCAAGGAGCAGATTTTCAACGTGATGAACGGCGGAGCATCGCTGAAATTCGGAAACTAAATCCACTCTGTCTTTGCGAGGATGTAATCATCCGAAGCAATCCAGGGTTATACTACGTTCTGGATTGCCACGAATTTTCGAGTACAAAAATTCTCGCAAAGACGGGGTAAAGGAGCCTCCCTCAAGTTTGGAAACTAAATCCGCTCTGTCTTTGCGAGGATGTAATCATCCGAAGCAATCCAGTCCAGTCGCTCGCGAGCGACAGCACCAGAGCATTGCAAAACACTGGATTGCCACGAATTTTCGAGTACAAAAATTCTCGCAAAGACGGGGTACAGGAGCATCGCTGAAGTTTGGAAACTAAGGTCGTTAGGGTGGTTGGGGAGATTGGGGAGATTGGGGAGAAAAATACTATGGAAAATTTTCAAAAAAACGCAAGTCGGCCGGGGTATGAATATTTGGTGGCTTTTATGTTGGGCAAGGTGGTGCAAGATTTGACGGTGACTTTTTGCGATCGTTTCATCGACAAGAAAAGTCGCACGCATGATCAGATGGTGCAGGCGGCTCGAAGTAATCCGCAAAATGTCGCAGAGGGCTACACCGCTGAATCACTGAAAAGTTACATTTTTCTGACTGGCGTGGCCCATGGCTCCAATGAGGAATTGACGAAAGACTATCAGGATTTTTTGCGGCAGAGAACATTGCCAATTTGGGAAAAAACCGACCCAAGAGTGAGGGTGTTTAGGGGTTTTAGAGTGGGTTGGATTTCCCCAACAGCCCTAAATACCCCAAGTCTTTCAACCGATGCGGAAGATGCGGCGAATTTTTTGTTGACGCTGTGCCAGATGGAAGGGTTTTTGCTAGCCAAGCTGGCAGCATCGCTCAAAAAGAAACACGAAACCGAAGGAGGCTTTACGGAAAAACTATATCGCAAGCGAAAAGAGTTCAGAGGATTTTAGGTGAGGGGTCTTGTTGAGATTTTCAAAATGGTGTATCATTTCTGTATAGTTTAAAATTAATAAAAATAGTAAATAAAATGCCTATGGAATTTGAAAATTCTGAAAAAAAAGTGCCGGTAAGTTTCGGCGATGTTAGCAGCAAAAAGGGACCGCTTGACGGCACTGTCCGACCTTTGCAACAAACTGTTTTTAAGCCTGCAATGCAAACAGCAGCTGCGGCAAAGCCAGGCCCAAGCAAAGAAAAGGATGCAGCCGAAAAAAAGTCAACCACAGTGAGGATTTTTGAGATTTTAATCTCGGTTTCTTTTGGCGCTTTGTTTTTTGGTTTGCCGCTGTTCTTTTTGGGCAAAACTTTTCAAGGAATTATTTTTGAAAAGCAAATTTATTTTTATTTCTGGGTGTTGGTTGCCATCATCAGTTGGTTGACCAAAAGCATCATCACAGGCGAATTTAAAATCAAAAAAACTTCGCTGGACTATTTTATCATTGCCTTTTTGGCGGCCTATCTGTTGGCGACAATTTTTTCGGTTGACAGGTGGCACAGCTTCTTTGGTTTCTTCGGAGATCAATCCAGAGGCCTTCTGAATGTTTTGGCAATTGTCTTGACTTATTATTTTGTTTTGAGCAATTTCAACAAAAAACGTTTGGTGATTTCGTTGAGTGGCATTTTGGCCAGCACCGTCTTGATTCAAATCTGGACCATTGCGGGCATTTTCTTTGCAGCTAAATTGCCAGGT
This sequence comes from uncultured bacterium, assembly GCA_903861715.1. Lineage (GTDB taxonomy): Bacteria > Patescibacteriota > Minisyncoccia > Moranbacterales > GWC2-37-73 > CAIPMZ01. Next base: position 1,706 of record CAIOVI010000015.1, read on the forward strand.
TGGATTTCCAACAATGCGCCTCTCAGCTTGTTTGGCTCAATGACTTCCTTGGGAATCTTTTTGAGTTTGACTTATCCACTTTTCATCACCGCGATTTACAAACTTTTGGAATCGAAATTGGTCAAAAATTTGAAAATAGCGCTGGTGAGCTTGGTTGGAATTTTCTTCTTGGTGGATTTGGTTTTGATGTGGTTGCTTTATCCTTTTGTTTTTCCACCAAACATTTTCCCTGGCTTGATCGTGGGTGTGAGTTTCTTTGTGATTTTTGTGATTGCGCTGATTGTCAAACCAGCTTCGGGTTGGTCCTGGCTCACTTTCTTTTCCTTCATGGCGGTGCTGACGCTGTTGATGGTTAGTGGGGGAGACAACAGTGGTGGCAGTGGCTTTTTGCCTCAAAGACTTCCAGCGGAAGTTAGTCCGGCTTACAATCTTTCTTGGACTGTGGCCAAGAACACCCTCAAGGACAAATTTTTGCTTGGAACTGGAGCTGCTTCCTATGGCTATGATTTTTCAAAATATCGTTCCCAGGAACTAAACAGCACGCAGTTTTTCAATTTGCGCTTTTATCAAGGCTCAGGACTTTTCTTTGAAAGTCTTTCGACCATCGGCTTTTTGGGCACCGTTACGGGATTGCTTGTGCTTTTCAGTTATTTGGGAGCGTCGCTTTACTTGCTTTCCAAAGAAAAAGAACGCAACAAAATGTATTCCTTGGGACTTTTTTCAGCCGGCTTGATTTTCCTTTATAGCGCCCTGACGATGCGAGTGGATGGCGGCATTTTGATTTTCGGATTTTTGATTGTGATTTTGGCGGCGGCCGCTTTGCAGTTGGAAAGCGCTGATGAGGGTCAATACAAAACTCTTTCGCTGAAAGCTTCACCGAAATATGCGCTGGCTCTGGCTTTCATTTTCATGTTGGCTTCAGGGGGAGTAGTCTATGTCTTTGTGTTTATGGGTAAATCACTGGTAGCGGATATTTATATGAAAAGTGCCAGCTTGAGCACCCAGCACAGTGAAGATGGTTCGGTCAAACAGATGGTCAAGGCTATCAATCTTTATCCGAGCGAAGCCAGATATTACACTCGCACCGGACAAGAATATATGCTGCTAGCCAACAACGAAGCGCTCAAGGGCAAGGATCAGCAAAACACCACCCTTATTCAACAATATTTGAACAATGCGATTTTTCTTTCCAACAAAGCGAAGGATTTGACGCCGAATGATGTGGCAACCGTGGAAGGCTTGGCGCAGATTTATGAAAACTCCACGATGTATGTTGACAAATCAGCTGATTTGGCTGAGCAATTTTATCAGCGAGCCTTGGAATTGGAACCGCACAGTCCTGCTTATTTGGTCAAACTTGGCGAAATGAAAATCGCCAAAGCTTCGACCACGCAGGATACTGGACAGAAAAAACAGGCCGTGCAAGATGCGATTGGTCTTTTCCAAAAAGCGATTGATGAGAAAAAAGATTATGCCATTGCTTATTATGACATTTCAATTGCCAAGCAAGCTAATGGCGACGTTGATGGCGCAGTTGAAGCGATGACCAACGCCGTGATTATTGAAAGAAGCAACGCTAGCTATTTGTTCACACTGGCTAATTTGCTTCGCGAACGTGGCAAGGGGACTGACTTCGCCGATGCGGAAACAGCTTACAAGCAAATCATTGGTCAAGATGACAAGCAATACAACGTGCACTTGGCCTTGGGCTTGCTTTATGAGAAGCAAAAGAAAAACGACACTGCCATTGCTGAGTATCGAAAAGTTTTGACAATTTTGCCGGATGGCAGCGACGATGCCAAAACGCAAATCAACAAGATGATCACGAATGTGCAAAATGGGACTGGTAATTTGCAAAGCGCTCAAGCTGCTCAAGCTGCTCAAGCAGCGGCGCCTGTCAATCCAACTTCTGCAGGGACACAACCTGACACGCAAACAGTTCCTGCGCAGTAGTCAGCAAATTCCAAAATTAAAAGGCTTGAAAAGATTTTTTCAAGCCTTTTAATATCCAGCTAAAATGGCTATGTTGAGCCAAGAAATGGCCTGAGAAAAAATCTTGAAAAATAACTTAGCAAAAAGCTTGACACATATTTTGTTTCTGTTATTATGAATTTACGTCTAAAAAAATATTTTACAAATATTTGAAAAGAAACAGACATTCTGCCTCATCGGCAGATAAAAAATTTAGCGGGTGAGTTCGGGGCCTATTTTGCGTATGCCTTGAAAATTCACTGTCCAGTGAGTTTTTTTGTTGGTCATCGAAATTTTAATTTCGCTATGAACAACAATCCGTCCTGGGTGGATGAAATTTAAAAATTAGTGCTGAAAACAATTTGTGGTTACATGCTTAAATGGTTGCATGTTTGTATGAATAATTTTCCGCATTAGTATTAGAAACTTAACAACCTAGGTCTTATCATGAATACGTGTGAGATGTTTTGACTTGAGCGGAAGAGCATCTTGGGCGCAGCCATCATGATTAGTCAATAAGTAAGTAGGTCAATAAACTGTCACAGAAATACACGGAAGTTGACAGAATGACACAGAATTTTTCTGTGTTTGTTCCAGTCTTGTTTTGTGTTTGTTCTGTGGTATAAAAAACGATTTCAAAGAGTTTGAAATGTTTGTTCAATAAAGCGTTAACAGTTTTCCAATTGAATAAATTGGATATTGTGAGAGTGGTCTTACATAAGTGATTGTTAACTGCTAACCGTTAAATAAGGAAAGTTTACTTAACGTATATGGTGGATGCCTTGACTGAAATAAGCGATGAAGGACGCAGCTGGCTGCGATAATCCTCGGGGAGCTGTTAAGCAAGCTTTGATCCGGGGGTCTCCGAATGGGGCAACCCACCGATGCGTAGCATCGGAATAACCAAAAACCAAGAAACAAATTCCAAATAATTTCCAAAAATCAATTTTTAAATTTCAAACAAATTAGTTTGGATTTTGATGATTGAAATTTGTGTTTTGTTTGGTTATTGTATCTTGTATCTTGGAACTTCCGCTGCTGCGCATCGGTATCCCCGCATGAATTCATAGTGCGGTGAAGCTAACCCTGGGAATTGAAACATCTTAGTACCAGGAGGAATAGAAAACAATTGTGATTCCGCAAGTAGTGGCGAGCGAACGCGGAAAAGTCTAAACCCAGCCTTCGGGCTGTGGGGTTGCGAGGTAAATGGACTCTGCTCAACAGGGGTCAGTCGTAAATCATTAGTAAAATCTTTTGGAAAGAAGAGCCATAGCGGGTAATAGCCCCGTATGCGAAAATCATTTACGCCAGATGCATTTATCCTCAAGTAAGGCGGGACCGGTGAAATCCTGTCTGAATCTGGGAGCACTACACTTCCAAGACTAAATATTATTTCAGATCGATAGCGAACTAGTACCGTGAGGGAAAGGTGAAAAGCATCCCGATGAGGGAGGTGAAATAGAACTGAAACCATATACTAACAAAGAGTTGGAGCGGTCGCTTGCGACCGTGACAGCGTGCTTTTTGCAGAACGAGCCAACGAGTTAGTTTTATGCGGCTTGCCTAAGGAGCAAACACTCCGGAGGCGTAGTGAAAGCGAGCCTGAATAGGGCGATCGTCGCATGGACTAGACCCGAAGCCGGGCGAGCTACATATGAGCAGGTTGAACCTTGGGTAAAACCAAGAGGAGGACCGAACCCACGAGCCGTGCAACACTCGGGGATGACTTGTGTGTAGGGGAGAAATTCCAATCGAGCTCGGCAATAGCTGGTTCTCTCCGAAATAGCTTTAGGGCTAGCGTCATGACATTACATCCAAGAGGTAGAGCTACTGGATGAGAATTCGCGGCTTGTCCGTAGGGTTTTCAACCAAACTCCGAATTCTTGTGATGCGTACCATGGCAGTCAGAAATCCGGCGCTAAGGTCGGATCTCAAAAGGGAAACAGCCCAGATCATCATCTAAGGTCCCCAAATCTATGCTAAGTGGGAAAGGAAGTGAAGTTTCTTAAACATCTAGGAGGTTGGCTTAGAAGCAGCCATCCTTTAAAGAGTGCGTAATAGCTCACTAGACCAGAGACTTTGCGCCGAAAATGTAACGGGGCTAAGCATAGTACCGAAGATATGGGCCGTGTCTCACTAACGTTCGACACAATGCAGACTAATGCAGACTTAACACAGACTAATGCGGAAAAAATTCCGCAAAGTCCGCGTGTAGTCCGTTTAAGTCCGCGAAGTGGTGAGCGATAGCGAGACACGGCGGTAGGAGAGTGTTCCATATGCGCTGAAGCGTAAGGGGTGACCCATCGTGGAGTGTATGGAAGTAAGAATGTTGGCATGAGTAACCACAATGTGCGTGAAATCCGCACACACCGTAAGTCTAAGGTTTCCTGGGCAATGTTGATCATCCCAGGGTTAGTCGGTCCTAAGGCGAGGCCGAAAGGCGTAGTCGATGGACAGCAGGTTAATATTCCTGCACTATGATAGTGTTCGATGGAGTGACGTATTCTTGTACATTTCGCATCTTATTGGATTGATGTAGACGTAGCGAGGATGTTTGGTAGGCAAATCCGCCAAGCATTAAATCCGAGCTATGGCTGAATTTTCCACTTCGGTGGGAGAAACGAAATGGAGCAGAGTGCCAGGAAAAGCTTCTAAGATTAATGCTATTGTATCCGTACCAAAACCGACACAGGTAGACGAGGCGAGTAGCCTAAGGTGAACGGGAGAACCTTCGTTAAGGAACTCGGCAAAAAAACTAGACGTAAGTTCGCGAGATGTCTCGCCCTGATGTAAATCAGGGCCGCAGTTAAATTTTCCCAAGCGACTGTTTATCAAAAACACAGGTCTCTGCAAACCCGTAAGGGGAAGTATAGGGGCTGACACCTGACCAGTGCTGGAACGTTAAGGGGGGTGGTGCAAGCTATTCCTTGAAGCGCCAGTGAACGTCGGCGATAACTATAATCGTTAACTCGCTACCCGCTTTATTTTTTTAAAGCGATAAGAGTTGGGGCGATTGTAAAATTCGACCAAATGCTGGAACAACTGTTTCTTAAATGAATTTAGAGCATGCATTACCTAGTAGGTGACAATATGCATGTGCAGTCAATCAGCAGGAAAGACTTGAATAGTATACAAAGTAGAAAAAATATGGATAAAGAATTGCAGGTAATTTTGTCTTTATTTAAGGGCAAAAGAAAGTTGCTTCATTATTATCTAGCAGGCTTTATTGATGGTGAAGGAAGTTTTAGTGTTGCCATTATAAAGCATCCTATGCAAAAATTTGGTTGGATGATAAACCCTTGTTTTCAAGTGTATCAGCATCAAAAGCATAGAGAGATATTGGAAGTGTGTAAATATGTATTTGGAACTGGTTCGATTTATCGAAAATCTGGTATTCATCCAGTTTTGAATTTCAGCATAGATTCACGCAGAAACATTATCGAAAAGGTAATTCCTTTTTTTGATTCAATTCCATTGATTACAAAACAAGAAACTTATAAAAAGTTTCGTGAAATAGTTATGATGATGGAAAAAAAGGAACATTTAACCAAAGAGGGATTTAAAAAAATTGTGTGTATTGCTTATACCATGAATCAACAGGGTAAAGGTAGAAAACACCCAATGGAATATATTCTCTCAAATATGAGTTAAGAAAATAATTCAACTACTATTCAAGAATCCTCAGAGACTATACGTCGAACCATAAATACTTTATTATGGATGATATAGTCCACCCTCTGTAGCAATATGGAGAAAAAAGTGCCTAAGGTAGCGAAATTCCTTGTCAGGTAAGTTCTGACCCGCATGAAAGGTGTAACGATTTGGGAACTGTCTCAACGAAGGACCCGGTGAAATCGCAGTGACGGTGAAGATGCCGTCGACCTACAGCAAGACGAAAAGACCCCGTGGAGCTTTACTACAACTTGGTATTGAATTGAGATTTTAGCTGCCGAGAATAGGTGGGAGACTTTGAAGCTCAGCTTTCGGGCTGAGGGGAGTCACTAGTGGAATACCACCCTGTTGGAGTTTTAATTCTAACCCTCCTCTGTTAAGAGGCAGGAAAAGTAAATGTCAAGAAAATAGTAAGCGAAACTTTTATCGGCTTAGTCAAACAAAATCCCTCTTTTGTTCGGATTATTTTTTGACTTGGCTGTTGTGAAATGCCTTAAAAACATTTCGACGCTTAGTATCTTTCTTACTTTGCATTTTCTTACTTCTTATCCAGAGGGGGAACAGTGCCTGGTGGGTAGTTTGACTGGGGCGGTCGCCTCCTAAATGGCAACGGAGGCGTTTACAAAGGTTGGTTAGGTCCGGATGGAAATCGGACTGATAGCGCAAAAGTACAAACCAGCTTTACTGCAAGACCCATAAGTCGATCAGTTACGAAAGTAGAATTTAGTGAACCGACCGTAGCATGTAGATGCGCGGAAGATCATCAGATAAAAGTTACCCCGGGGATAACAGGCTGATCCCTCCCAAGAGTCCACATCGACGGAGGGGTTTGGCACCTCGATGTCGGCTCATCGCATCCTGGGGCTGGAGAAGGTCCCAAGGGTTTGGCTGTTCGCCAATTAAAGCGGTACGCGAGCTGGGTTCAAACCGTAAAGCAACTTTTAGCTTCTAGCATTTAGCTTTTAGGTAAAGGAGATTTTACAGTTTGAACCCGAGGAAGTAGACATCATACACGGCGGCGTATATGAGCGATCATATATGAGAAATCAACTTATATCGGTGAAGTCCTCTTGTGACACAACCTGTCATATGTTAGGATAATACCGAGGGAAGTTATGTGTAAAAATTTTTCGTCAACAATTAGTGCCTATTTGGCAGGATTTCTTGATGGATATGGAAGCATCTATGTTAGGCTTAAACCGAACAATACTTACAAGTATGGTTTTCAGGTAGCGCCTTACGTGGTGTTGTTTCAATCTAATCAAGATCGAAAAAACTTTGAGAAACTTTGCTCAAAAATCGGATTTGGAATTCTTCGAGAAAGAAAAGATGGAATTCTTGAATATTCGATAAATAAAGCAGAGGAACTTAAATTTTTTCTCACTTCAATTAAACCCTTTCTAATTTTAAAGAGAAAGCAGGCGGATTTGATGTTGAAAATTCTGGACAAAAAAGGAAAAGTTAAAAATCAAAATGATTTTGAAAAACTTGCACAATTAGTTGACAATTTCAGAGAATTAAATTATTCCAAGAAAAGAAAAATTAGAACTATTAACGCCCGTAGAGACTAAATGTTGATTATCCTATTTGAAAAATAGGATAAAGTTATAGTCCAATGCACATAGTAATATGTGAAAAACATGCGTGAGACAGGTTGGTCTCTATCTGCTGTAGGCGTGAATGCTTGAGGGAACTCTTTCCTAGTACGAGAGGACCGGAAAGAACAAACCTCTGGTGTATCGGCTGTTCCGCCAGGAGCATTGTCGAGTAGCTAAGTTTGGACGAGATAACCGCTGAAAGCATCTAAGCGGGAAGCTCATCCCGAGATTAGGCATTATACGTAATTTATTACGTAAGGATCTCCTAGAAGAAGACTAGGTTGATAGGCTTTAGGTGTAAGCTCTGCGAGGAGTTGAGCCAAGAAGTACTAATAGATTCATTAATCTTTCCAATTTTTATGGTTAGCAGTTAAGAGTTACTTATCATTGACAAAAGACATAATACGAATATACGAATTTGTGCAAATGACGCAAATATGCGAAGATACTGAAGGTATTTTATTTGCATATTTGTAGATTAGCATTAAATTTGCATAATTTGTATTATATAATTTAGACCAATTTTTGAAAGCAGAATTCTGGTGACTCGTGCGACTGGGTTACACCTCTTCCCATCCCGAACAGAGCAGTTAAGACAGTCAGCGCCGATGGTACCTCCATGAGGGAGAGTAGGTCGTCGCCAGAATCCTGCTTTCAAAATATCCCAAAATCAAGCTTGAAAAAGGCTTGTTTTTTGTTTGTCAAAATTTGCCATCCATTCTTAATCACCCCAAACTCCCCAAACTCCCTAACCACCCAAACCCCAAACTCCCCAAGCTCCCTAACCACCCAAACCCCAAACTCCCCAAATTACCCCAAACTCCCCAAATTACCCCAAACTCCCCAAATGCTGTATACTGAAAGAGTTAAAATTAAATTAAAATCTAAAAATATGAATTCACAACTGCTTAGGCGCATTGCAATTATTCTCGGTTATCTTTTGTTTTTTGGACTGGTTGGTTTTTTGATTCACTTGTTAATTAGCCCAAAAGAAACTTGCTTGGATGGCAAAAAGAATCAAAGTGAAACAGGAGTTGATTGCGGCGGAGTTTGCAGTCCTTGCAAAGTCAGCAGTGTTGGCAAAGATTTGGTGATTGGCGAAAAAACTTTTGTGCCAGCAGGTAACAACACTTTTGATTTGGTAGTGAGGGTTTCCAACCCAAATGACACAATCGGAGTCGCCAGTTTTCACTTTGTGGCCAAGCTCCAAGATGCTGATGGAAACGTGGTGGCGACCAAAGAAGGCAATGATTATCTGCTGCCAGCTGACTCAAAATATGTCATTGGGCTTGGACTGCGAGCGCAAAACAACGTAGCGCCTACACAGGTCGAGTTCGCCATTAGCCAGGTTTCATGGAGTCAATTGTCCAATCTTGAAAAACCGCAACTGAATGTTTACAACAAAAAATTTGGGCCTGAGTCTAGTGGGGTTGGCAGTCGAGCGGAAGGCTTGGTTCGCAATGAAAGCTCCAAGGATTTCAAAAAAATCAACTTAGTGGTGGTGCTTCGGGATGATAGTGGCAGCGTGCTTGGAGTGAGCACCACGCAGCAAGATAATGTTAGAGCTGGGCAAGAAGCAGGCTTTATTTTGACCTGGCCCTATGCTTTTCCCAAAGCAGTGCGAAGCATGGAAGTTGAGGCGCAGACCAATGTTTATGACAGTCAAAATTTTTCAGCTGGGTTGTAATCATGAAACATGGAACATAGAACATAAAGCGAAATACGAAATACAAAAATATAAAATTTCATGCTCCATGCTCAATGTTTCATGTTCTATAAAAAATGTTTCACAAATTTTTTAAAACCGACTGGTTGCTGTTGCTTGCAGTCCTGCTTTTGCTAGGGATCAGCATGGCGGTTTTGTATAGCATTTCAATGTCAACGGCTAGCGAAGGGGGTTTGAGTATTTTTTGGCGCCAACTTATCTTCATTTTGGTTGGCTTGGTTTTCATGTTGGTTTTTTCGAAAATCAACTATCAAACTCTCAAATTGCGAAGCACGCCTATTTATTTCTTGACGCTACTGGTTTTGCTGGCAGTGCTTATTTTTGGACGGACTATTCGAGGCACAGCTGGCTGGATTGGGGTGGGCTCTTTTCACATTCAACCAGTTGAAATTGCCAAACTTTCCTTGATTATTTTCTTGGCCAGTTTCATTTCCCAAAAAAAAATGGAGCTGGAAGAAACTGGTCGCTTGATTGCCTCGCTGGTTCTTTCAGGCGCAATGATTTTGTTGGTTTTAAAGCAGCCAGATTTTGGCAGTGCGATGGTGCTGGTTGGCATTTGGTTGGCCACTACATTTGTTTCGGGCATTAGTCGCAAGAAAATTTTCATCATGATTTTGACGGGTGTGGTGATTGCTTTTGCGGGCTGGTTTGTGCTGGCGCCTTATCAAAAAGATCGAGTTCTGAGTTTGATTCACCCGGAAACTATTGACCCGCGGGGAGCTGGCTACAACGTGATTCAGGCGATGATTGCAGTGGGCAGTGGGGGACTTACCGGCAAAGGCATTGGACATGGCAGTCAATCGCAACTGAATTTTTTGCCGGAAAAGCATACGGATTTTATTTTCGCTTCCATTGCTGAAGAGTTGGGACTTTTTGGTGATTTGCTAGTCATTGGTTTATATTTGCTGATGTTTTATCGCATGCGCATCATTGCCCTCAACGCTCCGGATAATTTCAGCTATCTAGTGGTGGTGGGAATTATGAGCATGTTTTTTGTCCAAATTTTTGAGAATATTGGCATGAACATTGGAGTGATGCCAGTGACTGGCATTCCACTTCCGTTTCTCAGCTACGGCGGTAGCTCGCTTATCATGGTGCTAAGCAGTATCGGAATTTTGAACAACATTTATTCGCACCAGGAAAGTGTGGTAAAATCCGAAGAATATTAAAACCCTACAAATCTACAAATCAACTACAAATATACAAATTTACGAATATGCTCTCTGGAGAGCAGTGAAGAATTTATTTGTAGATTTGTAGCAAATTTGTATATTTGTAGCCTACATTCTAGCTTGAAATGCAATTTTACCCTCTACAAATACCTCGTAGGGAGTCAAATAGCCAAGTCTTTTTCTTGGACGATTATTGATGCTTTCAACTGCAGCATCTACGTCCTTTTGTGTTAGTTTAGCAAACATCATCTTCTTGGGAAAGTACTGCCTTAAAAGTCCATTAGTATTTTCATTTGTACCTCGCTCCCAACTGTGATATGGATAAGCAAAATATATTATCAAGCCAGTTAATCTTGCTGTAAGTTCATGCTCACTAAACTCAGTTCCATTATCATAAGTAATGGAAAATTTCTTATCGTCTGATATTTTCAAAAAACTTTCAATGGTTTTTTCTTTTATCAAAACAGCATTTTTTCTCAAAAAAAGATTAGCCATCAGAAAACCACTTTTTCTTTCCACATGTGTTAAAATTCCAGTTGTTTTTTCTCCGCCCACAATCGTGTCGCCCTCCCAATCTCCAATACGCTGCCTTTTTTCAATAACTTCAGGTCTGGTATCGATGCGCTGTTTTTTAGCATCCTCACGCTTCTTTTCACGTTCTTTGGTGCCATGTCTCCTGCGATATTTTCCTTTCTTTTGTCTTAAATATTTTTTCCATTCAGGTTTCTCTTTGTAGATAAATTGATAAATTGTTTCATGGCACACCATGCCCTCACACTCAGTTTTTCCTCTACCAGCAATTTGTTCAGGCGACCAATCATCTTTTAATTTTTCTTCCACATAAGTATGCACCTGTTCGTTTTTCAAGAGCACTTTAGTTTTTCTTTTGCCCGTTTTTCTTCTTTTGTTTGATTGACTGTGTGCACTTCGTGCGTCATATGCTCCGCCACCAAACAGTGAAATTTCTCTGCAAATAGTAGATGGGGCAACATCAATATGGTAAGCAATATTTTTCTGTAGCCAGCCTGTGCCAAGTAAGGTTTCTAGCTGAAAACGCTGTTTTAGAGTAAGCTGTGTGTGGGACATCTTGTTTGTAGTATTAATTGTTATGTAGCGTAACTATTATACCTCAATACGAGATGTTCTTTTGTTTAAAGGCAAATTGCAATTCAGATTAGAATTTAAGTAGGAATTATTGACATTTGCCTTGTTTCCTGCTATTCTATTGAAAGTTAAATAATCATAAAACATAAAACATACAACATATAACAAATAGCTTAAATACGCGAAACTTGCCATTTGATTCGTGACACTAATGCTATATGCTACATGATTTATGTCCCATGACTAAATGAGTAAACTAATCACACTGAAAGCTGATATCCGAGATATTGTTGGCAAAAAAGTTGCCAAATTTAGAAAAGAAAACAAAGTTCCAGCCGTGATGTATGGCAACAAAATTGCATCTGAGAACTTGTGGGTAAATGACCTTGATTTTTCTCGTGTATATAGCAAAGCAGGCGAAAGTGCTTTGATTGAACTTGAGGTTGGAAAGAAAAAACTCAATGTGCTTATTCACGAATTGCAGCACGATCATCGCAGCGGCAAAGTTTCACACGTAGATTTTTTCCAGGTGAATATGAAAGAAGAAGTGGAAACTGAAATTCCGTTGGAATTTGTGGGTGAATCTGCTGCTGTCAAAGCTCATGGGGGAGTTTTGATCAAAAATATGGACGCAGTTTTGGTGAAGTGTTTGCCAGCTAATCTGCCAGAAAAATTTGTGATTGATTTGTCGCAGTTGGCAACTTTTGAAGCTCATATCACAGTGGCCGATTTGAAAACTTCTGAGGAAGTGGAAATTTTGTTAGAAGCTGAAACGGTAATTGCCTTAGTGGCAGCGCCTCGCACCGAAGCTGAAATGGACAAGCTTGATCAGAAAGTTGAGGAAGACGTGACGAAAGTCGCTGGCGTGGTGAAGGAAGTTGCGCCGACGGAGGAAAGCAAGAAATAAGTTTCATGAAGCATGGAGCATAAAACATGCAGCAAAAAAATAAATTCAAAAAAGACGGGGAATAATCCTCGTCTTTTTTCATCCTTAAATTCCCCAACATTTCTAAACCCCCCCTAAAGTCCTCCTTGTGGATATTTTTTTCATTTTTGTGGTATAATGGAAATGTTTTTAACTTTAAAAAACAAAAAAATAATTAACTAAAAAACAAAGCGCATTATTGTTTTTAAAAAACTCTAATAAGCTCAAAAGAAAATGAATCAAAAAACAAAAGTTATCATTCTAATCGTGCTCGTTGTCATTGCTATTGTTCTGGGAATTTATTTGGTTAAATTAAATCAACCAGTTTCAGCTCCGCAAGTAGTTGCTCCAATTCAAGAAACTGCCAGTCCAATAACTCAGCCAGCAGCTCCAGCAGCTACTGATGGAAAACCAACCACGCCTGGTCAAGCTTCAGCTCAAACCATTGATGGCGAGTTTGTTTCAGCCAACGCTAAACAAATTTATGTCAAATTGGCTGACGGCAAAGGAGCCGCTATTAACATCAACGCCACCACACCCGTTCGCCTTGAAACTGATGACACCGTGACCAATCTCAGCGCTCTCAAGGTCAGCGCCAAAGTCAGCGTCAAGATTAACAACAACTTTGATGCTATTGAAATTTTGATCAAGAAATAGCCTGCAAGTTTTTTTCAAAAAAACAAAACTTTCAAAAACAAGGAGCAATCCTTGTTTTTGCTTATTCATCCCCAACATCCCCAACATCCCCAACATCCCCAAACTCCCCAAACTCCCCAAACTCCCCAACATCCCTAACCACCCCAAACTCCCCAATATCCCTAACCACCCCAACGTTCCCCCACAACGTTCCCCCAGGTGGACTTTTCATTTTTTTTAAGCTAGAATAAGAATAAATGAACAAAAAAAAATCAAAACTAATTTTAATTTTAGCTTGGGTTGTTGTTGTGCCTGTTTTTGTGGCGGGGCAGGTTTCATTTTGGGAAAGCGTGACCAAGAAAGTTAACGCCCAAGAAGCCAGCAGTCTTTCAAATGACATCCAGGATGTTCAGAAAAAACTAGACAAAACGACGGCAGCGCTAGCCAAGGATCAAGCGAACTTAGGGAAAATTCAACAATCAGTTGGCATAACTCAGAAAAAAATTTCCACCACAAAAGCAGTCATCACTGACACAGTGACAAACCTTTCTCGTAAAGAGCAAGAAATCAATAATCTCAATGATCAAATCAAATTGCAGCAGGAATTGCTCAAAAATTTTTTGCAACAAGCTTACTACATTCAAAATAAGCCAATTTTGAGCATCGTGCTTTCAGATGGAAATTTGGCTGACTTACTCAGCAGTAATGAACATTTTAGCACGCTAGATGAAAAAATTGTTGGCATAATTGCTGACATAAATTCCAAGAAAGTCCAGGTTGATCAAGATAAGGTTCAGTTAGCTGAAGCTAAGCAACAACACGAAAAAGTTTTAAGTGCCACAGTTGTGCAGCAACAAGGTTTGCTGGCAGACCAAAGTCAGGTTCAATCAGACATTCAAGATAAGGCCAAAACCATTGCGCAATTGCAAGGTGAGTTGGACAAGCTGCAAAGTCAATATTCCGCCGTTTTAGGAAAATCAATTAGTACAAACGATATTGTGGCTGCAGCTAAATTTGCCGCGGGTGCAACTAATATCAATAAGTCTTTTTTGTTGGGTGTGCTGGTTCAAGAATCTAACAAGGGTCAAAACGTGGGAGGCTGCAACTATAAAACTAGTCGCATGCCGGCAGCTCAATTGACGGCTTTCAAAACTATCACGAAAGAACTTGGCTATGACTACACCAAACAAAAAGTTTCGTGTCCTTCAAATGCCTACAAGGGAACGGGCGGTGCTATGGGAGTGCCACAGTTTATGCCGACGACCTGGCTCGGTTACAAAAGCACCATCGCTTCGCTTTCTGGACATAACCCGCCAGACCCTTGGAACTTGGTGGACGGGGTGGTGGCGATGGCCAGCAAATTGTCCAATGATGGAGCTGATTCCAAAAAAAGATTCGATGAAGCCAAATCATATTGTGTTTATTTGGCTGGTGGCAATTGGGGCAGCTACTGCTACGGCAGCGCTAGTAAATACAAAAGTGATTATTCCGACGTCAATTGCAGTGGATCTTCAATCCACAACTACGGCGAAAAAGTTTTATGTCTCAAGGATAACTACGATAAATACTATTGATCAATATGCAAGAAAAATTTTACATTACTACTACGCTTCCTTATGTAAACGCTGAGCCGCATGTGGGTTTTGCAATGGAAATTATCGAAGCGGACGTGCTGGCGCGTTTCAAACGCAGTCAAGGCAAGGAAGTTTTTTTCAACACTGGCACAGATGAACACGGGCTCAAACTTTTTCGCAAAGCCCAAGAGCTTGGCATGGACGTGCAAGATTATGTAAATGGCCAAGCGGAAAATTTCAAACAATTGAAAAATGTGCTGAATCTCAGCTGGGATAATTTCATTCGCACCACGGATGCTCACCATCTTGCAGCAGCTCAAGAATTTTGGAAACGCTGTGAAAAGGCTGGCGATATTTATACTAAGATTTACAAAGTGAAATATTGCGTTGGTTGCGAGTTGGAAAAAACTGACTCTGAGTTGGTTGATGGGAAATGTCCACTTCATCCAGGAGTTGAGCTTGAAATTATTGAAGAAGAAAATCATTTTTTTCGTTTTTCCAAATATCAGCAAACACTTTTGGATTTGTATGCAGAAAATCCCGAGTTTGTGTTGCCCAAAAATCGTCTCAAGGAAATCAAAAATTTTGTCGCTGGCGGCTTGGAAGATTTTTCAATTTCACGGCTGAAAGAAAAAATGCCCTGGGGAATTGAAGTTCCAGGAAGCCCTGATCATGTGATGTATGTTTGGTTTGATGCCTTGGTAAATTATATTAGTGCTATTGGTTGGCCAACTGAGCTGGAAAAATTTGATTCATTTTGGCCAGTGGTGCAATTGGCCGGCAAGGACAATCTTCGCCAGCAATCAGCGATGTGGCAAGCAATGCTGATGTCAGCCAACATTAAACCATCCAAACAAATTCTTATCAATGGTTTCATCACAGTCGGTGGTCAAAAAATGAGCAAGAGTGTGGGCAATGTTATTGCACCTGCTGAAATGGTGGAAAAATTCGGTATTGATGGGACGCGCTATTTGCTGCTTAGCGGCGGCGGAAATTTTGGCGAGGACATGGACATCACTTGGGAGCGGCTGACTGAAAAATATAACGCTGATTTGGCCAACGGGCTTGGCAATTTGGTTTCTCGAGTTGTAAAGCTCGCTGAAAATGTTGAAAGTCTCGATCTTGATGAAGTAAATCAGGATGTGGCTGAAATTTTGGGAAAAGAGTTTGCCTTTTTTGCAGAAACCGAATTGCTCGATCAGGCCCTACCTGCCATTTGGAGCAAAATCAGGAACGCCAACATCTTTATCGAAGACAACAAACCTTGGGAACTCGCCAAGACTGATGAGGAAAATTTCAAGCACATTGTGAGGAGTCTAATTGCTCAGCTATATGTGATTGCTGCGATGCTAGTGCCTTTTATGCCCGAAACTTCTGCCAAAATCAAAACCGCCCTCGAAACCAAAAAAGTCGACCCACTTTTTCAACGCATAAAATAATTTTTTTGTTGACTATAAAAACAAGGATATGTCATTCTGAACTTGCCTGTCCGCCTTTGGAGGGTTTCAGGATCTTCGTTGCATATTATTTGACGAGATAAAGCAAGAAGATGCTGAAATTAATTCAGCATGACAAATTTTAATTTAAAAATTTCATCATTAAAAAATTGATTGAAAATTGAAAATTTAAAATTGGAAATTATGCAATTGATAGATACTCACGCCCACGTTAATTTCAACGCCTTCAAGGATGACGGAGAAGAAGTTCTGCGTCGTTGTTTTGAAGCTGGCATGAGCGTGGTCAACGTTGGTTCGCAATATTCCACCAGCAAAAGGGCAGTGGAATATGCCCACAAATTTGCAAACTTTAAGCGTGATAATCCCCTTGATCCCATTTTCCCTCTTAACCCCCTTGAGCCTCCTGAAAGCATTTCTCTCATTAACCCCCTTAACCCCCTTAACCCCCTTAACCCCATTATTCCCCTTAATCCCCTTAAGTCTTCTGAAAACATTTCTCCCCTTAACCCCTTTATTCCCCTTAACCCCCTTGAGCCTTCTGAGAACATTTCTCCCCTTAACCCCCTTAACCCCCTTGGAATTTACGCAGCCATTGGCATTCATCCAGTCCACCTGAAAAAGGGCAGTTTCACCCATCAGGATCCATGGGAAATTGATGAGGAAGAGTCCGCCTCATCGGCGGGTACAAAAATTCCCACCGTCGGCGAAACTTTTGACTATGCAAAATATTTGGATTTAGCTCAAGATGAAAAAGTGGTGGCTATCGGCGAAGTTGGCTTGGACTATCATCACTTTGAGGAAAATGATGACATCGAATTTTTGAAAAATTTGCAAAAAGAAACGCTAGTGAAATTTATTCAATTGGCCAACGAAGTGCAAAAACCAGTGATGATCCATTGCTGGGGCGTAAAGTCGAGTAAGGAACTCGACCACGCCCGAACGGATGCTTACGACGATTTATTGGAAATTTTGGAAAAACATCCCGTGGCAAAAAAGGGGATTATCCACAGCTTTATTGGGTCATATAAAACCGCCAACAAATTTATTACGCTTGGCTACAAGCTTGGTCTGAATGGCATCATCACCTACGGCGACGGCTATGATCGCTTGATCAAAGAAATTGATTTGAAAAATATCGTCCTCGAAACTGATTGTCCGTATCTAACTCCGCGTCCCCTGGAAAAGGGAACTCGCAACGAGCCACTTTTTGTCAGTCACGTCGCCCAAAAAATCGCCGACGTCAAAGGCACTTCAATTGAGGAAGTTGCGAAAGTGACTTCGCAAAATGCCAAAGAAATTTTACGACTTTTCTAATCTCTGTAATTCCAATGGTAATGGTAAGTACCGTGTCTGATTTTTTGAGCAAGAAAAAAACTCCATATGAATTATATGAAGCGGAAGGAAGATAATTAAGAAGATATATGTTTTGCATATATCTTCTTTTAATGAAACAAAAAATCGAGAAGAGAGCCGAAGGACGGAAGAAAAAACTGTTAAATCCTTCCAGCTCTCTTCTTATCTGACAACCCTTTTGGGACGGCTTGCTTGGACAGACAACATGGTCCATCATGCAATAAGTGCTCGGCACGATTTAACAATACACGAGCCATTGTCAGAAAACGGATTAGGGGAGAAGTACCAAAGTGCTACTTTCATCTTAGCATTTTATTTTTTCTTGGCAAGGGTTAGTCTCATAGTCTTATTTTTACAATGTTATTTTTCTATTTTTTATGCATCTTTTGCCTTTTAACCTTTGTGACATTTACTTTGATACTCGAAAGTATCAAAGTGTTTGTCAGATTCAGTTGGGGATAGAATTGGGGTTTGTTTTTTGCGAAATTGTCGCTTAGCAGCATTTTGATATCACGGAGTTTTGTGACATTAAAGTTTATACAAAACAAAAGGTATCTGCGAAGATGCTTTTTTGCCGGTCAAGATGACAGCAACATGTCTTCTGCTTTCTTAAAATCAGTCATTATCTCACGGTCGTGAGATAATGACGATGGTTATTTTGGTTGGGACTTGCTGAGAGTTTGTGTGTGGTTTCGGTGCAATTATTTTTTTGGTTTTCAAACTTTTTCCACCATTCGACCATATATGGTAGAGGGGTCTCATTAAAGGCAGTGATATCCTGGTTAATTTAATGAAAATTAATTTTTACCATACAACTACATATGGTAGTGCTGGGTTGCTGAACATTTTATGTTGCAAGAAATGTAAAAAACTTTTTTTGGCAAGAAAAAACCGCCACGATTTCGTCGGCGGGTCTGGATTGGGGAATTTTGAAAATAGTTTTTGGATTAAAATCGAGGGCACAGCAAAATGTTGATGCTGTGCCCTCAAGTGGAATAGGATGTTATTCTTTGCTTACTGTCCTTATTGCATCAATTATTGCGTATGGTGGCAGCAATGATGGCTTTTTGACACCTTTTGCTAGTTGCATATTGTGATATGTTGTGCAGCTATCTTCAGGCTGCAAATTTGTAAGTTCTTCAGCAGTTAGGTTACTGCCATCTTGATGCTCAATCGCATAGGTTGGGGAATTTTGCATTGGTATTCCAAGAACATAGCAATGTGTCTTGGCCCAACTCCTGATTTCAGGTATTGAGTTAAAATTGTTAAAGACATCTTCTGCTTGATGGCCTCCTTGAGGACTTGGTCCTGTTGTGGTAAGGTGAATTGTGTACATGTAATAGGGCTCCTTTTTGATTTATTGAAAAAATATACATCCATCAACAAACCGACAATGAATTTTTCGGCTCAATGCTGGATGCAATTTTTCAAAAATGTTAAAGAGCGGAAATCATACAATCATACAATCATACAATCATACAATCATACAATCATATGAACATATAAACATGCAAGCATATAATCAAACTGATTAAATGTGGCTATGTTTAGATGCTTAAATGTTTTCATGTCCTTCTCTCTTTCAGTTCACCATGAGAAATGATGGTCTGAATTGAGAAGGGGATTTTGAAAACAAGTGGAGGCTAAATTTTTTGTTGAGGCCTTCTCCATTTGTCTGTGCGTTGGCACAATCCCCTCATTCGCTCATGTCAGTTGGCTGAGCACTTGGCTGATATCAGATCAGCTAGGGGTAGCTTCCTGAACATTGGCTCCGAGTCGATGGTTCTATGGTGGTTCCCTTTGTCAACACAGCTAAATTAGAAAAAGTAGAGGGAAAATTTTTAAAAATTATTAGCTATTGAAAATGCACTTCCCTAGGGGTTGCGTATTCCAAAGATTGATGTCTGCGGGTATTATTGTAGAA
>CAIOVI010000016.1 GCA_903861715.1 uncultured bacterium
CCCTCACTTTTTCAACCCCTGCCAGCAATGCTTTCTTTGGACTACGTGGGCCTGGGCGAGCTCTGAATTTTCCAGGTTTTTTCTACACCAGCAAGGGAGAATTAACAACTCAATTTCCTTTGGTTTACATTTCCTGGTTGGCAGCTTTTTATGGAATTTTTGGTCTAACTGGTTTTATTATCGCCAACGCTGTGCTTTCCTTGCTCTTTTTGTTTAGTTTTTATTTTCTCGCGCGTTTGTTTATGTCCAAACGCGGTTCAATCATAGCACTTCTCTTTGCCAGCACTTCTCTTTCCGTCTTTTGGTTTCCCAAATATACCTTGAGTGAAAATCTGGCGTTGCCGCTTGTTTGGCTGAGCATTTTTGCCAGCGTTTCTTTTTTGAAAAAACAAACCAGGCTGAATCTTTCACTGCTCTTAGCCTCAGCCACCTTGCTAATTTTCACGCGCATTGAAGGAATTGCCATTTTTGCGGTTTGCTTGTTGGTCATTTTTTGGAAAAAAGAAAATCGAAACTATTTAAAAAGCATCCTTAACTGGAAATTTTTTGTTTTTCTCACCCTGCTTTTTTTGGTCTTTCTGGCTAACACTTTTTGGGACTTTAATTTTTATAAAGAAATAATCAAAGCTGTGCTGCCACCAATCACACCCCCTCAAGCAAGCACCCTGAGTTCAGTTGGCGACCTAGATGTTTCCAAATTCTATCTGCTGAAAATTTTCTATCTCTATGGCATGCTCAGCTTTTTTGTTGTTGCCCTGCTTGCCTGCGTTTCCTATGGTCTGCAAAGAAAATTTTTCAAATTAATGCCACTTTTGATTGTCGCTCCAACTTTGATTTATTTTTTCAATTCGCACATTTCAGGCGACCATCCTTGGATGTTGCGCCGGTTTGCTTTTTCAATTTTGCCAGCAGCGATTTTCTTTTGCGCTCTGGCAATTGAGGATCTGCGCAAATATTTGAAAGCAAACACGGACAATTTGATTATTAAAATATTGCCCTTGCTTCTCGCTATTTTGCTTGTCGCCGGAAATTTGCCAGCCTTTTTCCACTTTGCCTTTTTTTCTGAAAACCAAAAACTACTCTCCCAAACTCAGCAATTGAGCGAAAAATTTTCCGCCAAGGATTTGGTCTTGATTGACAATCAAACCACGGGAGATGGTTGGTCAATGTTGGCAGATCCAATGAGTTCCCTTTTCGGGAAAAATGCCGTCTATTTTTTCGACACCAATGACCTGTCCAAACTTGATTTAAAAACTTTTGACAATGTCTTTCTTATTGCTCCAGAAAGCAAAATCGACTATTATACCAACAGCACTATCGGCAATCGATTGACTCCCACCGATGGATATTTCCTCTCAACTTCTCGTTTGGATTTGAGCCAGGAAAATGTTGGCTTGCCTGAAAATTTTCCAGCCGAACATTTTGTCACCATCAGTGGCACAATTTTTAAAGTTTCGAAATGATAATAAACTTAAATGCATACTGTGACTCTGATTTTTCCTTCGCTTATTTGCTTTTTAGACCATAGGAGCGACAGCGACTCTGAGCCCTTGGCCATTGTTTTCGGCCAAGGAGCGTGTCCTAAAAAGCAAATAAGCGAAGGAAAATTACTAATTTATTTTTCAGAAGCCTCTATTGCACATAATCAAAAAAACTTTTAACATGATCAACCTCACTCAAAAAATGACGCTGCAATCAAAGTGGAAGAGGATTTATCTTATTTCCAGATTTTTTTTATACCTGCTTTTCCTGCTGGCTGGTTTGCTTGTGGCCTATCAAATTTTGTTTCCTGAAATATCTTTGGACTATTCTTTCGCCACCACCAACTCCCTCAAAAACACGCTGTTTTTGATGCGCACAAGCGCTTCTCAAAATCCTCCCAAAAATGGCTCCCTCAAAAAAAATGAACTTCTCTCGTTCAATGCCAATCCCTTGGGAAATTTCAAAGATGCCAAATTGAGCTTTGTTTTGGACAAAAATTCACCAGTTCCAACTCAAATGAACGTGAAAATCCGCAAAGCCTACAGCGCTTTTTTCTTCCCAACTGGCGCCCCTCTTGGCTTTCCAAGCGGCTCCTTGCTCAGCGCCAATGGAATTTACTACATCATCTCAGATGGCAAAGCTCGTCAATTTGTTTCTGGTTCAGCCTTGGATCAACTTGGTTTTTCCCGTTCTTCTTTTGTGCGAATTTCTGCAGATGATCTTAAATTAAATCCCAAGGGCGACGACATTTTGAGCGCCAACAGCTATCCTGAAGACACTCTAATTGTGGTTGGCAATCAATATTATCAATTTAAAAATGGAGCACTTATTCCTTTTGTCAGTGACAAGGCTTTTCTCTCCAGCTATGACCCAACTCAAGCAATCCCCAAAAATGAAGATTTTTTGAAAGACAAAACTATTTCCGAAAATTTCGTCGGTTTTGCTGATGGAACGCTGGCTTCTTCCGATCAATCAGTTTTCATTTTGAGCGGCGGTCAAAGTTTTCCAATTGCGGATTCGACAACTTTCCTAGCTATGGGTTTTGATTGGAAAGATGTGCTGCCCCTGACTCCTGGCGAAATCAATGCTTACCAAAGACAAAAACAATTCACTGTCAATCAACCGCATCCCAACGGAACAATTTTTTATGACCAAAAGGAAAACAAATATTTCATGATTGAGGCTGGTTTCAAGCGTACGCTGGAAAATCAAGCTGTGATCAAAGCGCGCCTGAAAGTTTCTCCAGTGCTGGTTGACAATCAAAGCCTTGGGCAAAATGCTACTTGTCAACTGATCAAAGAAACTCTGACTTTCCACACCTTCACTTGCAAGCTTAATTTAGATGCCATCAATGTGTTTGCTGGCAATGACTATCAATTTGACACCAATTTTGTCGGTGAAACAAAATTGGTTTCCGCTAATGTGGTTTTCTACACCCAATTTAGTCAAGCTAATACTCTGACCTCGCTTTCGCTCATCAAAAATCGTCTCCAAAACAACTATGTCAAAAATTAAAACTGCTTTTCAAAAATTCCAACATTTTAAAACTATTGCCAGGAAAAAATTTTCCAATCGAAATTTTTTGACTTTGCTTTACAAGCTTTTGCACGATGCGCTTTTCATTTTGCTTTTTTCTTTCACCCTGATTTTGATTGCCGAAGGTTTGCTGCCTGGGCTTGCTTCTTCGCACTTGAGTCCAGCCAGAATAGTTATTGTGCTGGTAGCTACTTTGCTTGGCATCGCCACCCTTGGCAAAAAGTTGGATTTGACCTATCCAAAAATCCGACTCAATCAAAGTCGACTGCTGCCAATTCTGATTGTGGTTTCTTTCTTGCTGATTGGCAATTCACTTTTGCGCTTTCAGCTTTGGCAAAACATTCTCATCACGCTCCTGACTCTTTTTTTCTTCATTCTTTTCTATCATTTGCTTTTTTCAGAGAAAGACTAAATTCGTTCTACGAATTACGAATTGATACGAATGTACGAATATATAAAAAAAATCGTATAAGGTGACATTCAGAACACAACACGTAGAATAATTAGAACCTTTTTATAAACTCCAAAGTTTCCTGTGCGCATTTTTCCCAGGAAAATTTTTGCGCTTGCTCCAAGCCCTTTGCAATCATCCGCTGGCGCAAATTTTCGTCGCTCAAAACTTTTTCCAAACAAGTCAACAATTCCTCCACGTTATTGGCCTCAAAATAAAGCGCCGCCTGGCCACCCACTTCTGGCAGGCTGGAATTGTTGGCCAAAATTGTTGGCGCGCCGCAGGACATTGCTTCGAGCACTGGTATGCCAAAGCCTTCATAGAGCGACGGAAAAACAAAAACCGCCGCATTGCGATAAAGCGCCGGCAAAATTTCAAAAGGCAATTTGTCAGTGACCACAATGTCCTCAGCAAACACGCTGTCTTTGATTTTTTGCAAAATCTCCTGGAAATTCCAAGCCGGTGCTCCCGCCAACACAAGTTTCAACTCCAGCCGATTTTTTTTGATTTTTTCAAAAGCTTCAATCAGCACCATCAGATTTTTGCGAGGTTGAATGGCACCAACATACAAGAGATAGCTTTTAGCTTTTAGCTGATAGTTTTTTAGGATCTCCTCATTTTTGTTTTCAGAAAAATTTTGCTGAAACAATTGCCCATCAAAGCCATGCGGGATAACCTTAATTTTCTCAGCCGGAATGGTTGGAAAAAATTTTAAAAGGTCATGCCTGGTCGCTTGCGAAACTGCAATCAGATGATCAGCATTTTCGATGGCATAGTCACCAAGCCTGTTGAGTTTGATCAATTCTTGCTCAGGAAAATACTGAGGAAAAATCTTGAACGCCAAATCGTGAACAGTCACGACGGTTTTCATTTTTTTTCGCCGCCAGCGAGGAAGATTATGCACTGGCATCCAAAGGACTCGGGGATTGTCCCAAAAAAGTTGCCAAGCAAAACGAGTTTGAGTCCAAAACTTTGGAAAAGGAATTTTTTTGAAAAGATAATTTGCAAAATTTGGCGGAGTCAACTCGGGATTGAAATCATTTCGGTGATAAACAATAAAAGAATCCTGCGCGCTGATTTTGCCGAAATTTTTCAGCATGCTGAAAAGATACACCCTCGTGCCATCAATTCTCTCATGATCCAGATCTGCCGCGTGAATCGCAATTCTCATAATCCTAAGAATTTTTCATCTTTAAAATTGATTAATTTCCCACTAATTTACGAATCTTTTACTAATATACAAATCTGAAATTTAACATTAGTATATTCGTAAAAGATTAGTATTTTAGTGGGGATAATATTTCCTAAAAAGAAAATTTAGACCTTTCAACGCTCTGGATTGCTTCGGATGATTACATCCTCGCAAAGACATAGCACCACTAATCTATATCCCTAAACTCTTCAATAAACTCTTAGTCTCTTCATCTCCCAACGCTCGCAGCTGACCGACAGCCAGTCTGCCAAGTCTGACATTCATGATTCTGACCCTCTTCAAGTCAACCACTTCCCAGCCAAGCGCTGCGCACATGCGACGAATCTGATGCTTTTTGCCTTCGGTCAAAGTGATGTTGAAAGTCAGTTCATCTTTTTTCTCCACCACTGCTGAGCGAGTTTTGAAATCTTCCAATTGCACTCCCTGACGCATCACTTTCAAAAAAATGTTGGTAATTGGCTTGTTCACCCCGACCACATATTCTTTTTCATGCTCCCTTTCAGGATTGAGCAATTTATCCGTGATGCGACCGTCATTGCTGAGCAAAATCAGCCCGCGTGAATTTTTGTCGAGCCTGCCAACCGGAAAAACATCCTCGGCCACTTTCACCACATTGGCGATGCTTTTTTGCCCATCTTTCGGCGAGTGAGTCACGATTCCGCGAGCTTTGTTGTAGCCGTAATAAACATATTTTTTCAAAACGCCTTTTTCTTTGACATTGAGTTCCACTTTGTCTGCTTCAAAGACCTTGTCTCCGATTTTGGCTTTTTTGCCATTCACAAAAACCAGACCCTTGGTGATGTAAGCATCTGCCTCCCTGCGACTGCAATAATTGTGCAAAGCCAAATAGCGATTAATTCTGATTGGATAACTGATTTTTTCTTCCATAATTATTGCATTTTTGATTATATTCAACTCAACACCTATTTCTTAATCTAAAAACAAAATATCTCGAGTTCGACAGAGTTCTACTCCGTTAATTCAACCTTAATATTTTTTATTACCTTTTTCTTCAAACTATAGCCCATGCGCTGCAAAATTATTTTGAGCCCCTGTGAATATTGCGCAGGATTTTCAATGATATCTTCCAGCAGCTGCTCCGTGCCAATCCATTTAACGCTTTGCGCCAACTCCGGCACAATTTCAACCTCAGCCGTATATTTGCCAATCAAAACCGCCAAATGTTCATTTTCCACCAACCCCTTGTCCGCTTTGAATTTGCAAACAAAACTGAATTTTTTTTGCAAGTTGGTTTCAATGCCAAGTTCTTCTAAAAGTTTTCGCTGCGCCGTGACAATCAATTTTTCCCCTGAAATAGCGTGGCCACAGCAAGTATTGGACCAAAGACCAACCGAATGATATTTTTCATCTGCTCCTTTTTGAATCAAATGCTCACCTTTTTGATTGAAAATGAAAATTGCAAAAGCCTTGTGCAACTTGCCTTCCTTGTGGGCTTTCAATTTGTCCTGGGTGCCTTTTTCTTTGCCAGTTGCGTCGCAAAGCACCACTCGACTTCGCAGCACGGGACTTTCTTGGAAAACAATTTTCTGGTCAAAATATTTATTATTAATAAGCATGCCAAAAACTCGCATCAACATCGGATTGGGTTTTTCCAAATGAGTTTCAAAAAAATTCTTGTGCGCATCAAAACTCTGAGCGGCAATTTGAATGGCCTGCTTGTTGATTTCTTTTTCCGCCAACAGTTCCTGCATTTTTTTCTGCCAAGCTGCATTTTTGATTTCCTTAGGATTGGAAAGCGCCTTTTGCACAAGTTTTTCATCAATCAATTTGAAAATTGGAAAAGTGATGACTCCGTTTTTGAGGTCTGAGAAAACATCCTCATCTGATTTGCTGCTCTTGTCGACATTTTGCCCAAAATCACCCAAATCACTGATCATTTGACTGGCGTTGGAAAAACGCAGCATGCTGGGAATTTCAAAAAGATAGTTTTCCAAAATGTCAAAATTTCCCGAGGAGAGCGCAAAACCAATGAGCGGCGTGTAGTCATAAATCAAATTAAGGCTGTTGTTCCTCTCCACATAAATTTGCTCCCAATCAGCCATCACCGTTTCCAAAGCAGAAAATTTCACGTTCAATTTTTCTCTTTCCAACCAAAAACCAAAAGAAAGTTTGCCCATCAGCTCATCCACCAAGCTGCGAATTTTGTCGATGTGCTGCAAATCTTTTTTGATTGCCTGTCCAAACAAATCATTGATGCAAGCCAAAACCAAATCATGCCGCAAAACCGTTTCCATTAAAGCGCTTTCATTTTCCCAAACGGCTTGCTTTCTGTCCAGAATCCACTTGGTTTTGTAAGCCCAAATCATCACCAACTCAATAATGATGGCAATTTCAAAATACTCCTCCCATTTGCTGTTTGGGCCACTGATAAAACCTGCCTGAAATTGAATGCCATTAAGGTGCACCTTTTTCTTGGTGTAGTCAGCTTTCAAAAAAGCATACTGCGGATATTGCTGACAAAAATTACTGAAATATTCATTCAGTTTCTGGGAAGTTTCCTTGATTGTCTGTTGATAAGTTTTTGAATTCATAACGTTACCTTTGCATTTTTAGATTTGTAGATTTGTAGCAAATTTGTAGATTTGTGGGATTTTGTAGCGGTGGATAGGATTCGAACCTTCAATTCAGTCAAATGAACGACTGCGTTTTAACCGATTAGACTACACCGCCTCTCTTTTTTCCTTTTATATAACCTTTTATATCATAGCAACTATTTCAAAATTAAGCCAGGGATGGGGCCTTTTTGGATTTTTGAGACAAAAAAATAGAGCCACTTCACATCGGATGATGCTTAGCGACTCTAAAATACTGAAACGTAAGCTACTTATAAATTAAGCAACTATCACAACTGCAACCGGGAGGGCAAGGTTTCTTATTTGCCACATCATCTTCCCCAACAAAAAAAGTGCGTTTCATCCCCTGAGATGAGCATTCCGGCACTTCGACCAGGACTTCGACTTTCTTTTTACTTTTTTCTGTCCTATTGGTTGTTTTCTTTGCCATGAGAAAATCCTTTTTAATAGTTGATAAAAAAATCAAAGTTCACTGTCGCCACGATACCAGTTGATAACACGCATCGCGTTCTCGTTTTCAAGAAGGTCTTCAAGACTATTTTCTGACGCAGTATGTTCTTTGTCAAAACCGCACTGGGATTGATTATCACAACCGCAACAAAAGTCGCCATGCCTTAAGCGATGAATCAGCTCTGGATTTTCTTGCTGAAAAGTCTTTAGCACGGGGAGCATTTTTTTAAGTTCCTTCCCAAATGAATCTGGTGTAATTTCTAAAGTCATAGCGACTCCATATTAAAGGGTTAACAAAAAAAAATTACTTTACATCCAGTAGTTATCTACATTGAACAAAGCTTTTCTAAAAGATACATTTGATTTGTTGCATCGATCTCCCTTTCTTGCACGTTTCTGTTTAGCGATTTTCTCCAAAAGAGAATCATCATCAATAGGAGAAATATTCCAGAGGTGAGAAATTTTACACAGCTTCTTTTTCTTTTGAAGCATCTGCTCTATTTTTTCAAGTAGAATATGCGCTTGAACCAAATTAAACTCAGCTCTTTCTGTCTCAATCGCTAAAGCATCTCTGTTAGAACCTGTTGTTGACATAACAACTCCCTCTATTGTTATAGGATTAATGAAAAAAATGAAAACTACTAATTTTTAAAGAGAAAAATTCGAGCAAGGTTTCCTGCTCAATGAAAAATGATAGCACTTTTGCAGTGTTTAGTCAATATCAGAAAAAAGGCTTTCTAGAGCCTCTTTTTTGATTGAAAAGTGTTTTTTGAAGCGGTGGGATTTCCGCGTCGCCCTCGCTCCTTGTCCAGGGTCGCGCTGAATGCTCGCACACTCTCATTCATCGGCGTTTGCTGCGAATTTTCTGCTGAAAATTTCTAGCTCACTTCGACCCGTTCGAATCCCTCTACATTTCCAATACAAAAGAAAACAGGAAAATTTGAAAAAATGTTCCTGTTTTCTTTTGTATGTTGGGAAGGAGGGATTCGAACCCCCGATGACGGGACCAGAACCCGTTGCCTTACCGCTTGGCTACTCCCCAGAAAATTTAGATTGCATTTATAAACAGAAAAAATGGCCTGGGGAGCAATAATGGCAGGAAAAAAGACATCCTCCACTATTCTGTACCCAGGCTCTCATCAGTAAGCTATCTCTCAAATTGCAAGAGAAAGTTAACTTCATATTAGAGCAATAAAATAAAAAGGTCAATAAAACAAAAATCCACCGACTCGGCGGATTTTTTGTATTCATACAAGATACAAAATACCAGCTATTTTATACTATATCTTGAGGTATCTCCTAATCGCAATGGCGGCGCTGATGGTTCCGAGAGCCACGCCAGAGATAAGCAGACCCAGCAGAATCACAAAGAAATGACTGAGATAAAAATCCATAATGTCGCCCCCGGAAATACTGCCTTGGGTGATCGGCGCCAAAAATTTGGAAGTGGCCAGCAGGGCTAGCATCACCGTGAAAGCCGAAAACAAGCCGTAAAAAATTCCTTCAAAAATGAATGGCATTCGGATGTAGATATTAGAAGCTCCCACCAAGCGCATGATTTCAAATTCCTGCTTGTGAGCATACATAGTCAATCGAATCGCATTGAAAGTAATCAAGACTCCAATAAAAACAAACACAATGCCGAGCGTCAGACCAACTTGCTCAACAATTTTGATGATTGTTATCAAGCGTCCAATGGCAGCTTTGTTCTCCTCATAGTCAATGCGACTGATGTCGCCAGCAAAAGATGAGCCGTTGATGGCTTTGACAATGATGTCATATTGCTCGGCGCTTTTGGCTTTGATGACCAGGGCGGAAAGCAAGGGATTGTCGCCAATCTCATCCAAGGCTTGAGTGATGGAGGGATTGTTGTTGCCAAGTTTTTTGAATTGCTCCAAAGCTTTTTCCTTGGAAACAAAGTCAATGGATTTGATTTCCTGATAGCCAATCAATTTGCTTTTGATTTCTTGAATTTTGTCATCTGGAACATCTGAGTTGAAATAGAGGCTAACATTGATTTTGTCTTGCACATTTTTGAGCACAATATTTGAAGCAACGCCAATGATCATGGTTGAACTAATGATGTAGAGCGAAATAGCCAACACGCTGACTGTGGCAAAACTGAGCCAACCGTTGCGACGAAAATTGTCCCAGCCTTCCTTGAAAGTTCTTTTAATTTTTGTGATTCGAGTTCCCATAGCTATTTTATTTTTTACAAAGACTTAGTTTTTTATTGAATTGATGAAAGAAACCAGATCATGCGCAATTTATGGCTCCAACCAAGGACTATCTCTGAATTTTTACGAGCTTGTTTGCTTTTTAGACCATTATGAGCGACAGCGAATTCTGAACGATTGGTCATAGCTCCTGACCAAGAGTGTGTCCTAAAAAGTAAACAAGTGAAGTAAAAATTACTAACTTAGCTTCCTAACGCCCTAATTTAAGCATGACCCATTAAACTGATTTATTATTAACCTCTGCTTTCGGGGTGGTGCTGGAATATTTGCCTTTTTCATTGTCACGCACAATTTTTCCATCATCGATTTCAATCACCCGCTTGTTGAGTTTGTCGACAATCACCTTGTTGTGAGTGGCCAGCAAAATTGTGGTGCCCAGACTGTTGATTTTCAAAAGCAGTTGCACAATTTCCCAAGTTGAGTTTGGATCAAGGTTGCCAGTTGGTTCATCCGCAATAATGACCACTGGATGATGCACCAAGGCCCGAGCCATGCAAACTCGCTGCTGTTCTCCTCCAGAAAGTTGCCGCGGATATTTTCCCATTTTGTTGCCCATCCCAACCAATTCCAAAATTTCTGGCACCCTTTGCGCAATGTCTTCATCTGTTTCGCCAGTCACTTCCAAAGCATAAGCCACATTTTCATAGGCGGTTTTTTGGGGCAATAATTTGAAATCTTGAAAAACCGTGCCCACATTGCGACGATAAAAAGGCAGATGTTTGCGATTAATGGAGTCCAAAGAGCGTTCATTGAAAGAAACCACTCCTGAAGTCGGTTGTTCTTCCGCATAAAGCAACTTGAGCAAAGTTGATTTGCCAGCTCCGCTATGACCCACAATCGAGACAAATTCTCCCTGCTGAATTGTCAGGTTGATGTCTTCCAGGGCAACAAAATCGCCTGGATAAATTTTGGAAACATTTTCAAATCGTAACATTTTTTTGTTTTACTTAAAAACTTTTTATATAAATTCAACACTAAACGTGTTTTAAAAATTTTTACGAGCTTATTTGCTTTTTAGACCACTGCGAGCGACAGCGAATTCTGAACGATTGGCCATTGTTTTCGGCCAAGAGTGTGTCCTAAAAAGTAAATAAGCTCGTAAAAATTACTAACTTTATTTCTGAAAGTCTACAACCAAACTTAACCTACTATTTCAGTATACACTATTTTTCATTTGCGTGAAAGCGCAGATAGGCCTGGATAAATTCCTCCAAATCTCCGTCCAAAACTTTTTCAGCTTCACTGGTTTCAAACTTGGTACGATGATCTTTGACCATTTTGTATGGATGCACAACATAGGACCTGATTTGACTGCCCCACTCGGCACTTTTCTGCTCACCTCGCAGTTTTTGTCTTTCAATTTCTTGATTTTCCAAAAACTTTTTGTGAATTCTGGCTTTCAAAACTTTCATGGCCTGCTGCCTGTTTTGAAGTTGTGAGCGCTCACTTTGACAAGTCACCACGATGCCAGTTGGGAGATGCGTGATGCGCACGGCGCTGTCTGTCGTGTTAACATGTTGACCACCAGCCCCAGAAGCTCTGTAGGTGTCAATCACCAAATCTTGAGGATTGATGACCACTTCAGCAATATCTTCAATAATCGGCAAAACCTCCACAATCGCAAAAGAAGTTTGGCGCAAATTGTCAGAATTAAACGGTGAAAGTCGCACCAGTCGATGCACCCCAGCCTCACTTTGCAAATAGCCATAGGCCCAAGCGCCAGCAATTTCTAGTGTCGCGCTTTTGATGCCAGCTTCGGCGCCTTTCGTTTGTTCAACTATGCTGGCTTTAAAATTGTTTTTTTCTGCCCATTTGAGATACATCCGCAGCAGTATTTCCGCCCAATCTTGTGCATCAACTCCGCCCGCCCCACTGCGAATAGCCAAGATGACGTCACTGCGATCATACTCCCCGCTGAGCAAGGTTTTGAATTCCAAAGCTTCAAATTCTTTTTGAATTTCCGTCAGCTGCTTTTCAACTTCCGCACGTTCTTGATTTTCAGGCGTTTCAAAAAGACCCACTAATTCAATCAACTCAGTAACTTTCTTTTCAAGTTTTTCAAAATCCTCCACTTCATTTTTGAGCGTTTCCAGTTCTTTGGAAATTTGTCCCGCCGTTTGCGGGTCATTCCAAAAACCCTCCTTGGCGGTTTTTTTTGTCAATTCTGCTATTTTCTGTGTTTTTCTTTCTAATTCAAAGATAGTCCCGCAACAGCGGGAGCTTAGTTTTTATGACTTCAAGATTTTCTAAAATTTCTTTCATATAAACTAACAGATTAAAACGGATTAATTACGGATTTAATACTAATCACGAATAAAAAAATTTCCATTCACAATCCGTGATTTGTGAATATCCGTCAAAAATCCGTGCAAATTAGTTATCTACTCGAAAATGAGCAACCCATACATCACCCCGATGCCGGCCAGAATCAAGAGCAGCTGCAGCAGTGAATGGGAAATTTTGGTCGATTTATGCAGTTCTGGAATGATGTCGGCGCTGGCCACATAAATAAACCCGCCGGCCGCAAAGGGAATCAAAAAACGAGTTGCACTCGAAAAACTTTCGCCGACAATCAAAACCAACAAGGCTCCAAAAATCGCCACAATGCCAGCCAAAAAATTGTAAAGCAAAGCTTTGCGCTTGGAAAAACCGCCATAGAGCATCGAAGCAAAATCGCCAATCTCATGCGGAATCTCATGAAAAACAACCGCCAAGGTTGTGGCAATTCCAATTGGCACGCTCACCAAGAAACTGGCCGCAATTATCATCCCATCAATAAAATTATGCACTCCGTCCCCAAGCATAATCACATAGGAAAAAGTTTCATTGTGCTCGTGGCAACTGATGTCATGGCAATGATGCCAATGAATGAATTTTTCCAAAACGAAAAAAGCCAGCATCCCACCCAGAATTGAAAAGGCAATCCCAACTCCCCCGCCATTTTTGTAAGCCTGCGGAATCAAATGCAAGAAAGCGTCGCCCAAAAGCGTCCCCCCGGCAAACGCCACCGCCCAAATCAGAAACTTTTTGATTTTTTCCTCCCCAAAAGGAAAAGCAATCAGACCCAAAAGCGAAAGAAGGCTGACGATGAAAACACTTGATAATGTGTAAATCCAAATGGTCATAAAATGAAAAGATAAAAAGATACAAACACCAAACAAAATTTTATAAAGATACAAACACCAAGATACAAACACCAAACAATTTTCAATAATCAAAACTCAAATATTCAAACCATTTTTTGAATTTGGAACTTGAAATTTATTTGGTTATTGTATCTTGTATCTTGTTTCTTACTTTATATTTCTTGTTTTTTGGTTATTCAAAAACTATCCCAAATAATTTTTGATAAGTTCAATATGATCAAGCTCAACTTGATTCAATGCCGTAAACATGATCTTCACATGCGTTTCCACTGCTTCTTTAGCAAACTGAGCATATAAGGCTGCGGCATGGTCTTCTAACTCGAGGGTTTTTTGAAAATTTTCCAAAACTGCGTCGCTGCAAAGTTCAGGTTTGACTTCAGGCATTGGAATTTGCAAAATCTTGGTGCAAATAATGGCGTGCTCCAATTCCACTTTGGCCAAACGCTTATACATTTTCATGATTTCATATGAATCAGTCTTGCCCGCCATGCAAAGATAAATTGCGTTGGCGTCAATTTCCAATTGCAAGGTTGCCTCCAAATTTTTCTTGGTCAAATCTGAAAGCTCTTCTTTCACCTCTGTCACCGGTTTGGCATCTTTGCCTTCCTTAATAAAAGCTTGCCTTGCGCCACAAAAAGGACAACTGGTTGGTTTTCCTTCGCCCAAATAGGCATCCCCACAAATTTCACAGATATAAGTTTTCATATGGTTTCTACGAATTACGAATTAATACAAATATACGAAGCACCCACGAATCTACAAATCAGCTACCCGCCTACCGTCGAGGCAGGCAAATCTACAAGTTTACAGAAGATACATAATACCTTATACAAAATACTTACTACTAAACGGAGCCGTCCATCAGAATCCCTGCCTGCCGGTAGGCTGGGAACTGATGACCTACGCGTGGAGCCTGTCCGCCTTGGGCGGAAGTGCGCATGGAGCCGATGGCCGGAATCGTCAGCCCTAGACTGATCCGCCTTGGGCGGAAACCGCTCCTCAATTTTGAGCCGTCCATCAGAATCGAACTGATGACCTACGCGTTACGAGTGCGTCGCTCTGCCAACTGAGCTAGGACGGCTTTTCGGATGTCCCGCTTTCGCTATGCGGGTTCACGTAAGTGAATAACAGAATTTTAGCTAATTTGAGCCCTTTTGGCAAGCGTTGGAGTTGTATAATGTATAAAGCATGCGTTTGGTCAGTATAATGTATAAAGTATAATGCATGGAATGCATTTTTGAATTTACATGTCAATACATTATACATTCTACAAAATACATAATACTTTATACTTTCTTTTGCAATTTTTCCCAGCTCACATTCACGTCATTTTGTATTTTTGCAATAACATCTTTGTTTGCATCCTTGAAGAGATGCTTGAAGCGTCCCTGGGTTTTTAAAAATTCTTCAATCGGTTTTGGCTCCTTTGCAATATTATTAATGATATATTTTCCATCTTCTATTTCATAAAGCGGCCAAAAATTGGTTTCGGTGGCAAGTTTTCCAACAGCCACATACTCAGAAGTTGGAAACTTCCAAATTTGGGTGCAAGGTTGCAAAACCAACAAAAAGGATGGGCCTGGAGTGTTTAAAGCTTTTTGGGCCTTACGTTTCAGGTCTGGCAGATAAGCCACATTAGCTTGGGCAAGATACTTGATGCCATGGGCTTTGACAATTTCCATCAAATCTTTGCGTTGCTGAGTTTTGCCAAATGACTGACTGCCAACTGGGGCAGTTTCAGTGTTGGCACCATATGGGGTTGCTCCACTACGCTGTCCGCCGGTATTCATATAGCCTTCATTGTCATAGCAAACATACAAAAAATCATGTCCGCGTTCAAGTGCGCCCGAAAGAGCTTGCAGGCCAATGTCGTAAGTTCCGCCATCTCCACCAAAGGCAACTATTTTAGCTTTCTTTTTTAGTTTCCCAGATTTTTCCAGAGCTTTCTGAGCCGCATCAATTCCAGCCGCCGTAGCTGCCGCGTTACCAAAAACGCTGTGGATATAGGGAACTTTCCAAGAAGTTGCAGGATAAATCGTGGTGGTTACTTCCAAGCAACCAGTCGCATTGGAAACAATCACTGGCTCATCCGTGGCGCCCAGCACTGTTCGCACAATCGCTGGAATTCCACACCCAGCGCAGGTTGCATGGCCAGAAGAGAATTTTTTTGTTAAGTCTTTATTCATACAATAGAAATTTTTAATTTTAAATTTTTAATTTTAAATCAATTTTAAATTTCAAAAATGATTAAATTTTAAAACATTTGGTCATTTAGATTTCATTTTAAATTTCAAATTCTAATGAAGTTAAGTCAGGTATTTTATTTTGCTTGAAATTTCACCTTCCGCTAAATCCTGGAAAACTTTTTCAATGTCCTTTTGCATGGTGTCGCGACCGCCGAGACCGTAGATATAGCTGACAAGGTCAGGCTTGCGACTATGGCTGTGATAAACACTGCTGACAATGTCTTGATAGAGCGGCGGAAAAGCGCCAAAAGAAATCGCCCTGTCCAGCACGGCAATTTTGGAAATGTGCGACAAGGCTTTGCCGATTTCGCCGTATGGAAAAGGCCGAAATAATTTCACACTCAGCAGACCAACTTTTTTGCCCTTGAGCCGAAGTTTGTCAATCGCATCTTTGGCTGTCCCGGCAGTAGCGCCCATGATCACAATCACACTAGTGGCATCTTCCAATTGATACGCCTCAAACAAACTATATTTGCGACCAGAAATTTTGAAAAATTCTCCACAAATTTTCTTGTAAGCAATTTTAGC
Organism: uncultured bacterium; assembly: GCA_903861715.1. Taxonomy (GTDB): domain Bacteria; phylum Patescibacteriota; class Minisyncoccia; order Moranbacterales; family GWC2-37-73; genus CAIPMZ01. Next base: position 15,884 of record CAIOVI010000016.1, read on the forward strand.
TTTTTGCATTACTTTTTCCTGATCAAGCTTGAATTCAAAAAAAGTGTTTTGCAGCGCCAGAGTTCCAAAAGTTGTCGGATTTTCAAAATCAGTCAGTGACTGCTGCACTTTCCGTTCGCCCACAAATTTCTTCACGACTTCATCATCCAAAATTTCAATTCTTTCGGTGGTGTGCGAAGTGTGAAAGCCGTCCATGATCGGCATCACTGGGGCATTGATTTCTTCAGCTAGTTTCAGAGCGATAATCGTATCATCGTAAGCATCTTGCACTTGCTCGGCAAAAATTTGCACCCAGCCCAAATCTCGAACTGCCATCACATCGCCATGTTCGCCGTGAATATTGAGCGGCGCACTGAGCGCTCGGCTGCTCACACTCATCACAATTGGCAAACCCAGCCCACTGACAACCGGCAAAGTTTCCGCCATATACAAAATTCCTTGCGAACTGGAAGCGGTCACTGCTCGCGCTCCAGCCGCTGAGGCGCCAATGGTGGCGCTCATCGCACTATGCTCAGATTCCACCTGCACAATCTCTGTTGCAACCTTTCCATCCGCTTTCATTTTGGCATAAGTTTCAATGATCGTGGTCTGGGGAGTGATGGGATAAACCGCCATCACATCCGGCTCAATTTGTCGCCAAGCTTCCGCCACAGCGTAACCACCGGTCAATGCTTTGACGTTAGTTTTATTTTTTGTTATTTTTTCCATATTTTTTTAATGAAATTTATATTGACGGTAATTTTAAATTTGAAATTTTAAGTTTGAAATGAAATCCAAATGACTGAATGTTTCAAAAAAATTTAATCATTTTTTAATTTAAAATTAATTTAAAATTAAAAATTTCAAATTTAAAATTCATTGTTATGAAAAAATTTATTTTTTCATAACAATGGCCTTGACTGGACAAACTTGCGTGCAAACTCCGCAACCTTTGCAATATTCAAAGTCAATTTCAACAATCTTTTTTTCTTTTCCAGGTTCAACTCCCGCTGCAATTTCAGTCTCGATCCGTTTTCGCATTTCCATCACTGCTTCAGGGCAATGTGGCACGCACGTTTGACAACCGATGCATTTGCTCGCATCAATTTCCGGCTTCAAATAGCGCCAGTCACCAGTCTTGGGTGCCTTGTCTTGGTCATGTTTAATAATTGCGCCTTTTTCCATATAGTTACTCATTACAAATATATAACTCTATTTTGCTCCTCCCTTTAGCAAAGGGAGGCTGGGAGGGATTTGGAATGCTTTCTTTGTTTAAGCTAGCCTTTCAAATCCCCCTCAATCCCCCTTTTCTAAAGGGGGAAGAAATACTTTTATAAATTTGCAAATTATTTTTTTTAAAATGAGTCGTATCCCGCTTCCATGGCTTGGATGTTTTTTTCCGTCAAATCTTTCCCTATCTTTTCCAAGAAAACCCCACGAAAAACCTGCGCGGTGCTTTCCAGTGAAACGATTTCGGTGATTTTGAGCAACTGCCCAACCAGCACCATGTTTGGATTTGAAGCCCCAGTGATGCGACTGGCAATGCCATTAGCATCAATTGCATAAATCCTGCCTTTGAAATGCGGAATTTCTTTGCGAATTTCCTCGCTCTCTCTTTTCGAATTGATGACCAAAATTTCATGTTCATCCAGGTTTTTGGCAATGTCCTGACTGCCGATAACGGTTTCATCCATAACCACCACAGCATCTGGGTCGGTGACAGGTTCTTGAGTGCGCAATTTTTGATCAGAGATGCGCAAAAACATCTTGGTCGGCGCCCCTGATCTTTCCGGCCCAAAGAAAGGGAAAGCTTTCACAAATTTTCCTTCCGCCACAGCCGCATGCGCCACCAACTCCGAGGCGGTCTTGGCTCCCTGCCCCCCACGCGCAAAAAAAATGATTTCAAATGTATCTTTGTGTTGTTTCATTGCTAAAACGACTCGAATGATTCGAATGTTCACTCGAATGACTCGAATAAATTATAACTCTTCGTAAAGTCTTTACTATCTTTTTCTATTCTAGCATATTTTTTGAAATTCAGCACGCCCAAAAAAATTAAATTTTTTTATTTGAGCTTAATATTGATAGTTGGCGTACCTTTTTTTTCATTGTATTTAATTTCAACCTCACCAATTTCAGCGATATTTTTTACATGCGTCCCACCACAAGGAATTTTAAATCCGAGACATTCCCACCAGCGAAATCCTTCTTTTTCAGGATCGGAATAAGTCCTGACTTCCGCTCCCACAGCAATAGCCTCACAAAAAATTTGATTTGTTTTTTCAATCAAGTCTTGCGTTATCTTGTTGCTTTCATATCTGTTAAAAGCAAAACCATCCTGAATATCTGAAACTTTTGGAACTGGCAATTTTTCACCTGCTGTTTTTTCCAGCAGGCAGTGATGCAGATGAACTGCCGTATGCAATCTCATTTGTTTGTTGCGAAATGCCCAGTTTAATTTGCAAAGCACCTCTTGCCCCTTATTTTCCTCTGGAATTTTTTCAGCCATTATCAACAAAATTCCATTTTCATTGTAAGGGTCTTTTGTGGTGCCAATAACATCGTAATTTACACCTTCGATAGTCAAAATTCCCTTGTCACCCTTCTGCCCACCACCACGAGGATAGAAAATATTATCCGCGACCTGAACACAGTTTTGATCATTCTCCACAAATACACCCGCAATTGTAGTTTTAATTTCTTTTAAATACTGGTCTTCGTAAAATTTTTGCATAGCGTTATTTCATATTATATTATTATAAATAAAGTAAAATAGTTTTTTTTAATTTTCTCTTTCAATATTGTCAATAAGCAAAAAGCTCTCCATCGCTTATTTATTTGTGCTATTTTTTCTTTTTTATTTGTTACATAAAATTTTTTCATTAAAATATTATTATTTAAAATCAAGTCCCTTTCGCCGTTTTCGGCTCATCAGTTCGGATGCACATCCGAAGAGGTTTGGGCATTCAAGAATCTGAATGCCCGCTTTTAAAAAAATTACACTTCTCTAACTTCTTTGTAATGCTTCATTGCCTCCATTACAAGCTTTCCTTTTAAAATCTCAGAAACGTTAACGAACTTCAAAGAGCAATGCCCTGGTCTGTTTTTCGGAGTAGCCGACCAGCCACCAGCAGTTCTCCTACCAGCTGCCTTTTGAACAAATTCAGCAAGAATGTTTTTTTCATCCTTCTGAGTGCATTCCTCAGTCGCTGCTATAATAAAATTTTCTACTTCGACTGAAAAATCATTTTTGATTACCACTGTAATTACCGATGTTACGCTTTTTTTCAACATGCTGCATTTATTTTTATGTTGATTGTAAAATATAAAGAACAAAAAAAACCGACCCCTCAAAGGTCGGCTTCTTTTTGCAAGTTCTGAGATTTAGCTCGAAAGCTTTTCACACCTGGCAAAAACAAACCGGCCTTGAAAGTCGGCAAGCCAAGCAAAAGAAAACGAAAATAATTTTTGGAATTGTTTTTGCAACATATTAAATCAATGATATCAAACTAATCTTTTTTGTCAATTGCCTGCTTATTGACCAAGCTCTTTGTCCAAGGCTTGCTTGACATCGTCATAGGTGGAAGTTGGCGCTTGTAAATTGGTGCCAATAAACAAAGCTGGAGTCGCCTGAATGCCAAAATCTTGGCCATCTTTTTGCGTGACATCAATCTGGTCTTTAAATTGTTTGCTGTCAAAACATTTATTAAAATCAGCTACATTTAATCCCAAGCTAGCAGCATAGCCTTTAAAAGTGAAATTTGGATCCTTGATTTTGCCCCAAGCATCTTGAGTTGCAAAAAGTTTGTCAGCAAAAGGCAGAAATTTGCCTTGCGCATTGGCGCATTCTCCAGCCAATGCCGCTTGCAGACCTTGCGTCGAAGCAGCTGGGAAATAATTTTTGAAAACAAATTGAATCTTGTCACCATATTCCTTAAGCATTGGCACGACAACACTTTGATAGAATTTTTTGTCGTCAGGACTTTGGAAAAAACCAAAAGCCACAACTTTCACGGTTGCATCATCAGCTCCAATTTTAATGTCTTGATCAGAAATTGTTGGCGCTGTCAGATATTTGCCGACTGGAAAACCAGCTTCGGCTGATTTGATGGCATAGGCATCACCTTGATGCTCCAAGAAAGGTTCCGCCTTGGAAAACAATTCAGTCTTTTCAATTTCTTTAGAGAAAATAAAAGCTGGAATTGTTTTAAGTTTGAATTGCTCAACCAATTTTTTGCCTTCAGCTGAATTGACGTCAATTTTTTCCGTCAACATGGTTGGCAGAGCTCCTTTCAAACCAACCAAAACTTCATCGGGCTTGCAAGCATCTCCGCAAGCAGCATCAGTCAAAACCTTGATTGTCACCATCGGTTCGCTATAAGCAACCCAAGTTTTGCCGTTTGATTGAAAAACATCCGTGCTGCTGAGGGCATGTTGAGAAAAACCGCCACCCCGCACAAGCTGAATCACATCCACGAACAAACTTCCCACAAAAAGTCCAGCGAGCAGAATCACCATTGAAATCAAATTTTTGATCTTTTGATTTTTTTCATCAATTGAATCAATCAGCACTTCTTCGACTGACTGCTCCTTTTCCACAAAAATTTCTTCTTCGGGATTGCCAAGTTCTTCTTTCAAAATTTCAGCTTCCCTGATTTCTTTTTCATCCATATTTTTTACATTAAATCAATCAACCATCAAATCAAAATTTTTGTCATTCTGAACTCCATGGCGATGCCGCATGGCTGTCGTGTTTCAGAATCTATTTGCTTTGTTTTAAAATGCTGCCTGAGTGCAAGATCCTGAAATAAATTCAGGATGACATATGATTGATAAATTAAATTTAATTATGTCTATTGATTATTGATTATTGATTATTGTTCATTGTCTATTGTCTATTAGTTATTGCCTGTTGTTTGTTGTTGTCGCTGAGCGGCTTGTCGCAACAGTTCACTTTTCAGTGCAGCGAGGTCGTAACGCTGTGCCTTGGCCGGAATTTGATAGTCATTAAAACCAATGGTGATTTTTTTGGCCGCCTCAGTTTTGACAGTGATGCCAATCAACGCTCCGAGAATGAAAAACAAAGTCAATTCAAAAATCAAATCTTTCTTTTTCTTTTTTGCCAAATCTTCCACGTTTTGCATTTTTTCCACGTTTATTTCAACCTGCCGAGTTTCTTCGGTTTTTTCTTTTTCATTTTCATTTTCAGTTTCAAAAATCATTTCAGAAGACTTCTGCTCTTCAGTTGAGTCTTGATTATATTCTTCTTCCAATTCAAATTCAATTTTTTCCAGTTGCTCTTCTCTTTTTTTATCCAAGTGCATAGGCCTATTCTTATTGGTTAATTTACATTCCTAGCTTAGCATAACCCCATAAAACCTACAACTTGCGAAGTTTTTTGAATTGTTGTCTAATTCTCATGGTAATTTATGGCCCCATTAAAGCAAAAACAAGGCTTCTTGCCCCGTTTTTTCAAAATAACTTATCAAAAATTTTCCATAATTATTTTTCTTCCCCAAACCTCACCCCACCCTCCATTACAATATACTGAAATATTGTAACAAAAATAATCAGGAAAAATGCAGTGCTTACAAGATAAACAAAACGAACTGCGTATGTATTATTACAATATACTGAAATATTGTAATATGAAAAATATGAATTTAAAGCGAAGCTTCAAATCCGATTCGCACGTGCGTGCCGTCGCAGAAAGGTTTGTTGCAAGATTTTCCGCAACGGCAAAGCGTCACTCGATTTCTTTTTTCATATTCAAAACCATCAGCCGCTTGGATTTGCACGCCTCCTTTGACCCAAATTGGTCCGCTGCACTTGGCCGATGGGTCATCCACGACGGCCAGCGACTGATCAAAAGCTGGTTCAATGGCTTTGCCGGTTTTTTTGTCCCAAACCACCAAGCGACCAGCTGGACAATCGCAAGCTTGCCGGATGGCCATTTTTTTCGCAGCCGGGTCACCGGAATTTTTGGTCAAATTCCACGTGCCCTCTTTGCGATCGCAAAATCTTCCGTTGGCACAAAAACTCTGCGCGTCAGTCAATTCCAACTCAGGGCCTTTGGTTTTCGAATCAAGTTGTTCCAAATATTTTTTGCGACTGGCAGTTTCGGTTCCATCAAAAACATCTTCAACATGTGAGCCATCGCAATAAGGTGCAGTCTTTGATTTTCCACAACGACAAAGAGCATAAGATTCCTGAACTGGGTATATCTTACCTTTTTTCCAGCAACAAACCTCGCCTTCTTTGTCAGTAGTAATTATTTCTTTTTCCAAGGGCAAATTTCCCGAAACCAAATACGGCCCATCTTTCGAAACCACGATTTTTCCCTTTTTAATTTCTTTTTTCATAAAATTGGATCCAATTAAAAAATTATGGAGATTTCCTTCCATTTTCTAATACAAAAGCCAACAGGATTTATGTCAAAGAATCAATGATTATTCTTTATTTTCATATAAACACCATGATGCTAATGCATGAATGTTTATTATTTTGCCATTTTTAATCATCTTTGCGACTTCATCCTTGGAAAGCCAAAAACTTTCAATTTCTTCTTCTTCATCTTTTTCCAGAGATTCCTCAACCAAATCACTCGCCAAAAAAACATACATTTTTTGAGCCGACCGTCGATTATCCATCAAATAGCTTCCCAATAATTGGAGTTCGTTTGCTCGATAACCCATTTCTTCCATCAGCTCGCGGTTAGCACCTTCCTCTGGTTTTTCGCCTGCTGGCACGCCTCCTCCTGGAAATTGGAAAATTTTTTGATTTGACGGATAAGAATATTCTCGCTGAATAAGAATTTTGCCATCTCTTTCAGCAATAACTGTAACGCAACAACTGCCGTTATCTTTTTGTTTTAGATAAGTTATCTTGTGACCATTGGGTAAAATTACTTCATCTTCCATTAAAACTAAGCGAGGATGATTGAAAATTTCTTTTGACGAAACTTTTTTCCACATAAGAATTTAAAAAAATATTAACTATAATTATAAAATACCACACCTCCACCTTACTCCCATTCCTCCCTTTTGAAAAGAGTGCGCAAAAGCAAAAAGCGAAGCCCCGGCCCCGCCTTTTCAAAAATTAACTATCCCTAAAAGTTGCAACATTCACACCATGACAAACTAAAAACTATAAGCTAATGCCTAAGAAGCTGCCCCTAATCCACATCCCCCATTCTTTGCAAATCAATCAATTTTTTGTAGAGGCCATCATTGACAAGAGAAAGCTCGGCATGACTGCCGACTTCAACGACTCGACCTTTTTCCAAGACCACAATTTTGTCAGCTTTTTTGATGGTGCTGAGACGATGCGCAATGATGATGACCGTGCGATTTTTGCAAATCTTGTCCATCGCATCTTGAATGAGCCGCTCGCTTTGCGAATCAAGGTTGCTGGTGGCTTCATCAAAAATCAAAACTTTTGGATCGGCCAAAATGGCTCTGGCGATGCCAACTCGTTGACGTTGACCACCAGAAAGTTTGATGCCACGCTCGCCCACCACGGTTTCATAGCCCTCGCTGAGTTGCTCAATGAATTCTTCTGCATTGGCCACTTTGGCAGCGGCTTTGATTTCTTCAAAACTGGCATCGGGTTTGGCATAGGCAATGTTTTCACTGACACTGGCGTTGAAAATTTCCACATCTTGCGGCACAATCGCAAAAAATTTGCGAAAAGCATAAAGGTCATAGCTTCTCAAATCCTTGCCGTCCAGCAAAACAGCTCCTTCAGTTGGGTCATAGTGACGATAAACCATTCTGGCCAGCGTGGTTTTGCCTCCGCCAGAAGGGCCAACCAGCGCCGTGGTAGCGCCTGAAGGAATTTCCAAGTTGATGCTCCTGAGGGCATAGCGCTTGCTGTCAGTGTAAAGGAAGCTCAAATTTTCGAAGCGAATTGCGCCTTCAATTTCTTGGGGCTTCAAACCACCGCGCGGATTTTTGATGTCATTTTCTTCTTTGGACAAATCATAAATTCTTTCCACGGCTTCGGAACTTTCCATGATGCGATCATAGAGGCGCGAAATTCGAAAAAGTGAAATCAAAGCTTTTTCCGAAATAGTGAACACAAAGACCAACGTTCCCACGGTAATGCTCCCTTGCCAAACAAGATAGGCCCCAAAAAGCAAAATGAGCAAACGACCAGAGTCAATCACAAAATTACGTTTGAGATTTTGTCTCAAGATGCTGCCATATTCCCGCAGCACCGTGCTACTCAATTCATGGCGCAATTTCCCGAAACGAACATATTCTCTTTTTTCCTGAGTGAAAGATTTGACCGTGTTGATGTTGACCACTGATTGAATCATGAGGCCTGCCGCTTTTTCATAAATGTCAAAACGTTTTTTGCGCAGCGGAAAAACCCTGCGATTAACACTGACCGTCAGAAAAACAAAAACAGGCACAAAGAAAACAATGACCAAACCAAAACGCCAATCCACCCAAAACAAAACCACGGCCGTGAAAAGAACTTGCAAAATTGTGGGCGCCACATCCCAAGAAAGATTGGCGAGCAATTCAATAATTTTGTCGACACCCCTTTGCACTTTGCTGACTTTGCTGCCTGTGTTTTCTTTTTCATGATAACCCAGACCCAGATAAATCAATTTTTTGTGAGCTGCTCCGGCCAAATTTGATTCGGTTTCGGCGGAAATTCTGAAAATTCTTTTGTCATTGGTATATTGCAAAAAAGAAACAGTTTCATTGGTCAAAAACATGGCAAAAATCAAGCCCACAATTTGCGGAATTTTTTCCACGCTGAAATTTGTGGCCAAATCAATGATCAGCTTGAGCAAATATGGCCCAACCAAACGAGTCAGTTCCACAAAGACCATGAAGAAAAGCACTCTTTTGATCAACGTGTGCACTGGCATCAACAACTCCCAAAGTCTGATCCAAAATCCCCGCATGTCAAAACCCCTTTCCTCAATTTTCAATTTTGCCTTTTCTTTTGTCATATCTTTCCATTATACCGCAAAGGAAGAAATGTTTCTAGCATCAAAAAACCCCGCCGAGGCGGGGTTTTGAAAATGTCGAAATGAATTTCGAGACTAGAGCACAGCTTCTTTAGCTGCTTTCGCTAGACGGAATTTAACCACAGTTTTGGCAGCAATTTTGATTTTTGCGCCAGTTGCAGGATTAACTCCCATGCGTGCTTTGCGTTTTGCCTTTACCATTTTTCCGAAACCTGGAAGCACAAACTCTCCAACTTTCTTAACTTCCTTGTACGCAATTGCTGTCAGTTCATCAAAAACACCATTGATGTCTTTTTTTGAAAGACCAGTTTTTTCAGCCAGTGTGGTCACCAGCTGAGCTTTTGTCAATTTTGCCATAGCTTTTTTTCATTCTCAATCCGTCTCCGTCTCTGTCTCAACCTCCGCCCTCCGTTTCCGTTTCTGCCAACTAGCAGCTACCGGATATTAGATATTGGATAGTAGATCTTAGATATCGGACAACTAAATCAAAAACAAATTATTTATTAATTAATTTATTATTTTGCACGATGGCTCATGCATGAAATCATTATACACCATTATCCAATAGTCTGCCAATAGTCCCTTCCTTTTTCTGTCAATGGTCATGCGCCTTTTGCAAACCCTGATTATTTGCTGAGTGGATTTTTTGTATTATCCGCAAGGGCCAGACGCTCGAAACAAACTTTGCCAACTGAATGTCTCCACTCTTTTAAACTTTCATAAACATCCTTGTCATCAAGGTTTGCGCGTTGAAAAGTGCTGCAAAGCTTATATGAATTTTCACCCGTCACTTCATATTCAACTTTATTGGTGCTTTGCAAATATGGAGAAAAGCCAGTTTTTTCCAAATCAGAAAGCGCTTGCGGAAGCTTGCCAGCTTGAGTGAAAAAATTTCGAACTGAATTATCCACGCTTTGCACATCGCTGATGGTTTGATTGTCAATTCTTTTCAAGCGCGCCACGGTTGGAGAATCAATAATGAAAAAAGCGCCCAGAAAAACAATCAGCAGGAAAACAAGCAATGCTTCGGCAGCAGCTTTGTTTATTTTTGAAGCTTTTTCCTCAATTTGAGTCTTGCGCATATCCCAAAAATAGTAAGCAAAAATTCCACCCGCAATTATCAAGACAGTCAAAACTTTCAACAAAAACTGAACAGTGGTTTCGCCACTCAAAAAGTTGAAAATCAAAGTGATGAGATCGCCAATAACCGTGGCTGCCGCAAAAAACAAAACAATATAGGTGAGCCATTTCCGCACCCCAGCTTCCAATAAGGTGATTCCCCCAACAATCCTTTTGTTGATGACTTTGGCAATCACAAGGAAAATTGGTCCCGCAATGAAAATCGCTGCAATCCCAAACCGCACCCCACCTTGATCAAAAGTGTTGGCAATTTCATCGGGCAAAAATTTGCCAATCGCTTGAAACAAAATTGAACCACTGCCAAAGGCCAAGAAGCCCAGCGCCAGAAACATCAACAAAAACAGAAAAAAATCCTGCGCATTGCTGTTTTTTTGATTTTCCATAATATTAGAAGAAATTAGATATTAGCACTATATTCTAGCGACTTAATATAGTTTTCCATGAACACAAAGTCTGGTTTTTTATCTTTAGCTGGTAATTTAATTGTTCGTTTTTTCATTCTATCTTGGCTACATTTGCGACCGTAATTATAACGATATTGTTCTTTATTTAAAATTGTAACTAAAAACATCGCCACATATTTGCTCATCGAAAATTTTGGAATTAATTTTTCAACATGATCACTAGCTGAAAAATTATATGGCTGATAAGAACAATATCCCAAAACAGCACTGTCAATTGTTAAAATTAGCCCTTTCTCGGTAAAATAATCATAAAAACCTTCTATCCCATTATTAGTTGCCTGCGTTGTTACGAATGGATGCCTCCCGCTTCCATATTCTGCAAGATCTAATAAGGAAGTCGTTTTACTACCTTTAATCTCAAAAAGGTCAACTAAATTAAAAAAATCCCAATTTTTATTTCCCAAATCTATTTTTTCTTCATTGAGTGGCTCTTTTTTTATTGTATTTGTTTTAGTATAAAGAATGCCAACATAATTTTCCATAAAATTCCAATCTGGCTGCCCATTAGATTCTGGCAATCTTAAAATTGTATCTTCTAATCTTTTTTTACTCGTTATTCTCCCATAACAATATCTGTACTTCTCTTTTTTTAAAACAGAAGTGAGAAATAATCCGATATTCCTTGTTAGGTTAAATTTTGGTTTTAATACCTTAACATTATCATTAGCTGAAAACGGCAACTCCTGATAGCCCACAAAACTATACGTTATCCTATCTATAGTTATAACATTCCCATTTTCAGTAAAAAAATTATAACAACCATCTGCTCCATTATTTGTTGATTGCCCAGTTATAAAAGGATACACACCAAAGCCATACTCTTCCAAGTCTAACTTGGCAGAAACTATTGGACTTTCTACATTAAAATAGTCACCTAATCTAAAACTTTTCCAATTTGTTAAATTAATTTTCATCATTTTTTAACATTTATCATTTGATACTAGAAATGCTACAAAATCTTTTACACTTTTTTCAAAATCTTTTTCAGAAAGGGTTTGATAATCAGTTTCCATATAAGCCTCAGCACACCATTCATCATTAGCATCAACAACCACATTAACACTCAAGCCAGGAATATTTTCCTTATTCAAATATGCTGTAATCCAACTCTCTTTTATTTTTTCCCAATTTCCATAAACATCAATGCGTCCTTTATTTTTTCTTTTTTCAAAACCATCTTTTTTAAAATACCCAAAAAAAGTTTTCTTATTTTTTGGATGAGGTCGTTTAGCCGTAAAGACCATAATACAAGAAACCACGCCCACTTTTGAATTAAAAAACAATTCATCTGGCATCGATAGCACAGCTTCCAATGTATGATTCTCAAGAATTTTATTCTTCAATTCAAAAATTTTTCCAGTTTGAGCCAAGGCTGTTTGCATCGGCACAATTGCCACAGTTTTACCACCTTGCTCAACACACTCAAGATTATTTAAGATAAAATATAATTCTTCAATGTCTTTTTTCTTATCCGATTTATAGGGAGGATTAAGCAGTCCCACAGTTGGGTTACATTGCTTAACTTTTTCCATAACTTCGCTATCAAAACAACTACCATTTAAAATATTTGTTTTTCCATCTTGATGAATAAACATATTCGAACAAGCCAATGCAAAAATATGCGACTTGTTTTCAACTCCAATCAATTTTTTTGCTTTAATTTCTTTGATTTTTTCAGAATCACCCTTCGCATCATCAATCATTAACTTCATGGCACTCACTAAAAAACCACCCGTGCCAGTACAACTGTCATAAACCACACTATCCTTATTGACCTCGGCTAACTGAGACATAAATTCCGTGATATGTGGCGGAGTCAGCACAATACCAAGACCCTTGTCACTATTTGCATAGCGCAGAAATTCAATATAGAGTTGCCCAAGCACATCAAAATATTCATGCGTTCTGATAAAATCATTTATATTCTCATCAATACCGGTGATCAGCTCTTTAATATTTTTAATATCGCTAATCAGACCATCAATAATAGTTATCTGCTGATAAACAACTTTTAAATCTTCAATCTTAGCATTTTGTAATTTTGCTTTTTCGAATTGATTAAGTGTTGTATCAATTAAAAATCTGGCCAACTGTTTAGCATCCGTATAGTCTTTATAGGCCTTTTTAAATGCGCTATCATCAAGTGCAATCAAAATGGCGCTAATGAGGAGAGCTCGCAAATCTTCTTTAATTTGCAAAGTATGCATATTGTCATTTAACTCTTTCGAAAATGTCAGGAGCTTGTCATAATCTTGTCTGAATTTTTCTGGACTTTTTAAATATTCTTGTAAATAATCAGCTGGCGACAAAAGTTTGTTTGAAAATTTCACAACTGCTCTTTTTTCTCCTTTTAATTGCAAGAAATGTGAAACTTTCAACTCTCTCTCATTTTCACCACTAACTGCAATTGACAAAACATCGTAATCTTTTGATAAATATGAAGAATAAAGCAAAACGCCATCAACTGAATAATTTTTATATTGCAAGCGGTCATTACTTTCATGCCTACTGGCATCTGCCTTGCATTCAATTACTATTAATAAATCTGGGTTGTTTTTATATTGAATAACAAATTCAGGAAAACCCTGGCCAATTCCACCTTTTGATGCACCAATAAGCAATTTCTTTATTTTTGGCACATCTGAAGACTGCTCCTCAATTAAAATGTCATCCAAATATTGTTTGAAATGATTGCGAACTATATTTTCAGTTTTTCTTTCATTGGCCATAACTATTTTCTTAAAATATTTTTTGACTTTCTTAACAGTGTTATTATAACATCATCAAAAAAACTACACCACCTGTGGATAACTTATTGGTTATTGATGCGTCCTCCTTGTCCAATCTGATCAAGTCGCACGGAAAGCAATTTGGAAATTCCATCTTCACCCATGGTCACGCCATAAAGCAAGGCGGCTTGACGCATGGTTTCGCGGTTGTGCGTGATGGAAATAAATTGGGTGCTGCCAGAAAGTTCTTGCAAAATTTTGCTAAAACGCCTCGAATTAGCTTCGTCCAAGGCAGCCTCGACTTCATCCAAAATAGCAAATGGCGGTGGGTTGTGAGCGATGATCGCAAACAAAAGCGCCAAGGAAGTGAGCGAGCGTTCGCCGCCAGAAAGCATCGAGAGATTTGCAATTTTTTTGCCAGGCGGACACGCCAAAATTTCCACCCCGACTTCACTCTTTTTTTCTTCAGCGCTTTCCTGCTCAGAATCATCATTTTCAGTTTGATTTTTTTCATCCACCATCGCCCCACCTCGCACTGGAACCTTAATTTTGTTGAGACTCGCTTTACCACCAGCAAAAATAATTTGAAAATATTTGGAAAATTCTTTGTTGATTTGCTCAAAGGCCTTGGCAAATTCTTCGTTGATGCGGTGCTCCATTTCTTTGATAACTTCTTCCAAAGAAACCAACGCATCAGCCAAATCCTTGAGCTCTTGGGTCAGAAAATCAAAGCGCGCATTGGTTTCGCTATATTCCTCCACAATCATTGGGTCAATGCCACCAATTTGTTCCAGTTGAACTTTGAGCCTGGCAATATCCCTTTCGATTTTATCCCTGTCCCAATTATCCTGATTCTGATTCTCAATATTTTTTAGTAATTCGGCTGGTTCAATGCGGAGTGCACTGCGAATTTCGGCGGTCAAATCTTCTTCGCGAACTTCCACGCGAGCCAATTTGATTTTCGAATCATTAAATTGATCCTTGAGCACATTGAGTTGTTCTTGTTTGACTCGTGACTCCCTTTCGACTTGAAAAAATCTTTCCCGAAGTTGCCTGACTTTTTGATCCTGCTTTTCAATTTCTTTTTCAACTTCGGCATATTCAAGTTTCAGTTTCTGCTGATTTTCTTGAGCCACTTTGCCCTTGGCAGTCAGCTCGGCAATTCGATCATTAATCTGAGCCACTTCTTTGGAATTGTCTTTGGCAATGGCCACTTCGCCTTTGCCAGCGTCTTCATGCAAGTCAAAAAGTTGTTGCTGAATTGCCCGAGCCCATTCTTTGATGTCTTGCAGGTCATCCAAATTTTCTGCCCCCTCCACCGCCAAAATCAAACGCTCTTGCGCCTCACGAATATGTTTGACCTTTGTTTGGACATATTTCAAATCCACCGGAATAATTTCCAGCACTTTTTGATTGGCCAATTTTTCTTTTTCCACCACAATCCGTCCTTCGGCAATGATAATTTCTCGATCAAGTTCATTGAGCTTTTGTCTGATTTCAAATTTCTTTTTTTCCAAAACTTGATCGCCACCAGAATTTTCGACTTGCGCTGATTCCTGATTGAGCTCATCCGACATCTTGTCCACCTCTCGCTGCATGTTCATCATCGCTGCGCCCAAGGTGTCCTTTTCGGCTGAAAACTTGGCCCGCTCCGCTTGAAAAGCTTGCCAAAGATGGGAGAAATAGCTGGTTTGTTTTTCCCTGAGCTCGCCCGCCACGACTTTTCCCTGCTGAGCTTTTTCAGCTTGCCTTTTGAGCATTTTCAAGTGTGGTTCAATTTCCCGAATCAGTCCCGCTGTGCGCTCCATGTTTTCCCTGGTCGATTCCAGTTTCTTCAGCGCTCTTTCTTTCTTGATTTGGTATTGTTTGACTCCCGCCGCGTCTTCCAGCACGCCACGCCTTTCAATCGGATTAGCATTAAGCAACGCATCTGACATGCCTTGATTGATAACCGAATAGCTTTCTTTGCCAACTCCCGCCCGCGCCAACAAATCAGTCACATCCAAAAGCCTTGCTTTGCTGCCATTGATCAGATATTCTGACTCGCCGGAGCGAAAAAGTTTGCGAGTCAAAACCACTTCCGAAAATTCCAATGGGATTCGCTTGTCAGAGTTATCAAAAAAAAGTGACACATGTGCGCTGGAAAGTCTGGCCTTGCTGCCGCTGCCGGCAAAAATGACGTCTTCAGATTTTTTGCCCCTCAAATTTTTCATCGACTGCTCACCCATTGCCCATTTGATCGCATCGGAAACGTTCGATTTGCCAGAGCCGTTTGGTCCCACGATTGCGGTAATTCCTTTACCCGCTGCATCATCACGAAAATTCGCCGCCGGCAAAAATTCCAGCGTCGTCTTATTGGCAAACGATTTAAACCCAGTTATTTCAACTTTTTTTAAATACAAAACTTAGCGACTCGAATGACTCGAATATGCACTCGAATGACTCGAATAAATTACAGAAAAAAATAAAATTATAAAGTAAAAATTATATTGTCACTGCGAACTTGCCTGCCCGCCTTTGGAGGGTTTCAGAATCTGCTTTCTCCATTTCACAAAACTGCCTATAACAGAGATCCTGAAATAAATTCAGGATGACAGGAATTTTTATGGACTTTCAACTTTATAAACTTTTTAACTTTTCTATTATACTACGCTTTTGGAATTTTGGGAAAACCAGAGATAAATTGTTATATTGTGACATTGATATATTGTTAAAAATTTCCAGAAGCTTAACCCTTGGAGAATACTAAACCTTTTATTTCCGTCATCGCGAGAATTTTTGTACTCGAAAATTCGTGGCGATCCAGAACATTGCACGGCCCTGGATTGCTTCTCCGCCCAGGGCGGATTGCAAAGACAAGGCGCTAATTCTATTCTTGGCTTATTTTAGCCTTTTTATCGCAAAATAGTTGACAAAGTCTACAAATGGGAGTATAATTAAAAACCATTATAGTTCCTAAGATAGCATTCCAAATAACTCAAACACAAGGTACATATCATGCTAAATTCATCTATTTTTCCATCGGACGTAAAGAAAAAGTTAACCAGAACGCCGTGGCTGCGGCAAGATGACGAAAAAGAAATTGTTGCTAACAATTTAGTAACACTTGCAAATTATGTATTAAGCAATCAATGGGGTCCATTTACCTGGCAGGACTACGTCTCATCTTTTTCGCATCGTTCGATAAATCATCATGATGAAATTCTTGAAGAGTTTACAAAAACTGGCTATCTAGACAGGGATAGCCGAGATAATTATATCTTCACTGAGAAATTCATTGAACTCTGCGAACAATACTGCTGACCCAACCGACACCGACCATGAAAGAACCTTCCCTCTGGTCGGTTTTTTCATTTTCAAAAATTTAGCAACCACAAAAAAACACGAAAAAATCGTGTTTTTTATTTGCCAAAAATTTCTTTTCGTAGATTCGTAAAAGTTCGTAATTCGTAGAGATTACCGACAAATGAATTCCCCCATCTCCACCAAGCGATTGGAATAAGCCCATTCGTTGTCATACCAACCAACTATCTTGACCAAATTGCCTTGCGACATGGTCAGCGGCAAATCCACAATTGAACTAAATGGGTTCATTTTGTAGTCCATAGAAACTAATTCTTTCGTAGTGGCATCCAAGATGCCTTTCATTGCGCCAGCTGCTTGTTCCACAAAAGCGGCGTTGATTTCTTCCACGGTTTTTGGATTTTCCACCGTGCAGATGAAATCCACAATTGAAACCACTGGGGTTGGAACACGCAGGGCGATGCCATCCAGTTTACCTTTCAAATGTGGAATCACTTTGCCAACAGTTTTGGCCGCACCAGTTGTGGTTGGAATGATTGAAAGCGCCGCAGCACGAGCTCTTCTCAAATCTCGGTGAGGCAAATCCAAAAGATTCTGATCATTGGTGTAGGAATGCGTGGTGGTCATGAAACCTTTTTCGATTTTGCAAAGGTCGTCCAAAACTTTGATCATCGGCGCCAAACAATTGGTCGTGCAAGATCCATTGGAAACAATCGTTTCGCCTTTATATTCATTTTCATTAACACCCAGCAGATAAATCGCAGTGTCATCTTTTGGTGGCGCGCTCATCACCACTTTTTTGGCTCCCGCATCAATGTGTTTTTGAGCAGAATGTTGATCCAGAAAAATTCCCGTGCAATCCAAAACCACATCCACGCCAAGCTCGCCCCAGGGCAAATTAGCTGGGTCTTTTTCTGAAAAATATTTCACCGCCTTGCCACCAATTGAAATTTCACTTTTTTCAGCGTCCACCACCACGTCATGCTGATAAACTCCATAAGACGAATCGTATTTCAGCAGATGCGCGCTAGTTTCAATGTCAGTCAAGTCATTGATGGCTACGACTTCCATGTTCTCCTTTTCAAAAACAATTTTTGTCGATGGTCGCCCAATGCGACCGAAACCGTTGATTGCTACTTTTAGCATATATTTTTTATGTTAAAAAATTATTAATAGTAAATTTGTATTTTGTATCCCGTATTTTTCCCCTCCGCACATTGCGCAGTGCGTAGGCAAAAGACGAGTGATGAGCGTTAAGAAATTTTCAGCGAGCTTTTTCAGCAGAAAAAGTGCAGCGGGAATTTTAGTGAAGAGCGAAGTCTTTGCCCCAGCAACAAGCACGTGTCGGGATTTCTTTTGTAACTTTTCTATTAAAAGAAAAGTTAATCCTGCATCACACTGGATTGCTTCGGATGATTACATCCTCGCAAAGACAAATTAATTTCCTTCGATTTCGACTAGTTTCCAATGCTCCCCCGCCACTTTTCTGATTTCAAAAATCGTGTTCTCTAAAATAGTGCCCTTCACAATGGCAGAAATTCCAAATTGCAAATTCTCAACACTAATGTCCTCCGTGTGCTCCTCATGTCCATCATGGGCCATCGCAATCAACCCAATCTCAACTGAAACCTTTTCAACTTTTGAAAGTCCCTTTTCTTTGGCAACCGCCAAAACTTCGCCGACAATTTCTTTGGCCAACAGAAAATCATGCATTATCCTAATTATAATCCTAATTATATCCGAATTTTAAGCGAATAAAAAATTATGATTTTATTAATTTTATCAACTTTAACTAAAAATAAGCTTAAAAACAATTCCCATCATTTGGATTTTAATTCGTATAATTCGGAGCCTAATTCGTATCAGTGGACCGCGCAACTAATGCAGGGGTCATAGGCTCGGATGAAGGCGCGCATTTTCTTCTCGCGAGTTTTTTCGTCCAAATCCAAAACCTGCGGCAAAAAAGCTGCGATGTCATCTTCCAAGTGGGTCAAAAACTGAGCCGTCGGCGTGATGATGTTCACATTTTTAATGTATCCCTTTTCGTCGATATCAACCCAATAATACAATGTTCCGCGCGGAGCTTCAACTGCCGCAGCGGCACTGCCAGCTTGAACTTTATATTCTTTTGTGAGGGCATTGTTCAAATCACACTGAGCCAACTGCCGAAGCAAATGTCCAGACTCTTCAATGCAATGCAAAACTTCAGTCATTTGATAAAGAACATTATGAAAGGGATTAAAATCCGGCAAGCTGTAGCCTAGTGATTTTCGATATTGTTGAGCTTCATAACTCAGTTTGTCACTTTGATTGTTGATGCGAGCGATGGCCCCCACCATATAGCTGGTTTTGCCATCTGCCAACACCCGCTTAATGATTTCCTTTGGGCGCTGAAATTCATGAAAATTGTTTTCAAATTGCTGCACATCCACATGCAGACCCTTATTGGAAACCACGTCGCCATCATAAATTGCATACTCTCCCTTCTTTTCCAAACTGACATATTCTGTCGGTCGACTAAACTCCGGCAATTTGATCGTTTTGAAAAATTCTCCGAGCTCCAAGGCCACTGGCAAAATTTCTTCACTTTGGGCAATGAGTTTTTGGATTTCTTCTTTGGTCGGAACTTTTTTGAAACCGCCGACCTCATTGGTCAGCGGATGCACCACGCGCCCGCCGATGATTTTGATGATTTCCATGCCATATTCCCTGATCTTCACTGCCTTTTTAGTTTGCTCGGGATATTCACTGACCAAATCCAAATCATTTTCAATGTCCAAAAAATCGGCCAGTGACAAAAAGAAAAGATGCAGGGCATGCGAATGAATGAACTGAGCATGCTCCATCACCCTGCGAAGTTTCACGGTTTCCTCGGAAACCTGCACCTTCATCGCATTTTCAATTGCCTTAATTGCCGTCAAATTATGCACCACTGGACAAATGCCACAAATCCGTTGAGCAATCGTTGGCATATCTTTGTAATATCTGCCCACCAAAATTCCTTCAATCAGGCGCACGCCTTCTTGCACTTCGAACTTGGCGCTTTTCACGTCGCCCTGCAGCACGCTAGCCATAAACCCCGTGTGCCCCTCAATTTTTGCAATGTGATTTATACGAATATTCATATCCTAATTTTAAACGAATTATATCCAAATGCTATAAATAATTTCCTAATTAATTTTATTGAGTATCCTGGCTGGCTTTATAGATTTTTCAGCGAAATTAACAATAATGCCTAATTCCTTTTGAGCTGCGTTTAAATATCTTTTCATTTGAACATAATCCTTTTTGGTGATTATCTTTTTATTTTTAACATCAAGGACAATTTTATCATCTATCAAGAAGTCAAGCCTATTGCCACCAATCTCATGCCCGTCCATTATTATGGGCACTTCAATCTCTCTTTGATAAGAAATACCCCGATTTTTTAATACTATTTCCAGCGCTTGGCAATATTGCTTATGATTGCAAAAACTTCCCAGCTTATTATGAATTTCAAATAAGATTCCATTTATTTCATATGATAAATCTTTATGTAAAATTTCACTCATTTAAATTATTTTTACTGTTTTTTTGAATTTCCATTCGGATTTAATTCGTGCTAAATTTGGATTCCCATTCGGATATGTCATCCCTCAACCCAAAGATTTCGGTTGTGTTCTCAAATTCTTCGTCGGTCATCATCTGCTTTAATGTGGCTTTCATAGCTTTGACATTGCCCTTGGGCCTAAGGCCGCGACAACCCTGACAGCCCATCCGAGCCGTGGGACAAACGGCATCGCAACCTCCCAAAATCATCGGCCCAAAGCAAGGTTTCTTTTCGAGCAACAAACAAGTGTTGCCTTTCTTTTTGCACTCCACACAAACTGGATTGTCGGGAATCGTTGGAATTTGCCCAGCCAAAAGCAATGGCAAATAGTTCAAAAATTCTTCGCCATTGATTGGACAACCAGGCAAAGTGAAATCAACTTTGACAAAATTATCCACTTCTTGAATGTCTTCGTTTTCAATGCCTTGGATATATTTGTAAACATGCTTGACGGCAGTTTTCTTTTCGCGATAATTTTTGATTTCCGGAATGCCGCCCATAGCCGCACAGTTGCCAATCACCACCAAGAGTTTGCTACGCTCTCTCAATTTAAGCAAGGTTTTCTTGTTGGCTTCCGTCGCTGGGTTGCCTTCCACAAATGCAATGTCGAGCAAGCGTCCATCATCTTCGCCATCTTCCAAGAGTCTGAAGTCCACCATCTCAACCAATTTGGCAACTTCCAAAAACCGCTCGCCCAAATCCAACAAGGCAAACTGACAACCCTCACACGAAGTCAAACTAACAATAGCTATTTTTGGTTTTTCCATTTATTTTTATTTTACAAGTATAAAATCATTATAGCACAAAATTCCTTTCTAGTGCTAGAATACATTTAAGTGATAGACAAATTGTAGAGGCTCAACCTCCACAATGGAGGTTGAGCCTCTACAATTCTCACGACCTTTTATGCAAGTGTATAAAATTCCCAATATCCATAATAAGAAAATTATTCTGGCACTCGGAGCTGAGTCTGCTGGAAATTTTTCGCTGTGGGAAAATGGCACCATGAATTTTTCCCAAGACTTTGGAGATTTGGCAAACGAGCATAATTTTTCAGATTTTAAAACTCAACTTTTAAAATTTCTCAAGGATCAAAAAATCAAGCCTGACATTATTTTGTCTGATCTGCACCCGCTTTTTGAGACTACCAAACTCGCCCAGCAATTAGCAAAAAAATACAAGGCGCAATATTTGCCAGTTCAACATCACCACGCGCATATTTTCTCCGCAGTTGGAGAACAGATTATAGAACATGGAGCATTGAACATGGAACAAGGACTAATCCATAACACACAAAATACAAACTCAGCAGGTCTTTGCGAGGATGTACTCATCCGAAGCAATCCAGAGTGTTGCCAAGCTACCTATTTTCCACTCCGCCCAGGGCGGATCGCGATGACAAAAAGTATTATACCAAATACAATTTACGGGATTGCTTGCGATGGCACAGGCCTGGGAACTGATGGAAAGATTTGGGGAGGAGAAGTGTTCACAATAACCAATAACCAAAAACCAAAAACCAAACAAACTTCAAATTTAAGATTACAAATCACCAGAATTGGGCATT
This sequence comes from uncultured bacterium, assembly GCA_903861715.1. GTDB lineage: Bacteria > Patescibacteriota > Minisyncoccia > Moranbacterales > GWC2-37-73 > CAIPMZ01. Next base: position 37,641 of record CAIOVI010000016.1, read on the forward strand.
TGGAAAATCAAATTTTGTTGGGGGGAGAAATGGCGATTCAGCAGCCAGCTCGAATGCTGATTGCAATACTCAAAAAAATTCCAAGATACAAGATACAAGATACAAACAAAAATCAAACACCAAAAACCAAACTACAAAAATTTCCTGAAAATAATGGTTCTGATAAATTATTTGCCTATAATTTCGTTAAAAGATTTTATACCCCGAATGAATTTGAAGTCCTTTGGAGTCAACTTGAGCAAAATTTTAATTGCTTGGAAACTTCCAGCACGGCTCGAGTGCTGGACGCCGTTTCAGTCTTGCTCGGTTTTTCCAACAACGAAAGACTCAGTAAACATGGACCGATTGCACTGCTTGAGAAAAATTCAACCAAGCCATACTTAAATTTAAATCCTAAAATAACAACATACAATATACAAAATACAAGATACAGGATATTAGATACAACTTATTTATTTGAATATCTTATCAAAAATCTTCACTGCGACAAAGCTCGCCTGGCTGCGACAGCGCAAAAATACATTGCGGATGGAATGCTTAAGATTATTAAAACTTGTCATCCTGAACTTGTTTCAGGATCTAAAGCGCGAGAGATTCCGGATCAAGTCTGGAATGACAAACGGGTTTTTGCCTCCGGAGGAATGATGAACAACAAAATAATTTCTGAGATTATGGAAAAACAAGGTTTTTACTTGAACAAAAAAATCCCCCGCGGTGACGCCGGACTTTCCTTTGGGCAAATTATGTTTTATTTATTAACAAAGTAAATTATTTCTTGTCTTTGCGAGTCAGCCAGCAGGATGACGAAGCAATCCAGAGCATTGTCAAGTCCTGGATCGCCCATATCATCCGATATGGCAAGCACGAATTTTCGAGTACAAAAATCCTCGCGATGACAATCTTCTTTTTTTCTCTCTATATCACAAAGCATACGACCGCCGATTTATGGTTTTTTTATTTTTTAACAAAGCTAGCTATCTTCCCTGGCACCACTTTCCGACGACCGCATTTTTTTGGTGCCAAGGTTTTTGTTAAGGAAAGTGCGGAAAACATTTTTGAGCATCAAAAAAGCCTGTTGCGCAATTTTGCGAACAAGCAATTTTTTTCTCGAAACCTTCGAATAAAGAAGGTTTCGAGAAAGTTAAAAGCAGATATAACTTTATTCTTTTTTTATCGAAATCAAGTCACCGACTTCAATAAAGCTATTCTCTCCAGAGTAATAAGTATCCCATTCCAAAATGACACCGCCATTGTCCCACTGACGCAAGGAAGGCACTAATACTTCTTTACTTTTTAAAACAATAGTACCTCGCAACGCATGTATCCTTTTCCCTTGAAGATTGTGAATGTAAAATCTCGGACCCCTTTCCTTAATTGAGAGGAGCTGATTTAAAAAGAGACAGCTCTTGAGAAAATCATTTTCGTTCACATCAGTTTGAAATAATAAACTCAAAGGTATTCCTGTTTTTGTCTCACATGAAACAAGATTTTTAATGTTAAAATCTTGAGCTTTTTTTTGATCAAAAAGAAAATGGTCAAATTCAGGTCCGAATGATTTTACGATCTTTTCAGCAAGACCATTACCTTCGGATGCTTTAATCACCGGATCAAATTCTCTTATTATGGAGTCCACAATTACAGATGGAATTTCCCCAGAAATTATTTTACCCTTAAGCTCCTCGCAAAGTTTGAGGTCACTTTCAAGTTTAACACGATTAAAAATGTCCATGATGTCCGCCTTTTCTTTGAAATTGTTGGAAGTAGAAATAATATTTTTTGTCCCTGCAGAAAAATGCCTAAAATAAGCCACTTTCTGCTGGGGCAAATGGAAATATTGTCAAATAGCTACGATACTAAAGTGTACACCTTTTCGTGACCTTTGTCAACAGATACGAGGAATAAGTTTGCCGTTGGGCATTTCGATGGGCCGCAAGGAGCCAAGTTTAGTTTGAAGATATACGCCTGTATCTCCGCCTCTTCGGCGGACAGGCTTTTGCACATTGCCGATAATTTTCGCTTCGGGATTAAACTTTTTCAAAATTCGCAGAACTTTGGCAGCATCTTTTTCACTGACAGTTGCCAGGAAGCGACCCTCACTGACAAAGGAAAAAATATCAATGCCAAGCAGGCCACCCAAAGCGATAGTTTCTTTTTTGTAGGGCAACAAATTTTCATCCAGCACTATTTTGACTTTGGATTTTTCGGCCATTTCCACGAGATTAGCTGCCAACCCTCCGCGGGTTGGATCTTTGGCAGCATGCACAAATTTTCCAATGGCCAGCATTTCTTTGTCAATTGGTTTGCAGTCCGAAGAAACTCGCGAGCGATAACCGAAACGCTCACTCAGCAGCGCCACCGTGTGCTCACCCAAATCGCCTGAAGCAATCACCACATCTCCAACTTGCGCCCCGGCATTATTGATAACTTTCTCAGCCATGCCAATTCCGGCGGTGGTGATTTCAATTTTGTCGAGCTTGCCTTTCTCAGTCACCTTCGTGTCCCCCGTCACAATAGGCACCCCTGCCTCTTTTGAAACCTTAGCAATTGACTTGATAATTCTCAAAAAATCTGCCCTGGGAAATCCTTCTTCCACCACAATGCTCAGCGAAATTCCCAGCGGTTTGGCGCCCATCACGGCCAAATCATTAATCGTTCCGCAGACCGCAATTTTTCCAATGTCGCCGCCCGGGAAAAAAATTGGATCCACAATAAAAGCGTCCGTTGTCAGCAAAAGATGCTGATTTTGGCAAGCTTTTTTTGGCAAACTTATTTTGGACAAAGCCAGCGACGCTGAATCATCACCTGAGTTTTGCCACTTGCCAGCCCCGCCCAAAATTTTGCGAACTTGCTTGATCAACTCGCTCGATTTTGCTCCACCTCCACCATGGTCTAATTCAATATACATATAATTATAATACGAATGATGCGAATCTTATGCAAATCTACAAATATGCGAATGGATACAGTATGCGAATCTCATGCAAATCTACAAATATGCAAATGTTACTCATCCGCTTTAGAATTTAATATTCTTTTCGGCGTAAGATATTTCTGATGAAAATTAAGCAATAGACCTAATTTTAAATTTGCCAATTGTAAATATCTCTGTATCTGATTATATTCATCTCTTCCAATCAATCTTAAAGCTTTCACCTCTACTATTATTCTATCTTCAATTAAAAAATCAACTCTGTTGCTATTATTTATAAGGGTTGTTTCATGTTCTATATAAAATTCTCTTTTATATGAAATATTGTTTTCCTTTAACAACTTTTCAATAGCATCGCAATATTGCACTTCCCGACAATGTGCTCCCAGTTCATTATGCACATTAAAAAATATTCCATTCAATCTATACGACAACTCAGCGTAAATAACTTTTTCTAAACTCCTACTCATATTTTTATTGTATCATTTGCATATTTGTAGATTTGCATTCATTCGTATATTTGTATTATACCATAAACCTAAAATAGTTGTTACATGCCCCTTCTTCGGACACCATGCAGGGTCCGTAAGGATTTTCAGGCGTGCAAACTTTGCCAAACATGGGGCATTGCTTGGGGCTAAGTGTGCCTCGGATAATCTCGCCGCAACGACAACCGGTTGGTTTTTTTGATTGGGAAAAATCAATTTTCGAAAGAATGTTTTTGTGTTTTATTTTTGCATTCAATTTCGGATTTTTCACTTCCAAACCAGAACTTTCAATTTTTCCAAACCCGCGCCAATTGCCGTTACATACTTTGAAACATTCGGCAATCATTTTTTGCGCCACTTGATTGCCATCTTTTTTAACCAAGCGGACATATTCATTCTCAACTTCTTTTCTGCCATCCCTAATTTGACAAAGGAGCAAATAAATCGCTACCAACACATCCTCTGCCTCAAAACCAGCAATCACCTGAGCAACTTTCAGATGTTCAAATGGCTTCGTGCCAATGATGGTTGCAATGTGACCAGGACTAATAAAGCCATCGATTTTTGTCTGCCCTGCTTCAAGCAAGGCATTCATAGCTGGCAAAAAAAGTTTATGCGAAGAGTATACCGTCAAACCATTTTGCAAAGCCACAGCAGTCATTGGGGTGGTGGTTTCAAAGCCCAAACCAAAAAAAACCAGATTTGGAAAATCCTTTTTAAATTCAAGCGCTTCTTGAATAGAATAAACTGAAAAAACTTTTGCGCCCTGACTGCGAGCTTGCTCCAAGGAGCCAAAAAATCCAGGCACCCGCAGCATGTCGCCATAAGTCGCAATCGGAACCCCAGCTTTGGACAAAGTAACCACTGCGTCAATGTCTTCTTGCGCCGTCACGCAAACTGGACAACCAGGCCCAGTCAGCAATTTCACGTTTTTTGGCAGCAAACTTCTGATGCCGTTTTTGCTGACAGTTTGCGTGTGCGTGCCACAAACTTCCATCAAAACAACATTTCTCTTGATTTGACTGGCAACTTTTTCGATTTTACTAAGCAGTTTTGGCAGTGATTTTTGTTCCTTTTTCATATTCTTTTAAAACCTCCCAGGCATCTTCAGTTGAAAGCTGAGAAATTGCAAAGCCGGCATGCACAATCACAAAATCATTTTTTTGAACATCCGGAACAAGTGAGATGTTTATGTCTTTTTTAACCCCGTCAAAATCAGCAGTCGCCTGCTGACCTGACACTTTGATTATTTTTCCCGGAAAAGCTAGGCACATAAATAAATATTGCCATATTGTTATATTGCTAAAAACTTCAAACAAGCCTTGACTCTAACTCGCGACAATATAACAATATAACACTATAACCATTTAGATTTTTCCGCCGCTGCCAAAATATTCAATTTTTTTCATCACGGTTTTTTTCACTTCTTCCTGAGCGTCTCCCAGGAGTTTTCGAATGTCAAAAGACAAATTGTGTTGGTCTTGAAAAGAACTCGCCAAGCTATTGACAAACGCCAGACGGGTGGCTGTGTCAACATTAAAGCAGCAAATTCCTCGTGAAATAACTTCTTGCACTCTGTCATTTTCCCAATCTGAAGCCCCATGCAAAATCAAGGGAAGATCAACCAGTTTGTGAATCGCCTCCAGTCGCTCATAATCAGGCACGGCTCGCTCTTTGAAAAATCCGTGCGCATTGCCAATAGCCACTGCCAGGGCATCAACACCAGTTTCTTTCACAAAATCAGCCGCTTGCTGGGGATCGGTCATATATTTGTCCCAATCAATCTCACCCATTTCTGTTTCTCCGATGTAGGGAACGCTACCGAGCTCACCTTGCACGCAAATGTCTTTGAGGTGACAAGTTTCCACCACATTCTTGGTCAGTAGCATGTTGTCAGCATAAATCTTACGCGAACCATCATACATCACCGAAGGAAAGCCTATGTTGATGCAACGATTGATGATCTCCAAGCTTTTGCCGTGATCAAGATGAATCCCCACTGGAATTTCCGGCGCATAAAACTCAGCGATATTTTTCACCAAATTGAAAATTGCCCGCCCGCCTGCATATTCCAAGGTTTTTTCCGTCATCTGAATAATCACCGGACTTTTCATTGCCTTGGCAGCCTCCACGATTGCCCTGGTCGTTTCCATGTTGGTGGTGTTAAACGCTCCCACCGCATAACCACCCTCCTTTGCTTTGTTTAAGATTTCTTTGACAGATGTTATCATATACTAATTTTAATCCTAATCACATACGAATTATATTCTAATTCGTGCATAATTCGAATTTAATTTGATTTTTTAATTCGCATCAATTAGAGAAACAATTTTCAAAAACTCCACTGGAATTAAACTCTCTCTTCCAACTAAAACACCATCTAGTTGAGGTTGCAGGCAGACTTGAGAAACATTTTTTGAATTAACTGAGCCACCATAAAGAACTCGCACTTTTTCAACATCCGAAACTCCATATTTTTCAACCAACAATTTTTTGATGGTTATCTTGACTTCCAAAATGTCGTCGCTAGTTGGAGTCACATCACTGCCAACTGCCCAAATTGGCTCATAGGCAAAAACAATTTCAGTTATTCTTGAAATTGGAACCTCAACAAGTGCTTGATTCACCTGCTGCGAAATCACCCTAGCTGTGTCCCCAATTTCTCTTTCTTCTTTGGACTCCCCAACGCAAACAATTGGGGTCAGACCGTCTTTCAAGGCTGCCCTGATTTTAAAATTTATTGCCTCATCATTCTCTGCAAAATATTTTCGCCGCTCACTGTGGCCGATGATAACATGACTGCAACCAACATTTTTCACCATCAGCGCTGAGATTTCTCCCGTAAACGATCCTCGCTCTTCCCAAAAAATATTTTGAGCGCCCACGAAAACATTTTTGAGTTTCAATTTTTCCACAAATTTTTCCAAATGCACCGCCGGTGGACAAAGCACAATTTCAGTTTGATGCTCAGGCAAATTTTTCAGTTCTCGCTCAAAAGATTCCAAATAGCGATCGCGCTCGGCAACGGTCAGCAAATTCATCTTAAGATTTCCAACAATTAGTTTTTGCATAAGTTTCAAAATAATCCAAAAGTAGCTTAATTAGTAACTGCAAGACGCTGGAGGCTCAACCTCCACAATGGAGGTTGAGCCTCCTTGCAACCGACAGTGTTTTTTAATTTAAAGTTTCAGCACTTTTATACATTCCAAGCATACCACAAAAAAACAAAATCCGCACTTTTATCAGCAAAAACAATCCCGAGAGAGATTATTTTTGGAAAGTATTTTCTATCCGTGATCCGCATTAATCCGTGAGCCCAGATCTGTGTAAATCCGTATCACCTTACTTTCACCCAAGTCTTTTTCGTCGCTGAATTTCCGACAGCGTCATAGGCCTTAACTATAATCTCATAAGTTCCGTTCAAGGTGTCTTGTGGCACGGTGAATTTGGCGTTCTTGACCGTCTTTACCTTCACATTGTCTGTGGCCTCCCAATACAGGATATCGCCTTTTCGAGTGGAATAGTACGGGGTGATAAATTTGGTAAACTTCGGATCTTCACTGTCCACCTTGACCTTGGCGGATTGGTCACCGATCAGGGTTCCGAATACGTCGTAGAACATCACCTTGATCTTCTCACTGGTGCTCTTGCCCAACTTGAGTGTCGAACTCCAGGCTCCGCTCGCATCAGCCGAGATGGTTTTCCACAGTTTGCCACCCTTGTAGACCTTGACGGTGCCATTTGCCAGGTTTTGATCTTGACTTTTGAGTTTGAATTTAGTTGAAGCAATTTTAATTGTATCCTTGAATTTATTGACGTCGCGATCTATTTGAAGCTTGACCTTTTCAGTAATAGTGCCGGTTGCAGCCGCTGCAACTGAAAACGTCAGATGTCCCTCACTTGATTCATTGATACTGTCTTTGCATTTAATGTAGAAATCATACGCAACACCGGGACTTAAATTTGTCACCAAAGTCGAGTGAATATTAGCATTCGTGTTATCAAAAAGCGTCATCGTATCATAAGCAACACCAGAAGTGGCAGCATATCGACAAGCCGCATTTTCGCTTGTATTGAGGGTTAGACTTGTGCTCGTAGTAGCAGCTGGAAACACAGTATCGTTGGGCGAAATATTAGACAGCGTCGGAGCTTGCGTATCAACTACAAAAGTAAACTCAGCTGGAGTCACATCTTCATTGGTCGCAGTGTCAGTTGCTTTGACAGAAAAGGTGTGACTGCCTTCGGCAAGGCCAGTGTAACTTTTTGGACTGGTGCAGGTTGCGTATGCTTCACTATCCAGCTTGCATTGAAAGGTTGAGGTTTCATCTGCTTCAAAGTTGAAGTTTGTATTTGAAGTATTGATCACTGAATCGGGCTGGGTTGTAATGACCGTGTCTGGAGGGGTCGTGTCGATAGTGTAGGTTTTCGTCTTGATTGATTCACTGTTGCCGTTCAGATCTTTCGAAAAAAACTTGAGCGTCGTGGTGGTGGAAATGCTGATTGGCGAAGAATACTGCGTCGAACCAGTCGTTGGGGTTGAATTGTCAAGCGTGTAATATGTTTTGTCGCAGCCAACGCCAGCGCCATCGGAGCAAGTGAGCGTTACACTTTGCACTGCATTATATGTTCCAGTGTTGATGTTTGCGGTGGTGGTTGGAGCAGTGGAGTCTTGGAATTCATAGGCGCCCACATCAACAGTACCGCCTGAAGCAACGATAGCACCGGAACCGTTGGTAATTAAATTACCTATATAATCAACAATATTATTTATTCCTGTCCAGATTGAATTGGTTCCGGCGTTGATGGCGGGGGAAGTATTTTGAAGGGTAAAATCAGAGGGCAAAGAATAGTTTCCCGATGTGTTTGTATAATGGTCCCATAAATCTGCACACGAAATATGCTAAACTTAGAGGGAAATATTAACCCAAATTTATGACCAAAATACACAAAACCTTTAGCCCCCAAGAAAAAGCCCAAGTAGCTCTCACAGCTATCAAGGGTGAAA